>DJWZ01000047.1 GCA_002449535.1 Prevotellaceae bacterium UBA7017 | reverse complement strand
TAATACGTCTTCGTAGTCATCAGAAATATAAACATCTATAGTATTGTCTCTGTCAGCTCTACGGATATCATGTTTGAAAGGCAGGTTCATTACTTTTGGAGATTGGCGTAACCACCATATATCAGCCTTGTTTCCTGCAAGACGTGTGCAGTGAATTCGACTTTGCTGACCAGCTCCAATGCCTATAGCCTGACCATCCTTTACGTAGCAAACGCTATTACTCTGGGTGTATTTCAATGTTATGAGGGCAATCATAAGGTCACGTTTTGCCTCTTCGGTAAAATGTTTCTGCTTTGTAGGAATATTCTCAAACAGGGCAGGGTCGTTGAGCTTTATTTCATTTCGCCCCTGTTCAAATGTGATGCCAAAGCACTGCTTTGTCTCTACAGGTGCTGGCTTGTAGTTAGGATCTATCTTTATGACGTTGTATGTTCCTTTACGCTTTTCGCGGAGTATCTGCAGTGCCTCTTCGCTGAAGCTTGGTGCTATGATGCCATCGCTGACTTCGCGCTTTATAAGTGTAGCAGTAACAGCATCACACTCATCACTTAGAGCAATGAAGTCACCATAAGAAGACATTCTGTCGGCTCCACGTGCTCTTGCATAAGCACAAGCTATAGGACTCAAAGGTAGTTTGATGTCATCAACAAAGTAAATTTTCTTCAGTGTATCACTCAAAGGAAGACCTACAGAAGCACCTGCAGGGGAAACATGCTTGAAAGATGCTGCTGCTGGAAGACCTGTCGCTTCCTTCAATTCTTTTACTAACTGCCAAGAGTTTAACGCGTCCAAGAAATTGATGTAGCCAGGACGACCGTTAAGAACCTCTATAGGTAGTTCTCCACCATTGGCAGCTCCCTCTGCCATGAATATGCGTGATGGCTTTTGATTAGGGTTGCAGCCATACTTAAGTGTTAATTCTTTCATTAGAATGAAATGTTTATTTTACTTTTTGCGGGCAAAGTTACAAAAAAAATCTTCAAAACATGTAAATATTGACATTTTTTTGTATCTTTGCTGCCAAAATAACAAGATATATCAATATGGCAGATGAATTTGTGGGTAGCTATCGTAAGCGCCCTGAGATATTAGAATGTGATGTCGTTCGCTTCCAGAATGCAAAGGACAAGTGGGTAGCTTTCGTAGGTTTGCTTGGGGGGAAACCTTATGAGATTTTTACTGGTCTGCAAGATGACGATGAGGGAATTATATTGCCTAAGTCAGTAAATGCAGGGAAAATCATTCGTCATATAAATGAAGATGGTACCAAACGTTATGATTTTCAGTTTGAAAACAGGCGTGGCTACAAGACGACAGTAGAAGGACTGTCTGAAAAGTTTAATCCTGAATATTGGAATTATGCCAAACTAATTAGTGGTATTTTGCGTTATGGAATGCCACTTGAGAGTGTCGTAAAACTGGTATCCTCTTTGGAAATGGATGGCGGTATAGACACATGGGCAAATGGTGTGGCAAAAGCTTTGAAGAAATACATTGAGGAATAGTCTGTTTCTATTAGTCTTATTATTTCTTATTGAACCGATGGCGGCGCAAAAGAATGCGTCGTGGGAAACTTATCTTGAATATTTATACGAAAACAGCGAGAATTCTGCCGTTTCCTTTCAGGAGGCGTATAACCTGCTGACAGAATTGGCATCTCAACCTTTGGATGTTAATACTGCTGAAACGGAAGACCTGCTTCAGATTCCGGGATTGAGTATCAATCAAATCAGTGATATTATCGAATATCGGGAAAAATACGGTAATCTCAGGGATATACATGAATTGTCTCTTATTCCTTCCATCGATGACAGATTGCGCGATTATTTATTTGCTTTCCTATATGTAGCTGATAAAGAACCTCGGAAATGGTATAGTCGTGAGGCTTTGAAATATGGTATTCGCCATTTAAATCACCAGATTCTGTTGACGGGTAGCTTTCCGACTTATGAAAAAAATGCTTTATATTTAGGCGATAATACAAAGCATAGCTTGAGATATTCCGTTGGAATGGGCGAAAATGTAAAGTTTAATATTACAGGAGGTAAAAGTGTGGGTGAACATTTTTTTACACGCCCAAATCGTCTGGGATATGATTCGTACACCTATAACTTGTCCATACGGCGGCTGGGCATTTTCAAACAGATAATATTGGGAACATTCCGAGGAAAATTCGGCATGGGACTCACTTTGAACAATACTTATCGTCTCAGCAAGCAAGGCGTGTTGTCTGCAGTCGGACGTCTCAGTAGTGTTTTCAGTCCTTATAGTGGAACTTCTGACGAGAAATACCTTCAGGGTGCTGCAGTTGCAATCCAACTGCCATGTGGTATTTCTGTGGCAGCATTGGCATCCTATCGTTATGCAGATGCGACACTGAATGCGGATAACTCTATCTCTACAGTTCTGACGAATGGCTACCATAGGACTAAGTCTGAAATAGCAAGGAAAAATAATATAAGTATTTTCACGTTAGGAGGGCATGTAAAATATGGAAAGATAACAGAAAAAGGCGTAGATTGGAGTGTGGGTGCGTCTGTTGTTTATACCCACTTCTCCAATTTCCTTAACCCGATATACACCAAGAAGACTACACTTCCTGCTTCACTACTTTACCGATATTATTATCCAAGTGGCAATAGTACATATAATATTGGGATTGATTACAGGCTAAGATGGCGTACTCTTACGTTGACGGGAGAGACAGCATATTCAGGAAGGGAAGACGATTCGAGATATGGTAAATTAAAGAGTGGTGGAACACCCATAGCTACTCTTAATAGTTTAGTATGGCGTACAAGTGGTAAGATTACTCTGATGGCGGTACAGCGATATTATTCATATCGCTATCACGCCTTCTATGGCAGTGCTTTTGGTGAGAATTCTGCTGTCACAAATGAAAGTGGCATATATGGCGGTTTGCATTATGAGCCATTGCGAAATCTTACGATAGACCTATATACTGACTATGCTTATTTCGCATGGTACAGGTACCTGCGTGCGCCAGGAACCTATTCGTGGGATAACTGCTTGCAGGCAACGGTGAATATGGGAAAAGGGTGGACTTTATCCACTCGTTATAGATTTAAGACCAAAGATAATGACACCCATAGAATACGTGTAATAGCAAATTATGAAGGAATAAGGTGGAAGTTGAAAACGAATGTAGAGGGCTCTTTTGTGGGAAAGACCGCAGCACGTAGTAATGGCATTATCGTTTCTGAAAGTGCCAGCTATAATATATCTGACAGGTGGAATATATGCGGCATGGGAGCATTCTTCAATACCGATGGCTATGACAGCCGTCTGTATGCCTATGAGCCTGGCTTGATGTATAATCTTAGTTATCCGTCGTATTGGGGTAGGGGCGTTCATGCTATGCTTATGTTGAAGGGTAAATTGACAAAGTGGCTCACGGCAGTCGGTAAGATAAGTACCACCCATACTGCCGCGAACTCAAAAAGTGCTGCCACGACAAAAACGCTTATAGAAGCCCAACTTCAATTAAGATTATAAAAAATATCCCCCAACCATTTGTTTAGCTGGGGGATTGAGTAATTTGAAAATTTTATTTATTCTATAGATAGTCTGGATTGTCTTGCATTCTCACCTTCTGCATAACCGTCATCGCCATTGATATCAGTATTGCCAGGTATGGTGAGTTCAACAGATGCTCCTGCCATCCTTGATGTTGTTGCTGCTATACGTACAAGTACTTTTCCTATAGGAAGACCTTCTATGATACCATTTGCTGTAGCGCTTTCCCATGTTTCTCCACCATTAATGGAATATTCAACATCTGGAGTGATGGCATCGCCTGTGATATAGCCAGTAGTTTCTGTAACTTTTATTTTCCCATCTTCTACGTTTATTCCCCTTATTCCTGTAGGGGCGTGTGCTATAAGCCCTGTCAAAGCCTCGGGACCAGCTATTTGTGGTAAAGTGAATGAGCCTTCGTTTGCACGGCTGACATAATTTCCTTCCGCATCATAGGCTACGATATGATAGAAATATATATTTCCGGGGGAAAGGTTTGTCAGATTAACATGATACATATTGTCAGTTTCAGAAAAAAAAGCAGGATATTCGGCTATCTTTTTGCCATTAGAACCGGCAAGAACCATTGCTAATCTCATGTTTGCTGTGTTGTTGGCAGCAAATTGTACTGTAGCAGACGTAAGATCTTCACTATATGATATAAGACCATTTTCCTCCAGTTTGTTAGCATTCTCAATATTATGTCGCGCATCGTAGGAATTTGCTACGATATCATCGTTAGCAGAGTCGTTATCGCTACCGCAACTTGTTGTCAATCCAATAGCCATCAAAGCTATGCTGACAATAGGAAATATATTTTTCATAATTTGATTCTCCTTAATCTATTGTTTTATTTTAGTTCTGCGCCAGAAATATTGAATGTCTTGCCGTCTTTGACAATAATAATTTGTCCGTTATTGACAAATTTACCGTTAAGTAATGTTTTACTATCTTTTGCTTGTGCCTTAACGTTCTCTATATCTGTAATTGAGTCGGCAATAACGATTCCGTATGCTGATCTTGATGTACTAACATTAATGTCATGAATTTGGATACATGCGCGGAATGGAGATAACGTATTTGCCAAAGGTGCAAATTTGTTGTCTGAGTTACGCAAACCATAGAATGGGTTGTTTTCGTCGTATTTAAATGCTGATGTAAGTACGTAGGTTCCAAAACTTGCACCTTCATTAGCGCCTCCAATTCCTGTTGGGCGATTTTCTATTCTTATGTCAGACAATTCTAAAGTCCATGGATCTGCTTGCTCTGTTTTCAGTAAGCAAGGATATCCTGCGCTGACAGCTTGTGTTGCTAAGAAATATATTTGGTTGTTTTCTTCGTCAGTAGTGAAAAAATTATATAATCCTGAATTTTCAGGTATGTCGGCTTCCCCTATACCGAATGGTAAACATATAGTGTTGTATCCCTCTACCAAATTGCGAGTATATGTAACAGTCTTAGCTGTAAAAGAAACGGAAGAATAGAAGTCTTGCTTGTCAGTTAAAGTAAAACTATTACAGGTGTTAGTCCATTCGTTTTCACCCCTGACAACGATATGCTTCTTGTCCATTGGCCATACGTCAAAACCTCGTGGTGCTATTGCGATAGCGTTTGGATAAGTTTCTAATAATGTTAGGAATTCTGCATAGGTCTTTTCTACCTCCACCTCTGGGTTTTCCAGATTCCTGTCATAGTAATTCACGGTAAGTGAAGATGGTGGCACTGTACCGCTGTCAATGATAGTAAATTTTTTGTTTGTTGTTCCTGTATAATCACCCTTGAAGGTCGCTGTTACGGTAGCCGACCCTGGATTGATGTTATTCATATAGGAAATGTTATAGTCAGTACCACTTATTAAGGTAATCTCACCATATTTTAAATCCGATACACTGGGTTCTTTTGCAGTACCGTCATAATCTACCTCAGAGATATTCAACTCAAGAGCTACTTCTCTGCTTAAATCTTTTGGGGCAATCGTAAATGCTCTTGTGGCAACACCTGTGTAATCACCTTTGAATGTCAGGGTCGCAGTCGCTGTACCTGCATGAACGTTGTCTGAATAAGTAAGGTCGTAATCTGTGCCTGCTACAAGACCATTGTATCTCTTCGAACCCTTTCTTATACCAGAAACTGTTGGTTCGTGGGCTGTGCCGTCATAGGTAAATTCTGTTGACGATAGCGTAACTGTAGCACCTGTTAAATCCGTTTGGGCGTAAATAGTACTGCTGAAAAGGAATAATGACAGCAGGGTAATTAGAGAGAAAAAGTTCTTTCTCATAATGGTTATAATAATTGAAAGTTTTTAAATTAGGTTCGTTTGGGTGCAAAATTAATGTTTTTTTCTTAAATAACAAATTTTTTACAAAAAAAAATCATATTTAAGGGCAAATTTGTGCTATTTGTCTCATAAGTTGGCTTGTAAAAAGAAAAGTTTCGCAGGTAAATATTTACTTGCGAAACCTTACAAAGATAAAAAACGTAGAACTTTTATCTGCATGCAGCTGCGGCTATTGAGCCTCCTATGAGTGCTCCGGCAAGGGCTCCTATTGATATTGCTGGATGTACGGGTGCAGTCTCAACTACTACTGTTGTTGCGGGAACAGGTACTGGAGTTGGTACTGGATATGAGTATGCTGGGGCAGGGCAAGGGTAACTATATGCTACTGGAGCTGGCGTTACGATTACTCTCTCTCGGTAAACAGGACGTGGAGGAGGGCAGTGATAGGCGGACCTGTAAGGACGATGATGCATATATCCGTGATGCCCAGGACTTCTGTGACCATAGTTATATTCCCTTACATAGGTCTCCCGATATCCTCCGCCACCATAATTCCTACATGCCTCAGTACGAACAACCTCGTGGCGTCCACCTTGAACGCTGTGACTACTGCGACGCTGTGCAAATGCGGTGCCTGTGCTCAATATTGAGATGACAATCAGACCAAATAACATCTTTTTCATGACGAATCTCCTTTCTATTATTTATATTGTTAAACGTTATCATTGTTTCTTTTTCACGCTGCAAAGATACGGCAAGAATATGAATCTCGAAAGTATTTTTTCCTACTCCTTTGGGGAAAATACCTACCTATGATAGGAATTTCCCGAATAAACCTTTTTCATATTGGTTACGTCACATAAGTGAGTTTAATAAAAATATAAGGTAAAAATGAAAAAGACTATTATTGCATTTGTGTGCCTAACAATGAGTATGGTGGTATCGGCACAGCCTCAACCACAGGTTAAAAATCAGGCATGTGGAAAAATGGAATGTTGCAAAGATAACTGTTGCAAGGATAACTGCTGCAAAGAAAGCTGCTGTCAGCAGAAATGTTGCATTGACTCAGCAACCATGAAGACTGTGATGGAGTTGAGGAAGAAATATCACGAGAATTTCCGTAAGGAACTTCGCCAGACTCTTGGTGATGAGAAATATATCCAGTATCTTGAGGCAAAGGTATATATGCAGCAGCATCGTGCTATGCACAAAAGGATGCACGGACAGAGAAGCGGTCAGTGGTCAAAGCATCGCAATCCTATGATGCATCACGGATTCCGTAGTCACCACATGGGGCAAGGATTTAAGAAGGCTGATGGCGGAAAAGACAAAAGAGATTTTGATAAGGATAAAAAGAAAGATAGGAAAAAGGATAACAAAAAGTAAAATATAGTAGGTTTTATTTTTTTAGGGAACACCTTATGGGTAAAAAGAAAGAGGATAGGTTTTTTCCTATCCTCTGATTTTTTTGTTACTCTTTAATGACTGCTCTATAAAGGTTACAACCTATGAAATTTCCTATGACAATGCTGACATAGAAAGTAAGTACCTCCGCAGCATGTTCGGACAGATATTCTACTGGTACACACATATAGTAGAAAGCATCAGCAACACAGTGGGGGAAACCGCAGGTAATGAAGAGCGGAACTCCGAACAGCAGTGGCAGATTTTGTTGTTTTCTGGCAAAGGTTACAGCTGTCGTCATGATAAATCCGCATCCTATAGCCAAAACACCTCCTTTTATTGGACCGGTGGCAAGTCGTCCTGATAGCACAGCCTGCGCCGTTTCCTGCAGTGGCATGGGGGAACAGCGTGCAATGAGTGCAACAAAGAGACATCCCAACAGATTACCTAAAAGGATAAGAAATAGCTGTCCCACTTCACCCTTTACAATAAATCCGGCTGTGCCGGTATATAGTTTCAGGGCATAGTGGACAACAGTGAGAAGTCCGAAGGCAAAGAGCACAGCTCCTATGATATCTTTTGAGGCAAGGTACCCAAAGCCTGCAATGCCGATACAGACACCAGCAAGAAATGATGAACGAAGAATCTGATTGATTGTCATAAATATGTGTTATGTATTCGTTTGTTATTATCTCAGAATCGGTATGTCATACCCAAGGTAAGAGCCCGATTGTAATAATTTTCATCTATATTGATGAAAGAATAGGAGGGCATTCCCGCAATGTCACGGAAGTCGGCATATACATTGAGATGCTTGCCGAAGTCTTTGTTTATCTTTACCGAAGCAAAAAGATGTGCTGGAACTATATTGTAAGTCTGCTTATTGTTGTAAAGCAATACTGATGAAACCCTGAATCCATGTCTTAACAGCAGGGTAGGAGCCAGTTTCAGGTTGATACAGTTGCTATGGCTGTACTCTCCTTCCTGTATGTCAAAATGTTTTTTCACATGATAGTAGTCTGCCCCCGCTGTAAGTCTGAATTTTCCTGTGTTCCATGTCAGTGACGTGCGGAAACCTACCTTCTCTTCTTTTGGCAGATATGTGTCATCTTGCCATGAGTAGTATGCACTTGATGTTGCTGCAATGTTTTTATATTGATAGGTATATCGTGCCTCTGTATGCCAAATAGTATTGGTCTTCGGATAAAAATGCCTCCGTTCTATTTCAATGATGTCTGCATAGAATTCATCTGCCGATGGAAGGTAGAAGTCATGACTGAACGACCCCTGTACGAAATGCCTGTTCGCTTTATAACCTACACTGACGTGGTAGCAGTTGATGTTTTTCGAGTTGGAGGTACGGAATTCGTCATCTTTCAGGTTGTATGTATGGCTCCAATGGTTTACGTGGTCAAGGCGGTCACCGAGGGTAATGAGCCACGAACCATGATTGTAGTTAAGTTGCATGTAAAACTGATTTTCAAGAATCTGTTGGCGATTCGAACCTACTACCCAATGGTTGTCATAGTCCATTTCCCATCCAGCCATTAACGACATCCCTTCTGTAAAACATGGAAAAGACACTTCTGCATAGCAATAAGGAAAAGTTTCCCGTATCTTACGTGTTCCTTCGTGCAGATTGAGATAATCCGCTCCGGCTTCTGCAATAAATTCAGCCCCATTGTCGCCAATCATCCTTGTATATGAGGCTACGAAATCTCCATATCGTTCCAATCTGGGAAAGGTATAGTCTTCATTGGCTTCAATGAGGTGTGAGCGTTCCTTATAGTCATAGAACTTCTGATATGCCTTTATCTTCAGATTGTCCTTGGGACTGATATTCCAGTCAAGGTTGAGATGGACATCTTCTACCGCTCGTCTGGAGCGGAAGTCTTTCACTTCGTTTGTATTTCTTGTTCCATATTTCAGACTGGTAAGGGCATATCCCCTTATAACGAGATTCTTGCTGCTTGTCGTGATGTCGGTATATAGTTTTCCGTTACCGTATGTACTGCCCTCCACTGCTACTTTTCCGTTGGTGGAATGAGGCTGAGGCTCATTATAATACACATCTATAACTCCATACAGTCCGTTACTGCCTTGTGAAACAGAGCCGAAGTTATATACATGCACTTCCTTCAGCTCTGATGCCTTGACATTGTGCGTAAAACTCTCGATGTCCATAACATGGCTGATGTTATCTACGCAGACATCGTATTTCCCGAGGATATTCCTGCCGTCAGTTGTCACGAAGTCCGGACATGTCAGCAATACATCCATCAATGTCATCTCGCTGTCAGGATGCAGTGCCTCTACATTGATGATGTAGTGGTCTCCCTCATAGGTGATGATGTCATCATCTGCCTTCGCAATGATGTTGCAAAGGAAGATGAAGGCTAAGAGTATGACTGTTTTTACATTGACCATTGACTATTGACCATTGATAATTATGCATTCCCCATTCCTTTTTTACTCAAAATAGCCAAATCCGCTGATGGCATTGAGCATGCGCTCTACATAGTCCCAGGCAGTGTTGTTCCAATAGAAGTTGAGGCGATGGAGTATGGTGCAGGTGTATCGGTTGTCGCGATTTATCATAACCGTCTTTTGTCCGTGAGCCATATCCTGATAAGCCATCATAGCCGAGAGCAGCTTTGCCTTCTCTGGCTCTTGCCCAGCTTGGTCAAGAGCGTTCTTAAACTCTTCATTCTCTACAAAGCGTATTTCCCTGCCCAGCTTACCCATCAGCTGTAGCACGTCGCCGAGTAACCCGGTATGATTATTGAACGGCTGGAAAAGGGTACATTCCTTAGGTGTGGAGGCAAGGAGTACGACCGCCTTTGCCGTTTGGTCAATAGGCGACATCTCGGTGGGGTCGTCATAGCTGTCGTAGGGGCAGCACCCGAGAGTGTAGAACACCTTCAGTCGTCCCATATAGCTATTGCTATTGAAATTAACCTGGAACTCACCATCGTAGCTGCGTGGTGCCAGATTACCCACACGCATCACCTTGGCACTGAGACCATGACGGGCAACGGCATCGAGCACCAGACGCTCAGCAAGGAACTTGGAATGGATATATCGGTTGTCAAGGAATTGTCCGAACCAGAGCTTGCGTTCGTCGAGAATAGGAAATTCTTCGCTATTACTGCGAACGACCCATGTATCGCCGACGGAGGTGGTTGAAATGTGAACCAGCTTGGCTCCTGTTTTCAGACAGAAGTCCACGCAACGCTGAGCACCTCCGATATTCACATCCTCGATGTCTGACTTTTTAGAGAAATGCTTCACGTTTGCCGCACAGTTGAAGACGGTGTCAATGGAGTCGAAAGTTGATGGTTGAAGGTCGAAAGTTGAGAAATCTTGTGTAACGTCGCCATTAACGACAAAGATGCGGGAGCCGAATAGCTCTTCAAATCGCTTGTCGAAATAATAGAACAACAGAGTTTTAAGTCGATTTTCTGCCGCCTGCTTGTTCTTTCCACGTACGAGGCATGTGATGGTAGGCGCATCAGAGTCGATGAGCTGTCGCAGAACATGGATGCCCAGATAGCCTGTAGCACCAGTGAGCAGGACGTTACCCAGCTGCTGGCGCTCGCCATTGACAAACGTATCTACATTGTTATGCTGCAAGAGTTCGGAGATGGCAGAATAATCAAAGTCCGTTATCTCAGGGTCAGTTTTTTCTACAGGAATTTCACCCGTTACGAACTGTGCCAGCAGTCGCGGGGTAGGATGGGAGAATACGTCACCGTAAGCCACATGGTGACCTGCCTTATCAGCTTCGATAATAACTTTGGTAACCATTAGAGACGTTCCGCCAAGTTCAAAGAAATTGTCGGTAGCACCGATTCTGTTCACAGAAAGGACGTCACTGAATATTTTGCAGAAGAGTTTCTCTGTATCGCCTATAGGCTCCACATATTCGTGGTCATCAGTCTGGATGACCGGAGTAGGCAGGACTCGCTTGTTGACTTTCTGGTTCTGGTTCAGCGGAATGCTGTCTATCTGCATTGTAGCCGCAGGAATCATATAGGACGGTTTCTGCTTGCCTATAAATGCATTCAGTTTTTTGATGTCCACCCGCTCGTCGCTGACTACGTAAGCTGCAATAAACTTGCCCCCGCTATCGTAATCAAAAGCTTGTACGGTAGCATCCTTGATGCCTGGGAACTGGCGAATGACAGCCTCCACTTCCTTGAGTTCGATGCGGAAGCCACGAATCTTTACCTGTCCGTCCTTGCGCCCCACGAACTGTATATTGCCGTCAGGCAGATAGCGCACTATGTCGCCGGTGCGATACACGCGAGAGTATTTTTCTCCATTGCACACTTCTCCTATGAACGGGTTCTTGATAAAGACCTCTGCCGTCTTTTCTGGGCGGTTGAGGTAGCCATGGCTCACCTGCGGACCGCTTACCCACAACTCGCCCACTGCACCGGGAGGCAGGCGATTAAACTGTTTGTCAACAATATACAGGCGCATATTGTCAAGCGGTTTGCCGATAGGTATGTCCTGCTCAAGGCGTTCCATTCGGTAGGTTGTTGTGAAGATGGTGCACTCAGTAGGTCCATAGCCATTATGCATCTGATAATTCTTTGGCGGCTCGAGTGCCGATAGTTTCTCGCCACCTACGGAGAAGTGCTTCATCGAGTGGTTATCTACGTTGGTAGCAAACTGATAGCCCACCTGTGTGGTGATGAACGAGTGAGTGATGCCATTGGCTTCGAAGTATTCGTTCAAATCAGGCAGGTTCAGACGTATATCGTCACCTATAACATACACAGAGGCGCCACATGTGAGTGCCGGATACATATCCATCATGCAGGCATCGAAGCCATAGCTGGCATAAGCCGCTACATGGCAGTCGTCGGTCAGTGAGTAGTAACGCTGATACCAATGGCAGAAGCATACGATGTTGGCGTGCGTAATCTGGCAGCCCTTTGGCGTGCCCGTAGAGCCAGACGTATATAGCAGGATGAAGAGCGAGTCAGGGGTAATCGGGAC
Source organism: Prevotellaceae bacterium UBA7017 (assembly GCA_002449535.1). Classification (GTDB taxonomy): domain Bacteria; phylum Bacteroidota; class Bacteroidia; order Bacteroidales; family Bacteroidaceae; genus Prevotella. Next base: position 4,737 of record DJWZ01000047.1, on the reverse strand, counting down.
AATCGGGGTAACCGGATTGTCCGGCAGTGCTGCGATGTCCCTTGTCAGCAGCACCTCGCCCTGATATTCATCTACCAACGGTCGCAAAGCCTCGTCGGCAATAAGCATTTTTGCGTCGGCATCCTGCATCATGAAGTTCAGTCGCTCCTTTGGGTAGGTGGGGTCAAGTGGTTGGTATGCACACCCTGCCTTCAGCACGCCCAGTGACGCCACCACCATCCACTCGCATCGCGGTATGAGCACGGAGATGACGGGGGGAGTGCTCAGACTTTCAACTTTCAGCCTTAGCCTTTCAGCTATGTGCGCCGCAATCCTGTCTGACAGTTCATCGACCTCTCTGTAGGTCAGCTTCACGTCGTGATAGACCACTGCGATGTTGTTTGGCACTCTTTCTGCCTGCCTGCGAAACAGCGATACGATGGTCTGGCTCTGGTCGTAAGGCACGTCGGTGATGTTGAAGCTGTCGAGTAGTGACAGCTGGCTGTCGTCGAGCAGTGACACGCTCTTCAGCGGTGCGTCAGGATTGCAGATAAAGGCATCAGCCGCATTACTTATAGACTGAGCCAGGTTCTGCATCAGTTCCTTGCTATAGCGTCCGTTGTCATATTGCAGACAAATGCTCGGTTTGCCTGACGGGTCATTCTGTATGTATAAGGCGATGCTAAACTTAGGTGTGTCGCTCTCTAAAATCTCCACCTCTGCTGGCTGTCCCTTGTATTCATGGCTCTCCATTACCCCCATTTGGTAGGCGAACATTATCTCTGCCGTGATGTCGTAGTCGGCGGCAATGCGGGCAAACGGATAACTCTCGTGGCGCAGGGTCTCGTCGAAGTTCCTGCTGGTTTCTTTAAGAAATTCCATCACACTCTGTCCGTCGATGACGGCAGACAACGCCAGCGTGTTGACAAACATACCCACGGTATTACTGATGCGCAGGTCGGCACGTCCGTTACTTATAGTGGTGATGCACAGCTGTTCGTTGTTGGCAAAGCGCGACAGGGCATAGAATGTAGCAGCAAGAGTAAGATGCGCCGGAGAGATGTTGTGCTGACGGCAGAAGTGCTCTATCTCGTTGAAGTGCAGGGGGGTATGTAATGTGTCGATGCTCCCCTGATTCTTAGGATTGGTCAGGTCTGATGGTATCTCCGTAACTCCCTCCACGTTCCCCAGTCGCTCATGGAAGAAGTCGTGTGCCACAGCGTAGTCCTCGCTGTTCTCGACAGCCTTTTGCGCAGCCACGAAATCAGCATAGGTGAAGCTCTCTGGTTCAATATCCTTGCCAGTGAGCAAATCGAATAATTGTGTCAGGAGCACATCGTAGGAGCTTCCGTCTATTACGAGGTGATGGATATCCATCATCAGGTAAACTGCCTCTTCGGTAGTGGCTATCTCTATGTGGTAGAGAGGTCCTTGCCTGAGGTTGAATGGCTTGATAAACTCCAGTTTGTATTTTGTAAACTCTTCCTCGGTGTGCCTACTCTGAGAAATATCGATAGGCTGGCTGGGGTCAACAATCTGTACTGTATCTGCGCCGGCACTGCCGAAATGAGCCTGTAGCATAGGATGGCTCTTGACGAGTGTCTCTACTGCCTTGATGAGCAGCGTGACGTCCATATCCTTTGGGAAGCGGATAATGACGGGAATATTGTAAATGGTAGAGTCGGGCTGCTTCATGCACTCTACATAAACCCCCATCTGTGCATACGACAACGGAATGTTGCTCATGTCGGCATGTGTCGTCTCGGCAGAGTCCTGTTTGGAAACACTTCCGCTCAAGAGGGCTTTCAGTATCTCGTTTTCGATGCTCTGTATGCTGCCAGTCTTTGCCAGTTTCTTTGAATCCAGCGTAACGCCGAAGCGCTTGTTTATTTGTATGGCGAGTTTGATGGACGTGATAGATGTCAGCCCTGCATAACCCAGCAGCGTGGTAATGCCGAAGTCTTCAGTATGTATGATTTCAGCGATGATGTCGTGTATCTCCTGCTCCAGCATGTTGAGTGGTGCAGCAGAGCCAGGCTCTTCGTCTATTGCCCTGTTGTTCCTTTCGGGTTTGGGCAGTGCCTTCTTGTTGACCTTCTGGTTTTGGTTCAGCGGAATGTTGTCTATCTGCATCGTCACGGCAGGCACCATGTAAGGTGGTTTCTCATCGAGTATAAAGTCGTTCAGGGCATTGATGTCGATAGGCTCGTCGCTGACTACGTAGGCTGCGATGAACTTGCTGCCGTCCTCTTCGTCAAATGCCTGTACGGTAGCATCCTTGATGCCAGGGAACTGGCGAATGATAGCCTCCACCTCCTTGAGTTCGATGCGGAAGCCACGAATCTTTACCTGTTCGTCCTTACGCCCCACGAACTGTATATTGCCGTCAGGCAGATAGCGCACTATGTCGCCTGTGCGATATACACGAGAGTATTTCTCGCCATTGCCCTCTTCTCCTATGAATGGGTTCTTGATAAAGACCTCTGCCGTCTTCTCCGGGCGGTTGAGGTAGCCACGGCATACCTGCGGACCGCTTACCCACAACTCGCCCACTGCACCGGGAGGCAGGCGGTTAAACTGTTTGTCCACAATATACAGGCGCGTATTGTCAAGCGGTTTGCCGATAGGTATGTCCTGTTCAAGGCGTTCCAGTCGGTAAGCTGTGGCGACGATGGTGCACTCAGTAGGTCCGTAGCAATTATGCATCTGATAATTCTTTGGCGGCTCGAGTGCCGATAGTTTCTCGCCACCTACGGAGAAGTGTTTCAGCGAGTGGTTATCTACGTTGGTAGCAAACTGATAGCCCACCTGTGTGGTGATGAGCGAGTGAGTGATGCCGTTGGCATTGAAGTATTCGTTCAAATCCGGCAGGTTCAGACGTATATTGTCACCTATAACATACACAGAGGCACCACAGGTAAGTGCCGGGTACATATCCATCATGTTGGCATCGAAGCCGTAGCTGGCATAAGCCGCCACATGGCAGTCGTCGGTCAGTGAGTAGTAACGCTGATACCAATGGCAGAAGCATACGATGTTGGCGTGCGTAATCTGGCAGCCCTTTGGCGTGCCCGTAGAGCCAGACGTATATAGCAGGATGAAGAGCGAGTCAGGGGTAATCGGGACAATCGGGGTAACCGGATTGTCCGGCAGTGCTGCGATGTCCTTTGTCAGCAGCACCTCGCCCTGATATTCATCCACCAACGGTCGCAAAGCCTCGTCGGCAATAAGCATTTTTGCGTCGGCATCCTGCATCATGAAGTTCAATCGCTCCTTGGGGTAGGTGGGGTCAAGTGGTTGGTAGGCACACCCTGCCTTCAGCACGCCCAGTGACGCCACCACCATCCACTCGCATCGCGGTATGAGCACGGAGATGACGGGGGGAGTGCTCGGACTTTCAGCTTTCATCCTTAGCCTTTCAGCTATGTGCGCAGCAATCCTGTCTGACAGTTCATCGACCTCTCTGTAGGTCAGCTTCACGTCGTGATAGACTACTGCGATGTTGTCTGGCACTCTTTCTGCCTGCTGGCGAAACAGCGATACGATGGTCTGGCTTTGGTCGTAGGGCACGTCGGTGATGTTGAAACTGTCGAGTAGCGACAGCTGTTCTTTCGTGGAGATATTGATGTCGCGCAGATATTCCTTGCTGAGAAATTCCTCCGTAATAGCCTCATAGCTCTCCAGGAACATGCTTATCAGCTGTTCGGAATAGAGCCCCGTGCGATATTCTGCCGTCACGCAGCATTGACCGTCAGCAATCACTGCCTTGATGTATAGCGGTATTTCAAAGCTGGCATGATACAGGTCGGTTGCCTTTACGGGCTTGCCGTTTATCTCTGCATCGCCTAATACCGTTCCGTGCCATGCAAAGATTGAACCCATCTGAAGGTTCAGTTCGGCAATTACGTCTGTATATGCATAGATGTCGTGTTCTCTGCATCCCTTCATCTGCTCCTGCCCAGCCTTCAGGAAATCGAGCACCGTCGTGTCATCGGTAAACTTCGCATATACGGGCACCGTCTTCACCAGCATGGCAACGGAGCGCAACAGTCGCTTGTCTGTGCGGCCGTTATATACGGTGCTGAACAGCGCCTCCTCATCATTATTGTATTTTGCCAGCAGATAGCCATACGCGGCAGTAAAGAATGTGCTTCTGAATATGCCGTTAGCCTTGCAGAAAGCGTCAATGGCATCAAGGCTGACGCCCAGCTTGCGCGACTGTATCTTCAGTTCCGAAGCCACCGAGCCCTTTTGGTCGGGTATCAGCTGACTGAAGGTGTCGCTGCAGTCAAAGTTACGGGCATACCACTGCCTGCCTTCCTCAAAAGCCGGTGTCAGGCGCAGCTCAGCCTCCTTGAGTGCCACGTCAGCAAGCGTCATTGCCTCGGGCTCCAGTGCCTTGCCGTTATAGGCAACCTCGATGTCGGCAACTATCACCCGCAGTGTCGTGCCGTCTCCTATTACGTGATGCACGTCGATGAACAGGTAGAAATGCTCGCTATCCCTCAGCAGCCGCATGTGGAAAAGGCGGTCCTTATGCAAATCAAACGGGATGACCATACCCTTCTTCGCCTCTTCTATGTCGCTGACATGCTCCACCTTGAGACTGAACGTTTCGCTGTCGTCTATGCTCTGCACGGGCTCGCCCTGCTCGTTCAGTTCAATGCGTGTAAACAACGTGGGGTGCGCTGCCACTACAGCCTCTACGGCTGTCCTAAGCCGCTCTTCATCCATGCCGCCGTCAAGCGTGTATAGGAA
>DJWZ01000041.1 GCA_002449535.1 Prevotellaceae bacterium UBA7017 | reverse complement strand
TATGCAAAGAACGTCGAGATACACAATGCAGTGCTCAATTCTAAAGATGCCTTCTGGGAGGCTGAGAATGTTACCATCTATGACAGCGAGATAAACGGTGAATACTTTGCATGGTATGCCAAAAACATAAGACTCGTAAGATGTCACATGACAGGCGAACAGCTGCTATGCTATGTAGATGGTCTGACAATGGAAGACTGCACCTTTGGAGAAGATGCAAACCTGATGTTTGAATACTCCACAGTACATGGAAACATCAAGGGCGATGTTCACAGCATCAAGAACCCCACATCAGGAGAAATAATAGTAGAGGGAAAGGTAGGAGAGATAATTATTGACGAAAACCAAAAACAACCGGCAGATGCCAAAATACAACTTCGATAGGATAGTAAACCGCATAGGTACCAACAGCTACAAATGGGACAGTTGGGATGCCTCTACAAAAGATGGGAAAGAAGGCATTGCACTATGGGTAGCAGATATGGACTTCGAGACAGCACCATGCATCATGGAAGCACTGAAGAAGCGCATGGAGCATGGATGTTTCGGATATACCCTTGTGCCGGAATCATACTATCAAGCCACCATCAACTGGTTTGCCCGCAGACATGGTTGGCAGATGAAGAGAGACTGGTTTATATACACCTCTGGAGTGGTGCCTGCGATATCCGCCATCATTAAGGCTATGACGAAGCCTGGTGACAAGGTGCTGATACAGACTCCGGTATATAACTGTTTCTTCTCAAGCATCAGGAACAACGACTGTATAGCAGAAGAGGCATCAACAAACCTCGATGACTTCGAGAAGCATTGTGCCGACCCGAAGGTAAAGGCATTTCTACTCTGCAATCCTCATAACCCCACAGGACATGTTTGGCGCAAGGAAGAGCTGGGAAAGATGGCTGAGATATGTCATAAGCATGGAATATTTGTCATAGCAGACGAGATACACTGCGAATTCGTAAATCCTGACATCAACGTAAGATACACGCCCTTTGCCACTATAGCAGCAGATAACAACTATGCAACCTGCATATCACCCTCAAAGGCATTCAACATTGCTGGACTGCAGATAGCAAATATAATAGCCCCAGACAAAGATATCCGCACAAGGATTGACAAGGCAATAAACATCAATGAGGTGTGTGACGTAAATCCTTTCGGAGTGATAGCACTGCAGGCAGCTTACAGCAAAGAGGGAGAAGAATGGCTGACTGAGCTGAACAGATACATCTATGACAACTATGCCTTTGCCAAAGAATACATAGAAACCCACCTACCCGATTGGGAGGTCTATCCTCTGGAGGGAACATACCTGATGTGGGTGAACATAGAAAAGACAGGAATGAGTGGCAACGAAATGACACATCATCTGCTAAAGGAGGAAAACGTCTATGTGAATAGCGGCTCAATGTATGGCGACAGCAGATGCATACGAATAAACCTCGCCACACAAAGAAAACGGTTAGTGGAAGCGTTGGAGAGATTGAAAATTGAAGATTGAACATTGAACATTGAAATTTGAAAATAAGATATGCGAACAATCAAAGATTTAGTAAGACCCAATATCTGGTCGCTGGCACCATATTCGAGTGCTCGCAATGAGTATAGCGGACACGTGGCACACGTGTTTCTTGATGCTAACGAGAACCCCTTTAACGGTCCATACAATCGTTATCCAGACCCTTTGCAGGAAAGACTGAAGGAAAGGCTAAGCGAGGTGAAGAATGTACCAGCAGAGAATATTTTCTTAGGAAATGGTAGCGACGAGGCAATAGACCTTATATATAGATGCTTCTGCGAACCTAAGAAAGACAACGTGGTAGCCATCTGCCCCACTTACGGAATGTATGAGGTGTGTGCCAATATCAATGATGTGGAATACAGAAACGTGATGCTTGACGAGAACTACCAGATTACAGCAGATAAACTTCTCGCAGCATGCGATGCCAACACAAAGGCTATCTGGATTTGCTCACCAAACAATCCGACAGGAAATGATATCAATGGAGAGGAAATAGAGAAGGTGATAGAAGACTTCGACGGCATCGTAGTAGTAGATGAAGCATACATAGACTTTTCAAAGCAGAAATCATTCAGCAGATACATCAACTCCGAAACATCACATGTCGTAGTGCTCCAGACAATGAGTAAGGCATGGGGTTCGGCAGCAATCAGACTGGGAATGGCATTTGCAAAGAAAGAGATTATAGGCATCTTCAACAAGGTGAAATATCCCTACAACGTAAATATGCTTACCCAAGAGCAAGCAATGAAACGCCTCAAGGACACACAGCCTGTAGAACAATGGGTAAACCTACTGTTGCAGGAAAGAGAAAGAACAATGGAAGCCTTTGGTGAACTGCCTATATGCGAGAAGATATATCCAACAGATGCAAACTTCTTCCTTGCAAAGGTAAAGGATGCCCAAAAGGCGTATGACTACCTCGTAGAGAAAGGAATCATCGTGCGTAACAGGACAAGAGTTTCATTATGCAATAACTGTCTCCGGGTAACCATTGGAACACGTGAAGAAAACAATGAGTTGATTGGAGCATTAAGAAACATGAAATGATATACCTAAAGACTATTTTCACTATAGCAGCACCCGACCAGGAAGCAACAGAAACAGCTCGCGACCTACTTGCCGACGATTTAGGAGAGTCAGGATATGATGCTTTTGAATATAACGACAATCAGTTGATAGGGTACATACAGCAAGACAACTATCACGAAGCCGTTGTTGACGAGGTGATTAAGAATCAAATGATGCCAGAAGTAAGCATCACCTATTCTACCGAGGAGATAGAAAACCAAGACTGGAACGCCACATGGGAAGAGGAAGAAGGTTTTGAGCCTATCAATGTAAAGAACATGGTGACAATATATGATGCAAGGCATACGAAAGACTGTACAGAATTTTCCACTCCTATCAGCATCGCAATACATGCTACCAACGCTTTCGGAACAGGAACCCACGAGACAACCAGAATGATGGTAGAAGCCCTGCTGGAGCAGCCGCTGACAGAAAAGAGAGTTCTCGACTGCGGATGTGGAACAGGAATATTGGGAATAGCGGCACTGAAATTTGGAGCGAAGCATGTTGTCAGCTATGACATCGACGAATGGAGTGCTGAAAACACAAAGTATAATGCCGAGCTGAATGGTGTCAGCATGCAGATGGATGTACTGCACGGAGATATCAACATACTGACTCATGTAGAGGGTATCTTCGACCTGATAGTAGCCAACATAAACAGAAACATCCTGCTTGAAGACATGGAGCATCTGCATAATGTACTGGCTATTGGAGGAACATTGATAATAAGCGGATTCTATGAAGAGGATGCCCCAATGCTGACAGAGAAAGCAGAGTCATTAGGGCTGAAGGAAATCTCAAGAAAGACAAACAACGATTGGTGTACCCTGATTCTGAATTTCGCATCAGGGCAGTAGGGAAAATCCTAAAGCGAATTAGGGAATTTTCTTCTTAAAGGCAGAAAAAACGTCGTATCTTTGTGCCGTAAAACAATAAAATCAGTAAAAATATGAAAAAGTTAATTTTCAGTTATCTGTTGTCAGTTATCGCTTGCCAGGTAATGGCACAGGACGATGATATGTATTTTGCATCTGACGGCTCACAGAAAGCTCAGAAAGTTGGCAATTCCGTATCATCTTCAAATAATTCTGGCGGATATAAATCATATCGTCCATACGAGGACAGCTATTCCTATAATCCGAAAGACTATTGCGGTTCGGATCGTGATGTTGATGAATACAACCGCAGATACCGTTATGGGAATGACCCATATTATAATAAGGACTCTGTGACGATATCTATCAACGACTTTGAGAACTACATGCGTCTGAGACGTTGGGAAGGCTACCGCCCTACTACCACAGTCATAGTTGTTGACGACCCTTGGTATTATGACCCTTGGTACTATGGTTCTTATTACTATGACCCATGGTATTATGGTTGGTCCTGGCACTACGGCTATTATTCCCGTCCTTGGTACTGGGGATCTTCGTGGGGGTATTACTACAGTGGCTGGGGCTGGCGCGGAAGAGGCTGGTATGGCAGACACTGGGGATATAGACCCGTGCGCTATGGACATTATAGAGGTGGATATGCTACTACCTATTCTAGTCGAGGGAACTTCAGACCTGCTCGTAGCAATAGTGGTTTTAGAGGACACACAAATGGATCAGGACAATTTAACAGTTCTCGTTCTGGTTTTGGAAATCGAAATAATAGAGTAAATAATATCTCCAACAACAATACAAGTACTATACGCAGAAGTGGTATAAATAATGTTGGAGTAACTCGAAGCAGCGGAGGAGGCTTCTCTGGGGGAATGAGAAGCAGTGGAGGCGGTTTCTCTGGCGGAGGCGGAATGCGAAGCAGCAGAGGCTTCTCTGGCGGTGGAGGAAGCAGAGGCGGTGGTCGCTTCAGATAGATTTTGTAATTAATAAATTTAAATAAAATGATGAAGAAATTTATTAGTCTTACTATTGTCTTTATAAGCATAATGACAATGGCGCAAGAAACATATGAGAGTGCACAAATTGCAACTGTTGATCTCAATGGAACTGCACGCTATGTTGGTATGGGTGGTGCTATGGAAGCCCTTGGAGCTGACATCTCTACAATGAGTACAAACCCTGCTGGTATTGGATTATTTCGAAGATCTTGGATAGGCGTTTCTGCTGGTGCCACTATACAAAATGGAGATAACACAAATGTTCAGATTTTAAATAAATCGGGCATTACCAATGCTGACCTTAATCAGATTGGTGCAATATATTCTATGCAGACAGCTCCGAAATCATTCTTGAATTTCGGTTTCAATTTCCAAAAGAGTCGCAACTTTAATCAAATACTCAGTGCTTATCAAGAATATGATGAAGGTCAGGGTGTTTCACTAAGCAAAAGTACAGCAATTACTGGATATAGTTATACTGAAAATGATATATATATCCCAATAACACATCAACTCGTATTTGACACCTTTAACAATTTTATTCCGCGAACAGAAAATGAAAGTGAACCTGACGTCTATAAAAAATACTCTGGATACCCATATGCCAATAGTGATAAATACCTAGCTCAACGAGAAATATCTGGATATATTGGCAACTTTGACTTCAATATAAGCGGAAATATTAAAAACAGAATATTCTTAGGTATAACATTTGGTATAAAAAATGTTAATTATTCTTCGGATTCTTATTACAAAGAAAATCTTCTCACTGCAAATTACATAGAACCTAATTACTATACTGCACCTATCAAACATAACAATGCAAATGAATTAGGTATACGTGACAATCGCTCTATCACAGGAACAGGTTTTGACATAAAATTTGGCGCAATATTCCATCCTATAGAAGAATCTCCATTTCGCATTGGATTATATATAAATACACCTACGTGGTACAAATTGACTTGCTCAAGTACGATGTATGCTTATGGCGTTGGTGATTATGAGACTGTTAAATATAAGATGGTTGACAACACACCAGTAGTACAATCAAGTACTATGTATAGTTTTAATAGTGACAATTATGAGGTTCCTAACACATACGATTATCGGTATGACTATAAAATTAATACACCTTGGCGCTTTGGATTTTCTGTCGGACATACTTTCGGAACACAAGTTGCTATTGGAGCAACATACGAATTTGCTGATTATAGTGCTATAACTAATAAGGTAAGAGATGGTTATTACTATGATTACTATGACAGATATCATGACAACTATAATAGTGATAAAGATATGGATCAAAACACGAAGGAGTCTCTCAAGGGGGTTCATACCTTAAAACTTGGTGCAGAAATAAAGCCTGTGCCAGAAGTAGCCATTCGCATGGGCTATAATTATGTTAGTCCAATATATGAAGAAGGTGGCTATAAGTGTTTGAATATGTACAGTCCTGGATATGAATATTGTATGGCAGATTATACAAATTGGAAGGGTGTTAATCGTATTACATTTGGTCTTGGCTTCTTGTTAGGTAAAAATGTAAACCTGGATTTAGCATACCAATATGCCACACAGAAAGGAACGTATCATCCATACTGTGATTATACTTTAATTACAGACAACAACAGGTATGACATCACAGCTCCAACAACGGAAGTAAAGAACAATCGCCACCAGATTAATTGCACACTGAGCTATAAGTTTTAGGCTACTCATAAGTCTTATTGGACTAATAGGACCTATTGGACGAATAACAAAAGAAGATTGAGGCAAATTGCTTCAATCTTCTTTTGTTTGTTCCTTGGGCCAGTTTACTAAATACAGTTTTTCTGTGGCTCGTGTGAAGGCTGTATAAAGCCAGTGGATATAGTCAGGGGTCAGCATATCGTCTGTCATATATCCCTGGTCAATATAAACATGTCCCCATTGTCCGCCTTGCGCCTTATGACAAGTTATGGCATAGGCGAACTTCACCTGCAGGGCTGTGTAATAGATGTCTTTCTTCAATGCCTTCAGCCTGTCATCCTTCCGAGGCAGGTCGGAATAGTCTTCCATCACGCCTTCGAAGAGTTGCCGTTGCTGTTCTGTGGTAAGTGCCGGGGCATCTGTCTGAAGGCAATCAAGGATAGTTGTCATGGTGAGCTCTATATCGTCATAATCAGGAAAGCTCAATGTGAGGTCGGCAAAGGTCAAGCCGTATAGTTCCCTGGTATTTCTCACCCTCTGGACAACGGCAAGGTCGCCATTGGCAATAAACGGCATGGGGGGATTTTCTTCTTCAAAGTAATGGTTTTTTACAATCATTATCCTGTCGTCTGATGTCAGAATATCCTCATGGTCAAGGACACGAGCCCTTATACCATTATTATATATGGTAGCGCGCTTATTGCTGCGGGTTATGACAACAGTATCGTCGATGCCCATCCTGTAGTAGCTTTCCTCAAGGCTTTCAATCAATTCGCTGCCATTAACGACCTGTATGTCGGCAAACCCAGAAAACTTTATCTTTGGCAGTTCTGTTGCAGAGTCATGGGTTATGAGAAAGCGTATCTGGTTTGCATTCCACAAGATGCCGGAAACGGACTTCTGGCGCACCACTTCCATGATGTCATATTCAAATACTCTCATGCCATAGCCCTCTATCACCTCCTTCCGCAGGGCAGGTGCCTCGTCCTCTCCTACAGGCGGCAGCTGTGCCGTATCGCCTACAAGCATCAGGCGGCAGTTCCTGCCAGAATAGACGTAGGTAACGAGGTCGTCTATCAGTCCACCGCCATTTCCTAAGAACATCGGCATTCCGGCAGTGGCAATCTGTGGCTCAGTACTAATCATGGAAGCCTCGTCAACTATAAACAATGTGTCAGTATGCAGGTTGATGTCGAGGCTGAAATCTCCCCCGAGGCTTTTTTGGCGATATATTTTTCTGTGGATAGTTGTGGCAGGGGTTTCGCTGCTCAAAGCCAGCACTTTTGCGGCACGCCCTGTGGGAGCCATCAGTATAACCTTCTGTTTCAACTGCTGGAGAGTTTTCACGAAGGCTGCAACGAGCGATGTCTTTCCCGTTCCTGCCGAGCCGCGCAACAGCATAGCAGGCATGCCATCCCTCTGAGCTATGAAAGAGGTAAACACATCCGTTGCCCCGCGCTGGTCTGCAGTAGGAGGGAAATGAAGATTGGTGAGGATTATTTCCTTAAAGGCGGCTGTCGTCATGCAGAGGAAAAGTTACTTTATTTATTATAAAAACGTCTTCTGCAGATTTTTATTTTACAACTTGAAAAAAGGTATTCTGACATTCGCCAAAAAGATAAAAAAACAGGGGTGGAAAACATACCCGGGGTTCAGGGCATAAAACCCCGGGTATCTTTTTCAGAGCAAGAAACACCCCTCCAAAGATAATGAATATATAATCGTCAAAAACAAAAAAATGTGAACAAAATACCATTAGATACTATTTTTTTTCATTCTCATTTGTTTTTTTACACACTTAATCGTATCTTTGCAGTCAAAATATTAAAATAAAATAAATTATGAGCGGACTTATTGGATCTATAATTATCGGTATCTTGGCAGGCTTGTGTGCCAACAAGTTGATGGACAGGAGGAGTGACGGCTGTTGGTGGAATCTGTTTCTCGGAATATTCGGCGGTATCGTTGGCGGATGGATTTTCGACCTTCTCGACATCTCGTGGGGAGGCATCCTCGGACAACTTGGCACAGCCGTAATAGGTGCTGTCGTAATACTTTGGATTGCAGCAAGAATAAAAGGCTAAAACAACTTTACGCCCCATGACCGACATAAAGAAAATCATAATAAATATCCGTAACGACAAGTTCATATTTACGATTACAGAAACTGACGGCACTACAGCAGAGCATGAGTATGCCATCGACAAAAAGATGTCTATTGCAGCAAACCTGCGTGAAGTATTCCGTGAGCAGTCATACATGAAGGCGGCGAAGACTACAAAGGACGGCATCCCTTGTATTCACGCCGTGCTGAAAGTCTCCACTCCTGTCGTCCTAATCCCCGTCGAAGAGGAGTTCGACCCAGAATCGACATACGACATCACTATAAAAGGATATAAATATGACGAGAAACTGGTAAAAGAGATTTCCCTACTCGATGCCGTTGCTATTTACCCTCTCAACAAAGACCTGAAAATGGTTGTTGAGGACAACTGTTCTGAGATAGAGGTAGAAAACAACATCATACCAGTTTGGCAAACCTTATACAAGAATTATTTCAAAGGCACCCAGGACAGGAACCTGTTTGTTTACTTCTATAACGATGTGATGAACATCTGCTATTTTGAGCAACATCGTTTCAGATATGCCAACTCGTTCAGTATGCAGAATACCGACAACATGCTCTATTACATTTTATATGTATGGAAACAGCTCGGCATGAACAAGGACACAGACGCTCTCTCACTATGCGGAGAAATACCTGCTGGGCTGCATGAGAAATTAAGCAAATTCATAGAGGAGGTAAAAGAGTGCGTATTGTAACAGGCAAATATAAAGGACGGCATTTTGATGTGCCGCGCAGTTTCAAGGCTCGTCCGACGACAGACTTTGCCAAGGAGAACATCTTCAATGTGCTCCAGTGGTATATTGATTTTGAAGACACCTCTGCCCTTGACCTGTTTGCCGGAACGGGAAGCATATCATTGGAACTGCTGTCACGGGGATGCAGCAGCGTTGTCAGTGTGGAGTTAGACCGTGACCACGCCCGATTCATACAGCAATGTATTGGCAAACTATCAACAGACGCCAATGCTGATGCCATGCTAAACCACACTCTCATCAAGGGCGATGTATTCAAATTCCTGAAAACATGCAAGAAGCAATTTGACTTCATATTTGCCGATCCGCCATATGCCCTCCCTACACTTGCAGAGATACCAGACAAAGCACTGCCGCTACTGAAGGATGGAGGCATCTTCGTCTTCGAACACGGTAAGCAGAACGATTTCTCCTCCCACCCACGATTTGTTGAGCACCGCTCATACGGCAGCGTGAACTTCACACTATTCAGATGATAGACAGAGCCACCATAGAACGCATAAAAGACACCGCAGACATCGTTGATGTGGTATCCGATTTCGTATCCCTGAAGAAAGTGGGGATAAACTATCGTGGCTTATGTCCTTTCCATAACGACCACACCCCGTCGTTCTATGTATCCCCCACCCGACGCTCATGCCATTGCTTCGTTTGCGGAGAAGGCGGCGACAGCGTAAGCTTTATCATGAAGCACGAGCAACTGACATATCCGGAGGCTCTGCGCTGGCTAGCAAACAAATATCACATAGAGATACAGGAAACCGAACTTACCGACGAACAGAAGAAAGAGCAGTCGGAACGCGAAGCAATGTTCATCGTCAATGAATGGGCAGCAAACTATTTTAAGGACATACTGCAAAACGACGTTGACGGAAGAGCCGTCGGACTGCAATATTTCCGTTCAAGGGGAATAAGGGATGACATCATAGAGAAATTCCGCCTGGGATTCTGTCTCAACGACAGGCACGCAATGGCTGACGCAGCACTGAAACAGGGATATAAGGCAGAATACTTGCTGAAAGTGGGACTATGCTACAACATAGAGAATTCAAAGTCCACACTACCCTTCGACCGCTTTTACGGAAGGGCAATATTCCCTTGGATAGGAATTTCCGGAAAGGTGGTAGCCTTCGGAGGACGAGTGCTCGACTCACGCACAAAGGGTATAAATCAGAAATATGTCAACTCTCCCGATTCTGACATATTCCATAAAGACCACGAACTCTATGGCATCTTTCAGGCGAAGAAAACCATCGCCAAAGAGAATCTCGTCTATATGGTAGAGGGATATACCGACGTCATCTCTATGCACCAATGTGGTATAGAAAACGTCGTTGCCAACAGCGGTACAGCCCTTTCCGAACACCAGATACACATACTCCATCGCTTCACCTCAAACATTGTGCTCCTATATGACGGTGATGCAGCTGGTATCAAAGCAGCATTGAGAGGCACCGACATGCTTCTGAAGGAGGGCATGAATGTAAAAGTGATGCTACTGCCCGATGGACAAGACCCTGACGAATTTGCGAAGAAGAATACAGCAGAGGAATTCAGGGCATACATCAAAGACCACCAGATGGACTTCATTGCATTCAAGACAAAGGTGCTGTTGGATGGTGTTACCGACCCGCATGAACGCTCAGAAGCCATCAGCAGCATCATAAAGAGTGTCAGTGTGATAGGTGACCCTATAGTGAGGGATGCATACATCCAAGACTGCTCTGCACGACTGGGATTCAGCGAGCAGACGCTGACAACAAAGATGAATGAAGAGATTCGCTCCTATAGAGAGGAAGAACGAAAAGCTGAATTGCGAGAACAGCAGCGAGCAAAGGAATATCAGGAATACCCTAAGCATGGTCTATTGGATAATGTAAAGAATCCTGCCACGCAAACAACAACGATACCCAAACCTGATGCACAGCAATATAAAAGCAGAAAGAGGGAGACATCTGCCGACCTGCTGATAAAAATGATAATACAGCATGGGGAGAAAATACTATATGATAACATCACAGATAACGATGGCAATACCATCTCGCTGACTGTGGCACAGTTTATACAATATAACCTCGAAGCAGACAACCTGCAATTCTCCAACCAAATGTATAACGACATCCTGCAGGAAGCTGTAGAACATACAGGGGAAGAGAACTTCTCATGCGAACACTATTTCACAAGCCACCCTGATTACGACATATCCAGTTTAGCGATAAAACTGACATCAGATGCTATCACATTGTCAAAAAGTATGGAAGTAAAGCTATCCATTGAACAACTTCGCGATAAGATAGAACATCTGCTCTACGAATTCCGACGCGAATATATAACAAACAAACTGACAAAAATACGTAACGAGATAAAGACCACCACAGATTCCGAAAGACAAATGGAACTCATTGTCGAATTACAAAATACGGAAAAGATACTTACAGCTATAGCAAAGAAGATAGGAGGCAGCCTGAAAGCATGATAGGGAATTTCCTCTGTTATTGTAGGGAAAAACGTTTTCCAGAGAACAAAGAAGTGGTTAATTTTGCAAAAAATAATAAACAGAAAGAAAAAAATGAATAAAAATCATGAAAAAGATTATCACCACTACAATAATGATTCTCTGCATGCTGACAGGAGGATATTGTCATAATATATCTGATAATGAATATCAACATAATGACAGAACCTCAAACATGCGCTCAAGCAGCACCCGCTCTACAGTCAACAATACAAATAACCGAAACAGGAACTTTCGAGATTCTGAGTCTTCACGTTCATCTGTAGGCAATATGCGCAGATCTGGTGTTACGGGTGGAATGCGAAGTAGCTTCACCAGCAGTTTTTCCGGTAACAACAATTCTTCTCCACAAAGAAGAGAGCGCACAAACAGAAATGAAAGGACAAGGAACAGCAACAATAACGAAGTGCAAACAAACAATAGAAACAACTAATCAACAAAAAATAATTTCTTATGAAGACAAAATGCTTGATAATTGGCAGTGGACCTGCCGGTTATACTGCAGCGATATATGCAGGACGTGCTAACCTCTCACCAATAGAATATGTTGGTCCGCAGATGGGGGGACAGTTGACCCAAACTACCATAGTAGAAAACTTCCCTGGTTATCCGCAAGGAGTTGATGCCAACCAGATGATGATGGAGATTCGCGAGCAGGCAGAACGCTTTGGCACAGAAATCCGCGATGGTGAAATAGTAAATATTGATTTCTCATCAAGACCATATAAGGCAACAACAGACGACAATACCGTTATTGAGGCAGACAGCATCATTATTGCTACAGGTGCAAAGGCGAAGTATCTCGGTCTTCCTGACGAAGAGAAATATAATGGTATGGGTGTCAGCGCCTGTGCTACTTGTGACGGATTCTTCTATCGCAAAAAAGTTACTGCCGTAATAGGTGGTGGTGATACGGCATGCGAGGATGCCCTGTATCTTTCTGGATTATGCAAGAAGGTGTATCTCGTTGTAAGAAAGAATTATCTTCGTGCTTCCGAAATAATGCAACAGAGAGTTCGCGATGCTGAAAACATAGAGATACTCTTTGAACACAATGCCACAGGTCTCTATGGAGAAAATGGTGTAGAGGGAATGCATGTGGTAAAACGTAAGGGTGAACCAGATGAAGAGCATTATGATGTAGCCATTGACGGTTTCTTTCTTGCTATTGGTCACAAACCAGCGACAGATATTTTCAAAGACTCCCTGGCTCTTGACGAGATGGGATATATAAAGACTGTTGGCAATACACAGCAGGTATGCGACAAGAGCGGAAACATTCTTCCTGGTGTCTTTGCTGCCGGAGATGTCTGCGACCCAATATATCGTCAGGCTATCGTTGCAGCTGGAACAGGTTGTAAGGCAGCCCTTGAAGCAGAGAAATATCTGCAGACAATTTAGTTTCAGGTTTATTCACTCTTCACTTTTCAATTTCATGTTTAGACTTCTGCTTATTGCAATATTCTCGTCACTCAGTATCAGTAGTTTTGCTGACGAGATAAACGACCAGAACACACCACTGCATTTGATGCAGCCCCAGTATGTCACTCCTTATGGTATTCCGTCAGAAGCTGACGTAAAAAATACCATCGACCGTGTTCTGACATATCTTGAGACGGCAATGCCGGCAACTGCTGTTGACAACAAGCTTCCGCAAGGGAGTTTCCGCCTTACTTCCTACGAAGCAGGAGTTCTCTATTCGGCTGTTATCTGTGCTGCGGCAAATACGGGTGACAATCGCTACCTGCAATTTGCAAAGCAACGTCTCAATCTTATCGCCACACAAGCCAAGAATGAGGCAGCCATAATGGCAAAGACTCCTACACATGATGCTCAAATGCGTATGGTACTTTATCCTGGTGCTCTTGATGACTGTGGTGCTATGGCTTCAGCATACCTGCGCCTGAACAGAGCAGACAAAGGGTTCACCTCTCCCCTGACAGATGATGTGGTAAAAAGATATACCAACTTTGTCATCAACAAGCAATATCGTCTGAAAGATGGTACCTTTGCCCGCCTGCGTCCTCGCTACAATACTGTTTGGCTTGATGATATGTATATGGGGGTTCCCTGCATAGCATGGTCTGGCAATAAAGATGAAGCCCTGAAGCAGATACAACTATTCAAGGAAAAGATGTGGGTGCCAGAAAAGAAATTGTTCCGTCACGGATGGGTTGAGAGTATGCCGACACATCCTGCATATCATTGGGGACGAGCTAACGGATGGGCTATACTGACAATGTGTGAGGTATTAGATGCATGTGGTAAGAATGAGGAAGTTCTCTCCCTATTAAGAAACCATATCGACGGATTATGCCAACTGCAAGATAAGACAGGTTTTTGGCATCAGCTTCTCGATAAACCAGATACTTATCTCGAAACCTCTTGCACTGCTATTTACTGTTACTGCATAGCACATGCTATCAATGAAGGATGGATAGATGCCCAGACTTACGGACCACAAGCCTTGTTAGCATGGAATGCCTGCCAGACAAAAGTTAATGTCCAAGGTCAGGTAGAGGGAACATGTGTAGGAACAGGAATGGGCTTCGACCCTGCTTTCTATGCCTATCGTCCTGTTCACAAAATGGCGGCACACGGATATGGTCCTATGATATGGGCGGGCTCTGAAATAATCAAATTACTAAAGACAACCCACCCTAAGTTAAATGACTCTGCAGTGCATTTCTATCCTACAGAACAGAAGACTGATAAGGCTATTTTTAGTGAAAATGCCCCTGAACAAGAAATTCTTTGGTAAAAAATTAGAAGAAAATTTGGTGGTGAATAATATTTTTCGTACCTTTGCAGCCGCAATCGAAGAAAAATCGAAAGCAATGAAACTTGTTTTGATTGACGAGGTGCGAATACAGAAGGCACTGTCAAAAGCCCAGATGGCGGAATTGGTAGACGCGTTGGTCTCAAACACCAATACTTCACGGTGTACGGGTTCGAGTCCCGTTCTGGGCACATAAAATGAAGATGGCTAAGTTCTTAATTAACTATTAGGACTTAGCCATTTATGCATCTTTATAACCTATATTGATTAAAAATGAGATTACTGCTCTTCATCATATTATCCTTTCTTGGTTTCTGTAACACAGAAGCCCAACAGTTAACTCTGCCTGCTTTTCGTGCTTCTATAGATTATATGGAACCAGTGAAATATCCCTCACGAAATGTAACATCAGATTTCTATCTTTCTATAAAGGGCGACTCTGCTGATGTCTATTTACCCTATATCGGAGAAATACAGGTTCCTACTTTTGGTAATGATGGCATACATTTCAAAGAGCCTGTGAAAGACCTGAAGGGTCAACGAAACAAGAAGAACAATGCCACAATCATAGCTTTCAAACTTCACCATGATATAGTAGATTACATATTCTACGCAACTCTCTATGACAATACCGACTTCGACCTCTTCATGCAGCCAAGCAACGGACAGAATTGCAGATATAGCGGTCAGTGGGAAGAAACTATTGAAGAAAAAGAAAAGAAATGAACGACCTCGAGGACTATTTTAAGAATAAAGTACACAATATCGGAGACGACCTGCATACAGAGATACATTCCTGCCCGGAACTGATAGACTTCATCCAACAGATAGGATTTCTACCACTGCTTGACAGCGGCATAGCTGGTTTCTCTGCAGAAGGACTCCTTGCTGAGGAATGTCGCTTTACGCAGTTTCCTGACGGCTCATGGGAATGGCCCTTATGGGAATGGAAAGGTCCTGTGGTGACAGAAGGTAATTGTGTATATGGAAAATTCTTTGCAGGAAAAGCAGGATTCATTAGTCGTAAATGGTGGTGCGATTTCTGTAATTGGAGACGTAGCCAATACCCAGAGCCACAAGAAGGCAGCATTGAGGATGTTATTCTTGCCACCCTACGTGAAAGTGACAGCATGATAACACGCGAGCTGAGGGCTGCATGCAACTTCACAGGACCAAAGATGCGTGGTAA
This sequence comes from Prevotellaceae bacterium UBA7017, assembly GCA_002449535.1. GTDB lineage: Bacteria > Bacteroidota > Bacteroidia > Bacteroidales > Bacteroidaceae > Prevotella. Next base: position 11,980 of record DJWZ01000041.1, on the reverse strand, counting down.
GTTCGATGGGTACATCCGTAAGCTGCAAATGGCTTGTTATATTGTAACAGAAGATTTTGTATATCCTACAGACAAGCATGGAAACGAATATGGCTTTGGGTGGTCACTCCTTACAACACCAGAACGCCTATTGGGACCTACCGAATGTCAATGCGAAAGGACTCCTGAAGAGTCATATCTCCTGATGGCGCAGCATCTGCACAAAGTGCTTCCCAATGCCACAGAAAAGGAAATCAAGAAAATACTGAAATAAGTTACAATGAAATATTTATTCGCCTTCACATTATTTATATATAGCAGCATAGCATCTGCGTCTTCTCTGTCCGAGAACAAAGAGGTTATTCCAAATGCTCCTGTTTATAGTGATGATACTATGTGGTATGTATCCAAGAATGATACTGCTGGCACTGGTGCCGATGTCTTCTATATTGTATCAACATGGGAGTTCGATTGGACCACTGCCGACGGACAGAAGTGCCATTATGCAGATGTTTGGAATAAGAAACATCGTGACCACATGGCTATCGAACAAAAGAAAGTAGCAGGATATATGGCTGACGGAAATAATTTCTATGCTCCATATTATCGCCATATAAGCCTTGATTCCTGGGCAACACTTAATGAGGATACCATTCATCGTCGTGCCTTACTTGCTATGGGTGATGTCAAGAAAGCTTTTGACTATTTCCTGGCTCATAGAGACAACTCACACCCATTGGTTGTTGCAGGTTTTAGTCAGGGAGGTATGGCTGTTGTAGAACTGCTGAAATATATGGATGATGAGACATATAGGCATCTTGCTGCCGCCTATGTTCTTGGATATAAAGTAACTGCACAGGATACTACCATCTGCAAACACATAATAGCTGCAAAAGACTCTGCTGATGTAGGCGTAACAATATGCTATAATTCCGTTAAAGATGTGAAATATATTCAGCCAATCATTGGTTCCACGGTTATGTGTATCAATCCTGTCAACTGGCGTACCGATGCTACTCCGGCTGTAATAAAGGACACTATTACTGTTACTATGTCACCAGAGCATAATGTACTTGTTCTCACTAATTATAGCGCATCTGAATACAAGCCCATCTTAGGCATTTTAAATGTAGGAGACATTCATGGTTGTGAACCCTGGCTGTATAGCGAATGCCTTAAAAAGAACATCAATCTGAGAATAAGAAAGTGGAAAGAAAATAATCCCCATTAGCCCCATAAAGACTCATTAGACTCATTAGACCAAATTAAAAACAATAAACAAAATGAAAAAAAGTATTTTATTTACATTGTTGTCACTGATAACAATGTCAGTTCATTCTCAAAATCCATTTGTACAAACTTGGTACACCAGTGACCCAGCACCTCTTGTTCATGGCGACCGCATGTATGTTTATACAGGTCATGATGAAGATAATGCTGACTTTTTCTGGATGCAGGAATGGCGTGTTTACTCTACATCCGATATGGTAAACTGGCAAGACCATGGTTCTCCCCTCGCCCTTGAGAGTTTTTCGTGGGCAGACGATCGTGCCTGGGCTTCACAATGTATTGAGCGCAATGGTAAGTTCTATTGGTACATCTGCGCCCATTGTCGCGACTCCAAGGGAATGGCGATAGGTGTTGCTGTCAGCGATTCTCCTACAGGACCTTTCCGCGATGCTATCGGCAAACCTCTCTATACCGATTCTAAATGGGACCATATAGACCCAACCGTCATGATTGACGACGATGGTCAGGCATGGATTATGTGGGGCAATCCAAGGGTGTATTATGCAAAGCTCAATAAGGACATGATTAGCATTGATGGCGAGGTAGGACAACTCGATATGACAGAAGAGGCTTTCGGTTCTCCTGCAATGAATCAGCGGGATAAGAACAAAAAGTACAAAGACTCCTATGTAGAAGGTCCTTGGCTTACCAAACGCAATGGTACATATCAGTTGCTCTATGCTGCTGGTGGTGTTCCCGAGCATATCTCTTACAGCACAGCACCATCACCAACAGGGCCATGGACATACGCCGGAATCATAATGCCTCTTTCAAGCACCAATTCTTTCACAAACCATTGTGGTGTGGCAGACTTCAAAGGACACTCTTACTTTTTCTATCATACAGGAAAACTCCCTGGTGGCGGTGGCTTTGGCAGAAGTGTTGCCGTAGAGGAATTCAAGTATAATGCCGATGGCTCTTTCCCAACCATTCAGCCTACTGACGAAGGTGTGAAACCTATTGGTTCATTCAATCCCTTCAGGAAGGTGGAAGCAGAGACAATGGCATTCTCAAAAGGCATAAAGACTGAGCAGTATGAAGACGGCAAGAAACTACAGGTTTATGTTTCTGACATACATAATGATGACTATATAAAACTACAAAACGTAAACTGGAACAACACAACTCCTCGTACCTTCACTGCACGTGTGGCAAGCGGTTTAAGGGGCGGACAGATAGAACTCCGTCTCGACAGTATCAATGGCACCCTGCTGGGCACCTTGCAAGTAACAGGAACAGGTGGATGGAATAATTGGAAAACAGTGTCTGCATCTCTTTCTGGCATTGACAAAAATGTAATATCTCAGAACACAGACCTTTACCTCGTCTTCAGAGGCAGAAAAGGACCGAAACTCTTCAACTTCGATTGGTGGGAGATTAGATAATTAGGAATGAGAATTAGGAATTAAATTCTTCACTTCTTCTTGCACCAAGAGTTAGCAAGGATAACTGCTATAAAACTTACAATTAGAATAGCAGTTCCTACACCCAAACCGACTTTAATGTCTCTCGGATTATAAAAAGCCAATGGAATCAGTATAGCAACTGTCGAAATACATAAAGTGCTTCCTACCACAAGTCGGAGGCGCTTTATGTTTATTGCCTCTTTTTCTTCTTTGGAAGATGTATTATATCCAGCAATCATCCAATCGCCCTTGCCAATAAATACAACAAAGGCACATACAAAAAACAAAACTGAGATAATAATCGTTAATATCATTTGCTTATTTGTATTGATTTATCTGCCGCAAAAATAATAAAAATATTATAAAACATTTAAGATTCTTTTGTTATTTAATATTTTTTTGTAAATTTGCCGAGCAAGCCTTTAACTCCCACTTAAACCTATGAAACATTGTTTTATTTTGGCAATAATCGCTTTATGCATAAGTGCATCATATGCACAACGACGTGGTATCACTGTACACTATAACGTTCCCCTCGACTCACTCAGGATGAGCGATCCAGCCATTCTGGCAGACGAGAAAACCCACAAGTATTACATGACAGGCACAGGTGGGTTAATATGGCGCAGTAGTGACCTCAAATTGTGGGATGGTCCTTTTGTAGTCACCCAGTTTGACGAAGACTCATGGATGGGAAAACGACCAGCCATTTGGGCGGCAGAAATCCATCATATCGGCGACAAATATTACTATTTTGCCACCTTCACCAATCACAATATCAAGATAGATACCGTAAGAGGAAATGTCATAGAGCGCAGGGCATGTCAGGTTCTGAGGGCAGACAAACCGACAGGTCCTTATAAGACATTCGGAGACTCTATCTACCTACCAGCCGACAGACCAACCCTTGATGGCACCCTGTGGTATGACTTGGACGGAAAACCATACATGGTATTTTGCGGAGAATGGCTGCAGAACTGGAATGGTACAATAGAAAAGATTGAACTGAAACCCGACCTAAGCGGCACTATCGGAGAGCCTAAGGTATTATTCCGTGCCAGCGACTCCCCTTGGAGCAGAGAACGTAACTCTGACGGAAAAGTAACATGGAACAAGGTAACAGACGGACCTTGGCTCTTTCGTACTGCAACAGGAAAACTCGGTATGCTTTGGACATCATGGGTGTTCGGAGATTACACCCAGGGTGTGGCATACTCCCAAAGCGGTACACTCGACGGACCTTGGGTACAAGAGCCGGAACCTATAACGCCTCCCAACTACGGACACAGCATGCTCTTCCAAACATTTGACGGAAAATGGATGATGTCTGTCCACAGTCATGCCCACGACTCATGGGGCAGAACAGTCCGCAAGCCACACTTCTTTGAAGTTGACCTGTCAGGAGATAAGTTAAAAGTAAAGAGTGAATAAGCCCCATAAGTCCTATAAGTCTTATAAGTCCCATTAGCCCTAAATATTAAATTATGAAAGAATTAATAAAAGCCCTCAAGCGTCGAAATATCGAAGCTTTCTATTGTCCCACTGCCAAGGAAGCAGTGGCAAAAGTATCATCACTCATCAATGATGGCGATACTGTCACATGGGGTGGCTCCGCTACAGTCCGCGAACTCGGACTTCCTGATTTCCTCAAGTCCAGAGGCACCCTCAACGTTCTTGATCGCGACAGTGTACCAACTCCAGAAGAAAAGCAGGAAATATACCTTCAAGCCTTCAGTGCCGATGTCTTCCTGACAAGTGCCAATGCCATTTCCGAAGATGGTGTCATTGTAAATATTGACGGCAATGGCAACAGAGTGGCAGCCATCACCTGGGGACCAAAGAAGGTTATCTTCATCATAGGTAAAAACAAAGTCTCCCCCTCTCTGGAGTCAGCCCTTGAAAGAGCCAGAAACATAGCAGCCCCTGTCAATGCCAAGCGGTTTGACATCAAGACCCCATGCAAGATAGACGGAAAATGCCATAACTGCAATTCTCCTGAAAGCATCTGCAGCTATGTCCACTTTCTCCGCAATTCCCGCAACAAAGGCCGCCATGTCGTCATCCTCGTAGGCGAAGAATTGGGATATTGAGAGGTAGATAACAAGTAAGCACAAGAGGTCGTGTCAAAAGCAACTGACACGACCTCTTCATAGTTAATACCATCTAATCCTTGTGCTTACAAGAAGCGTCATCTGGCTTCATACTTCATACATCAGTACTCTTACCTCTTAGCTCTGCCACGATGTACTCAGAGCGGGTGCCGATGCGGAACTTGCCACCCCAGATGCCTAAACCGCTACTGATGTAATAGCGGGCGTTGCCACGTTGATGGCTTCCAAAGGCACACTCGTATATGCTTTCCGTAATCCATGAGATGGGCCACACCTGTCCGTGATGGGTGTGACCACTGAATTGGAAATCAATATGTTGTTGCTCGGCTTGTTCCAGGTGGTAGGGCTGATGGTCTAACAGAATAAGGTATGAGGAATTAGAAATGAGCGATTTATTTTCATTCACTATCTTACCCAGTGATTTACGATGTATATTGGTGCGGTCGTCACGCCCGATGATACACAGGTCTCCAAAGGTGACGGCATTGTCGCGTAACAACTGTATGCCGGCATCGCGATAAAACTGCTGGGCATCAGGCTCGCCACTGTAGTATTCGTGGTTGCCTAAACAGGCATATACTGGAGCCGAGAGCCGCAGGAACTCCTCATGCATGCGTTCTTCTTTCAAAGGGCGCATGCTCATGTCGATGATATCGCCGGCAATCAGTATCAGGTCTGGTTTCTCTGCATTAATCATATCTACCCAGCGATGCAGCTCTTTGCGAGGATTATGGTAGCCAATATGCAAGTCGCTGACCATTACCAGTTTCAGAGGGCGTGCCAAAGGACGGTTGGCTGTCAGCGTCAGTTCCTGACGATATTTGTGCTGATAGTGCAGATTGCCATAGACAAAGATACCCACCATCAGGATGGTGATACCCCAAAAGGTGTACCAGTTATTATATAATAAGGTGCGCGGAATAAGATGGAAAAGCCGTCCGAGGTCGAGAATCAGAAACAGTATGACCAGATACATCATGATAAAGATACTCGACGTACCTATTTCATAAAATGCAGTACCAACAGTGAGCGGCATACTGTCGTAAAGCCCTCGCATGCCAAACATCATGGTCAGGAACGAGCCAGCCATCAATGCGATGGCTATAACTTTCCACCACCATGCGCAGGGCAAAAGACACCATACATGCCAGGAAATATAGGCAATGCCAAACAGCGGCAATAACAGGAATATAATCATCCACATTTTCAAAGGTCAATGTTTTTTAACAGTAGTTTTGTCGGCAAAGGTACATAAAAGTATTAGAATACACAAAAAAATATCAATTTTCAATTTTCAATTCTCAATTTTTCAATTATTTTTTGTACCTTCGCGCTCGATTTTAAAATTGACGGATGAAAAACGACCTTAGGCATAATATTCTTTCTGGCATACGCGACGGCATTCCTATCGCGATGGGATACTTCGCTGTGGCTTTCTCATTAGGCATAATAGCGAAGAAGGCTGGGCTTACTGCTTTGATAGGCTTTTTCAGCAGTTTCTTTACCCGCGCCTCTGCCGGTGAATATGGTGTATATACCTTGGTTGCCGTCAATGCCACTTATGTAGAACTGATTGCTATGTGCCTTGTGGTAAACCTGCGCTATATGCTGATGAGTGCTGCCCTATCGCAAAAGCTCTCTCCTACCCTGTCGTGGTTCCACCGCATACTGATGGCTTGCTGCATTACAGACGAAGTGTTTGGTATTTCAATAAACCATAAGGGATATACTCCTCCTGCTTATACGTATTCTGCAGCCTTGATATCGGGCATCTTCTGGGCGTCTGGATGTGCTGCAGGAATCATTGCCGGCGGCATGCTGCCAGCCAATATCGTTGCAGCCCTCAGCGTGGCTCTTTACGGTATGTTCCTTGCCATCATAATGCCTATGGCACGAACCGACCGCGATGTGTTGTATGCCGTCGTTGCGAGTTTCCTGCTGAGCGGTTTATGTGCTGTGACACCAATAGTAAGCGAATGGAGCAGCGGCACAAGAATAATAGTTCTTACAATAGTCATATCTGCCGCAGCAGCATGGCTGAAACCTTTACCTTTAGAGAACGATGGAGAAGCATGAGATAATATTATACATACTGCTTGCCATCGTCTGCACAAACCTCATCCGCGTTGTGCCAATGGTATTCATAAAGGGACATATACGCAACACCTTTGTAAGGAGTTTCCTGTATTATGTACCTTACGTAACGCTTGCCGTAATGACGTTTCCAGACATGATACAGACGACGATGACACCTCTTTCTGGTATTGTGTCGCTAATGGTCGGCATCATTGCTGCATGGTTCGGACTTGGGCTGTTTCCAGTCGCTGCAATATGCTGTGCAATAGTGTATTTGATGGACTTCATGTCAAGCGGCGTCTTTTTCTAAAAAAGGCTTTTAAATAAAGAAATAGAAAATTATTTCTATTACTTACTGATATTTCATTTTTTTTTTATAATTTTGCAGCAAAATTACCGCGAAATATAAGGTCTAAGGTCAAGAGGCTAAGGCTTTTTTCAATGTTCAATTTTCAATATTCAATATTTATATGATTCTCTTTTTCAAGACTCCATCCGAGAACTTAATTGCCACAGAGATAGACCACCAGCCATCTGCTCTGGAAATAGAAAAACTATGCTGGCTGTATGACAATGCTACATTGATAGAGGGCGACACCGTGAGCGGATTCTTCGTAGGTCCACGTCGCGAGATGATTACTCCTTGGTCAACAAATGCCGTTGAGATAACACAAAACATGTCTCTCAAAGGCATTTCGCGTATTGAGGAATATTTCCCTGTAGATTCTATGGATGCCGAGCATGACGAGATGCTGCAGCGCATGTATGAAGGCCTCGACCAGACTATCTTTACCATCGACATCAAGCCGGAAGACATAAAATATATCGAGAACATAGAAGAGCATAACGACAAGGAAGGTCTTGCCCTCTCTAAGGAAGAAATAGCATACCTTTATGACGTTGCAAAGCAGCTGGGACGTCCACTGACAGACTCTGAGCTCTTCGGTTTCGCACAGATAAACTCCGAGCACTGCCGTCATAAGATATTCGGTGGCACATTCATCATCGACGGCAAGGAGATGGAGTCTTCTCTGTTCCAGATGATTAAGAAGACAACACAAGAGAATCCTAACAAGATATTGTCTGCATACAAGGACAATGTGGCTTTCAGCCAGGGACCGGAAATAGAACAGTTCTCCCCTGCTGACCATACTGCTCCTGACTTCTACAATATAAAGAAGGTAGAGAGTGTCATATCCCTGAAGGCTGAGACACACAACTTCCCTACTACCGTAGAACCTTTCAACGGTGCTGCAACAGGTACTGGTGGTGAGATTCGCGACCGTATGGGTGGTGGCGTCGGTTCATGGCCTATTGCCGGAACAGCGGTTTACATGACCTCTTATCCTCGCAAGAAGGGTACCAACAATGCTTGGGAACAGAAGATGCCAGAGCGTCCTTGGCTCTACCAGACTCCTGAGCAGATTCTTATCAAGGCATCTAATGGTGCATCTGACTTCGGCAACAAGTTTGGTCAGCCACTGATTTGTGGTTCAGTGTTGACATTCGAGCATAAAGAAAAAGACGAAGAATATGCTTACGACAAGGTAATAATGCTTGCCGGAGGTGTAGGATATGGCTTGAAGCGCGACTGCATCAAGGGTACTCCACAGCCAGGCAACAAGATTGTCGTAATGGGCGGTGAGAACTATCGCATCGGACTTGGCGGTGGCTCTGTCTCCTCTGTTGAGACAGGACGCTATTCTTCTGGCATTGAACTCAATGCCGTCCAGCGTGCTAACCCTGAGATGCAGAAGCGTACCTATAACGTTATCCGCGCCCTGGGTGAAGAGGAACAGAATCCTATCGTCTCTATCCACGACCACGGCAGTGCCGGTCACGTAAACTGTCTCTCTGAATTGGTAGAAGACTGTGGCGGACTCATCCACATGGACAAGCTGCCTATTGGTGACAAGACCCTCAGCGCAAAGGAAATCATTGCCAACGAATCACAAGAACGCATGGGACTGCTCATCGACGAAGCTGCCATAGAACATGTGCAGAAGATTGCTGACCGCGAGCGTGCCCCTATGTACACTGTCGGCGAGACAACTGGCGACCATCGCTTTGCCTTCGAACAGGCTGACGGCGTAAGACCTTTCGACCTCTCGGTAGATCAGATGTTCGGTTCTTCTCCAAAGACTATAATGGAGGACAAGACCGTAGAACGTAAATATGATGTAGTAACATACGATGCTTCTGCCATAGGCGAGCAGACGACTCTCAGCACCAAGTTGAATGAATACCTGAAGCAGGTATTGCAGTTAGAGGCTGTGGCTTGTAAGGACTGGCTCACCAATAAGGTGGACCGCTCTGTGTCTGGACGCATAGCACGCCAGCAGTGTCAAGGCGAACTGCAGTTGCCACTCTCTGACTGTGGCGTTGTGGCTCTCGACTATACAGGCACCAAGGGTATTGCTACTTCTCTCGGACATGCTCCACAGGCTGCCCTTGCAAACCCAGAGGCAGGTTCTGTACTCTCTGTTGCAGAATCTCTCACAAACCTCGTATGGGCACACATGGCAGAAGGAATGGACAGCATCTCGCTGAGTGCTAACTGGATGTGGCCTTGCCGCGCACAGGAAGGTGAGGATGCTCGTCTCTATAGTGCTGTAAAGGCATTGTCAGACTTCTGCTGCGACCTCCATATCAACGTTCCGACAGGTAAGGACTCCCTCTCAATGACACAGAAATATCCTGACGGAAAGAAGATTGTCTCCCCAGGTACTGTGATAGTTTCTGCAGGTGGTGAGGTTGACGAGATAAGCAAGACGGTTTCTCCTGTCATAAAGGCAGTGAAGGACAGCCGCCTCTACTATATCGACTTCTCGTTCGACAAGCTGCAGCTGGGCGGTTCTGCCTTTGCACAGAGCCAAGGAAAGGTTGGCAGCGATGTTCCTACCGTTCAGAATCCAGAATACTTCGCTGATGCCTTCATGGCAATACAGCAGATGATTGGCGAGGGCTTGATACTTGCTGGTCACGACATCTCTGCCGGCGGTATCATCACCTGTCTCCTTGAAATGTGTTTTGCAAATACCAAGGGTGGTCTCGACATCAATTTCGACAAGATACAGGAAGGCGACATCGTAAAGGTGCTCTTTGCTGAGAATCCTGGTGTCGTAATACAGGTTCGCAATAGCGATGCTTCTCGTGTAAAGAAGATACTTGAGGATGCAGGTATTGGCTACTGCAAGATTGGTACTCCTTGTGATGAGCGCAAGATTACAATCACAAAGACAGTTTCTAATGCCTCTGTTCCAAATGCTCAGATAGCATCTCGTGAACTGACATTCGACTTCGACATCGACGAACTTCGTGACGTATGGTATTCTACCTCTTACCTCCTCGACAGGAAGCAGAGCTTCAACGGCAAGGCAGCCGAACGATTTGAGAACTATAAGAAGAATCCTGTAACATGGTCACTGAAAGGTGAGCCTCTCAAGGCTACCCCACGCCCAGAGGGCAAGCGTCCAGTCGCTGCCATCATCCGTGAGAAGGGTACCAACTCCGAGCGCGAGATGGCTTGGTCTTTCTATCAGGCAGGCTTTGACGTAAAGGATGTTACTATGACCGACCTCGTAACGGGTCGTGAGACATTGGAAGAGGTTAACATGATAGCCTTCTGCGGCGGTTTCTCTAACTCCGACGTGCTTGGTTCTGCAAAAGGATGGGCAGGTGCCTTCCTCTTCAACCCTAAAGCGAAGGAGGCTCTCGATAAGTTCTACTCCCGTAAGGACACCCTCTCACTGGGTGTATGTAACGGTTGTCAGCTGATGGTAGAACTGGGATTGCTCAACAATACCACAGCCTCTACAAATGCCCGCGACTATGCACAGATGCTGCATAATGACTCTCATAAGTTCGAGAGCACCTTTGTAACGCTGCGCATTCCTCAGAACGACTCTGTAATGTTCGGTTCACTGTCTGGCGAAGAGGTAGGCTGCTGGGTAGCTCATGGAGAAGGAAAGTTCCGTCTGCCAATGTCAGAGGACAAGTATAACATTGTTGCCAAATACAACCATCACGAATATCCTGCTAATCCTAACGGCTCCGACTATGATGTAGCAGCCATAGCAAGTGCCGATGGTCGTCATCTCGCTATCATGCCTCACCCAGAGCGCACACAGCATCCTTGGCAGTGTGGATACTATCCTGAGGAGCGTCGCCTCACCGACCAGGTGACACCTTGGCATCAGGCTTTTGTCAATGCACGACTTTGGATTGAAGCACATCAACTTTAAGCAGTGAGAAGGGAGTGAAAGGGGAGTAAAAAGGAAACTTCAATACAAATGTACAATTCGCTCTTTAAGACATTTTTCCGTATAGGAGCCTTCACCATCGGAGGCGGATATGCTATGATACCTCTCATCGAGGCTGATGTGGTGGACAAGCATCGATGGTTGAATCGTGAGATGTTCATGGACTTGGTAGCTGTGGCACAAACATGCCCAGGTGTCTTTGCCGTGAATATCTCCATCTTCGTGGGACGTAAGGTTGGCGGTTTCCCAGGAGCCTTGATGGCAACCTTGGGAACAGTGCTGCCATCATTGCTTATAATACTGCTTATTGCCATGTGTCTGACACACTTTTTAGACATTCCATGGGTGGCAGCAGCATTCAATGGCATACGCCCTGCTGTGGTTGCCCTCATAGCATCTCCATGCTTTTCTATGGCAAAGCAGGCTAAGATAACATTCCTTAATGCGTGGATTCCGATAGTATGCGCACTTGCCATATGGGCACTCGGTGTAAATCCTATCTATGTGTTGCTCGCTGCCGGTGTAGCAGGCTTTTTATATGGAGTATTCATTTCAGATGAGTCAACAGTCAAACCACGATTTTAGTAATGCATAATTTCTTAACTCTTAATTCTTAACTCTTAAAGTGCTTTTCCTGACACTATTCTATACATTTTTCATTATAGGACTCTTCGGATTCGGTGGAGGATATGGCATGCTGTCCCTCATACAACACGAGGTGGTACAAAACCATCATTGGATAACATCAGCTGAATTCACCAATATAGTGGCAATCTCACAGATGACCCCTGGTCCTATCGGCATCAACAGTGCCACCTATTGCGGCTATACCGCCGTCATGAACGAGACAGGTGAC
>DJWZ01000037.1:2012-13589 GCA_002449535.1 Prevotellaceae bacterium UBA7017 | reverse complement strand
AAGGCTATCCCTGTTATCGGACCTTCCAAGGCTGGTGCTGTACTCGAGGGGTCAAAGGATTTTGCCAAGAGCTTTATGAAGCGTCACAATATTCCTACTGCTGCATACGAAACCTTTGACGGAGAGCATCTGGAGGAAGGCTTGAAGTTCCTTGAGACCTTGCAGGCTCCATACGTGCTGAAGGCTGACGGCTTGTGTGCCGGAAAAGGTGTGCTGATATTGCCTACCCTTGAGGAAGCAAAGAAAGAACTCAAGGAAATGCTGGGCGGAATGTTTGGCAATGCGTCTTCAAAGGTGGTGATAGAGGAGTTCCTCAGTGGCATAGAGTGCTCTGTCTTTGTGATTACAGACGGAAAGAACTATAAGATTCTCCCTGAGGCAAAAGACTATAAGCGTATCGGAGAAGGCGATACTGGCTTGAATACTGGTGGTATGGGTAGTGTTACCCCTGTTCCTTTTGCTACGAAAGAATGGATGGCAAAGGTTGAGGAGCGCATCATAAAGCCTACGGTAAAGGGGCTTGCCGACGAGAATATCTGCTATAAAGGCTTTATCTTCTTTGGTCTGATAAACTGTCAGGGTGAGCCAAAGGTGATAGAATACAATTGCCGCATGGGCGACCCGGAGACAGAGAGTGTCATGCTGCGTCTAAAGAGTGACATCGTAGATCTCTTTGAAGGGGTTGCCGATGAGAATCTCGACACAAAGACTATAGAATTCGACCCACGCTCTGCCGTCTGTGTAATGATGGTCAGTGGCGGATACCCACAGGCTTATGAAAAGGGATTCCCAATCTCTGGTATCAAAGATGTCGAGGGCAGCATAGTATTCCATGCAGGAACTGCCATAAAGGATGGTCAGGTGGTAACAGCCGGCGGCAGAGTTATCAGCGTTGTTTCTTATGGCAAGGATAAGGCTGAGGCTCTCGAAAAGTCCTTCAAGGAAGCCCAGAAGATACAGTATCAGGGAAAATACTTCCGCAGAGACATCGGAAAAGACCTTTGAAATATTGAGGATTGAAGATTGAAAATTGAAGATTAACCTTTGATAAAATGCTTGCAGCAATAATTATCATAATATGTTTCATACTCTGTTATAGCATGGCACGCACCATGTACAGGGACCATTGGGGACTAAAGAAATCATATTGCTGCGGCTTCCCGATAGGGGTTGCTACTATTGCCTGCGGTTGGGCTTTCTTCGCATTGCCTTTGCTGATATGGTATCTCTACAGCCCTATGAAGATAAATAATGGCAGAGTATTCTATTCTGCCGCCATCGGAGCTGTTACTCCTCTGTGGTTGATGCTCCCATACTGGTTATTTGCATGATAGAACATCTGATTACTCTCGGTCCCTACGGAATGTTGATTGCATCGTTCCTTGCAGGTAGCTTCCTGCCTTTCTCGTCGGAGGCGGTAATGCTTGCCTTGATGGCATTGGGGGTAAATCCGTGGGAACTGATAATATGGGGCACCATCGGCAACGTCCTTGGCTCTGGCTTCAACTATTGTGTGGGCATGATGGGAAAGGAAGAGTGGTTTGAGAAATACCTCCACGTAAAACCAAAGGATATGGACAGGGCAAGACGCTTTATGAGGGGTAGGGGGGCTTACATGGGATTCTTTGCCTTTGTACCCTTGCTGGGGTCTGCCATAACAATATTGCTGGGACTGATGAGGGCTAATCCTGTCATAACATTTGTCTCAATAACAGTCGGAAAAGTGACGAGATATATTGTTCTTATCTACGGAGCCTATCTTGTCAGCTGGCTGACAAAACTGATAATGGAATAAAAACGAAAAGGGAGTGAAAGGGGAGTGATTCCTTAGACCTTTGACTTTTTTAAAATACTTGGAACTTAGACCAAATAATGGAAGATATACAAAAGAAATACTTTGAGGAAACCCTTCTTAATGACAATATCCTTGATGCCTTGTATGATATGCGTTTTGATGCTTGTACCCCCATACAGGCAGCCTGCATAGACCCTATAATCGAGGGTCGGGACATTATGGGCGTTGCCCAGACGGGTACCGGTAAGACGGCAGCATATCTTCTTCCTGTGCTGTCTTGCCTCGATGACGGCGGCTTTCCTGATGATGCTGTCAACTGCCTCATAATGGCACCGACAAGGGAACTGGCACAGCAGATAGACCAAGCCATGCAGGGCTTTGGCTATTATCTCGATGGTATCAGCAGCGTGGCAGTCTATGGGGGCAATGATGGCAACAGATATAACAATGAGATGACAGCCCTCAAGAAGGGTGCTTCGGTGGTGATAGCGACGCCAGGGCGGCTTATCTCTCACATGCAGATGGACAACATCGACCTCTCAAAGCTGTCTTTCTTCATCCTCGACGAGGCTGACCGCATGCTCGATATGGGATTTTCGGATGATATCCTCACCATTGCCAAGCAGATACCAAAGAGTTGCCAGACCATCATGTTCTCGGCTACCATGCCTGCAAAGATAGAGAACCTGGCAAAGACCCTCTTGAAGAATCCCCTGAATGTGAAGATTGCCGTCTCCAAGCCTGCCGAGAAGATTCATCAGTCGGCATACGTTTGCTATCAAAAGCAGAAGGAAGGCATCCTGGGTGAAATCTTCAAGACCCAGCAGAAGCGCGTCATAATCTTCTCTGGCAAGAAGCAGCGTGTAAAGGAGATATACAGAACCCTCGTCAAGAAGAATGTCAGCTGTGGCGCCATGCATTCCGACCTCTCGCAGGCTGAACGGGATGACATGATGTTCCGTTTCAAGTCTGGCAGCATCGACGTACTGGTGGCTACGGACATCGTGGCTCGCGGCATTGATATTGACGATATCCAGATGGTCATCAACTATGATGTGCCCAGAGATGTGGAGGATTATGTGCATCGCATAGGCAGGACGGCAAGGGCGGAGCGTGACGGCATTGCCATTACCCTTGTCTCTGACGATGAGATATATCTCTTCAAGCGCATCGAGAAATTCCTCGGACGTGAGATAGAGAAGAATGTCCTGCCGGCAGAACTGGGCGAGGCTCCTGACTATAAGGCTAACAAGGCACATTCTACAACTGCGAACAGAAACAAGAAACGGCATGGTGGCGCAAGGCGTCATGGTGCCTATAATAAAAAGAATAATCATAATAATACTGACCAAAAACAAAAAAGCAATGAGCGAAATGAAAAACCAGTGCGGCATGGACGCAAAGAATTTTCAGGCAACCGTAAACGGAAAGAAAACACAACTGTTCATCCTGAAAAACAATCAGGGTCATGAGGTTGCAGTAACTAACTATGGTGGGGCCATCGTAGCATTGATGGTACCTGATCGCAACGGAAACCTTGCGAATGTCATACAGGGCTATGACAACATTCAGGACTTCCTGAATGCCCCAGAACCTTTCCTCTCAACCCTTATCGGACGTTTCGGCAACAGAATCTGCAAGGGACAGTTTACCCTTAACGGCAAGGCTTACCAGCTGGCTATCAACAATGGTCCCAATGCCCTTCATGGCGGACCTACGGGCTATCATGCCCAGGTGTGGGATGCCGTGCAGATGAGTAACAACACGCTTGCCCTTAATATCGTTGAGCCATACGGACATGAGGGATTTACCGGTGAGGTGCATGTGAATGTGGAATATACATGGACCGATGATGACGAGCTGAAGATAGAGTATCTTGCTACGACAAACAAGAAGACCATCATCAACCTCACACACCATGCCTTCTTCTCCCTGGCGGGTATTGCCAATCCTACTCCTACCATCGACGACCTGCTGTGTGAGGTGAATGCCGACCACTACCTGCCTATCGATGCCACGTCTATTCCTACGGGCGAGATACTGAAGGTTGCCGGCACACCATTCGATTTCCGCACCCAGAAGCCTGTCGGTCAGGACATCAATGCCGACAATGAGCAGATAAAGAACGGTGCCGGCTATGACCACTGCTGGGTTCTCAACAAGAAGGAGGTCGGTGAGCTGTCGTTTGCTGCCCGCATCGAGGAACCTGCCAGCGGACGTACCATGGAATGTTGGACAACGGAGCCGGGCGTACAGATTTATACCGACAACTGGGCAAACGGCTACAAGATACAGAACGGCTGCACGGCACCTCGCCGCTCGGCTATCTGCTTCGAGGCGCAACACTTCCCAGATTCTCCTAACCGAGCTTACTTCCCACCAGTAGTGCTGAAACCAGGAGAGCAGTATCGACAGACAACAATATATAAGTTTGGAGTAAAGTAAAAGGTTAGCGTTTATCGATTATCGATTATCGTTTATCGGTTATCGTTTATATAGTCCGGAAGGTGTTCTTCCGGATTTTTTGTGCCCATGCGGAAATGCAGCGGGGAGGTTTTTTTTGTGCCCCAAAATGTCCTCAGATGGGGGGATTTTATTACTTTTTTCAGAAAAAGTGTTATTTATTTGGTGGGTAATGAAATATTTACTACTTTTGTAGTCGAAAATTTTTAACCATTGCCGTCCCGATACGGGAAAGATAGTTCTGAAAAATAAAACATGCCGTCCCGATGCGGGAAAGGCAGTTCTGAAAAAAAAGTAGGTCGTCCCGATGTGGGAAAGATAGTTCTGAAAAATAAAACATGCCGTCCCGATGCGGGAAAGGCAGTTCTGAAAAAAAAATAGGCCGTCCCGATGCGGGAAAGGCACTTCTGAAAAATAAAACATACCGTCCCGATACGGGAAAGGCATTTCTAAAAATAAAACATGCTGTCCCGACGTGGGAAAGGCACTTTTGAAAAGTATTTGGCATCGTCCCGATGTGGGACAAGCACTTTCAAAAAATAAAACATATCACTAACAATTAAAACAGTATTACTATGGCAAAGTTTAATGAAAAATCGCTTCATTCCTTCCCTCTTGCGTTTTATTACAGTGCTATGCAGGCGTTTGACACACGTATTGGTGCTGTCAGTACCAGTCTTGCCCGTTTCCTTGAGATGCGTGCCGAGCAGCACCGCCTGTTCCTGGTGTTCGACGAGGCATACAAGCAATCGCTGAAGAGCCAATCTACCAAGACCATCGGCGACCTTGACAAGGTTCGCGACAAGATAGCCTTTGTCATTGAGCGCGTAGCAAAGCTGTGGGAGGAGAAGCTGGACTTCGACGACACGCTGAACATCCACGGCCGTCGCGTTGCTCAGGCATTCAAAGACTTCAACTTCCGTGCCGAAGAAGCGCTTGTGGCTGAGAACGCAAAAATCCGCAACATCGAGCAGGTGTTTGCCAGTGCCGACCTGACAGCAGACCTGGCTGCCATGGGACTTACGGAACTGAATACGCGCATGGCTGAACTGACCACTCAGATAGAGCAGCTGATGTCGCAGCGCAACGAGGAGCAGGCCGTAGTAATCGTCGGCAAGCTGAAAGCTGCCCGCGAGGCACTTGATGCACAGTACCGCGCTTTCCTCACTTACCTCAACGCCGTGCAGGAGTTGCAGCCCGAAGAAGGCATCTCACAGGCCGCAATGTTCTACAATCAGGATCTCTATAAGGTGGAGCTTCAGCTTGCCCAGAGCCGTAAGGGTGGCAGCGCAAGCGAAAAGCCTGCAACCGACGGTGGAACCACACCAACTACACCGGAAAATCCAGGAACCAGTGACAATACCGGTGGTGGCACTACGCCAACGACTCCTGACACTCCTTCTGACCCAGGCACCGGTGGAGGTGGCGGTGAAGGCGACGAAGGTTAATCAAAGCGCCCACGGCGCTTTGATTAAAAATGAAGAAATGAAGAAATGAAAAAATGAAGATGACGCAAGATGTACGAAACATCTTGCGTCATTTACTATAACCTTTAACCGATAACCGAAAAACGATAACCCTAACCGTGGTGGGGCCTCAGTACGCCACCTTCTTGGAAATGCTACTGCCGTCTTGCATGATGGTGCGCATGATGCAGATGCCTTTTTCCGGAGCTGTTATGCGCTGACCTGACATGTTGTAGTATTCTACACGCACCGGGGTAGTGCTGCTCTTTGCAGACTCGATGCCATCAGGACCACCGAAGTGGTACTCTATATAGACAATGACGCACTGCTGCTCGCCGGTGTTTGTGAAGGTGAACTTGTCTGGCACATTGTTGAGAGTGAATGACACTGCATTGGGATTGTCTCTCGGAGCATCGAGGTCGAGGACGGTTGTGGTGCTCGCTGTGTAGTCCACACCTGCCACTTCCTTCCAATAGCTGGTGCGGCTGGAAGCGTTTGTTCCCGTAACACTGTAGAGAATAACCTTCGTAGCCTTTGCTCCCTCTGGCATGAAGACGGTATTCTGTGCTCCGTTGGAAAGTTTTATCGGGGTACGTTCCAATATCTGGTCGTTATATGGCACCTGCATCTTTGGAGAGTTGCCTCCAGAGGTATAAGCCTTTGTGAGGTTTCCTGTGCAAACCATAGAGAAGCCGTATGCCTCGTCGTTTGCAGCGCCTTCCATCATATTGTTGACACCGCTGTTGTCATAGCTCTTAGCCACCATGTTGCCCCATGCAAGGAGGGCTGTCTTTGTCTCGCCGACTGGCTCTGGAGTCGGGTCTGGGTCAACATCAGGATTCACCTCTCCACCTACAACCTTCAGGATACCCGTGGTATAGAGCTCGCTGGTGTCCCATGTCTGTCCTTCGCCAGGGGTAGCAGGCTGTATCTCGCCAAAAGTGCCTGTAACCTTGCCGAGACCGGAGAACTTGAATATCTGATATTCTGTTCCTGCGTATGGAGCTTCTTCCATTTGCTCACCACCGTTGATTTGCAATACGGAAGTAGAACTGAGAGTCGTGGTGCCCTTCAGAGTGAGGGTATTGCTCTTGGTACGGTTTGCAAGCACGTTGAGGGCTGCTGTGCCATTGAGTCTCAGTGTGCTGTTGAAGGTCAGACCTCTGCCATTGACGAGGGTGTCGCCAACCTGCAACGTGGCACCGGTGCTGATGGTTGTAGCAGCAGCCAGAGTACCTGTTCCGGCAAGTGTAGCACCCGTCTGTACTGTGACAGCACCAGTGCCGCTGTGTGTGCCATTGACGATGAGACGTCCCTTGCTGACGGTTGTAGTGCCACTATATACATTGTTACCAGTCAGACGCCAGTCGCCGGAACCTTGCTTCACAATGGTAGTAGTGCCAGGATGTGTGCCTGCCTGGTCATTATTGTTGATGACGCCTCGGAAGGTTTCGTCGGTATTTGCACCGCCTACTATCCATGTGCCAGAGCCTTTTGCCTTTACATTGAAGCCAGCAAGGACGGTACCGGCATCGCCTGACAGACCGCCGAGATAGTAGGTGACGGAGGTCTTGCCACAGTTGATGGAGGCATTACCCTTCAGAGTGATGGTGGCATTCCGGACACCGACACCATTGCGGAGGGCAAACTGACTCTGTCCTGCCTTACCGGTACCATTGACGATAAGCTTGCCGGTGAAGTTGTCCCAGTTACCTTCTATATATTCACGCAAATAGTGGACATTCCATGTGAGGGTGCCCTTACCCGTTACGGAACACTTGTTGGTATTCCACAGGTCGAAGTCAACAGTTGAAGTAGTTCCTTCTGCCACCTCGATAGGGAAGTTGTATGTAACGCTTGCCTCATTCTTACCGACAGTCACAAACTTACCTCCCTGCATCATCAGCTTTGACACAGAGCCGAGCCCAGCCTCTGAAACCGTCTTGCTGTTCAGCTTCAGCGTGCCGCCCTTCATGACGAGGTTGCCGTCATACTTAAAGAAGTCGGCAGTATTTACGGCAACGGTTCCTGCACCATTGACGATAAGGTCGCCCTGACCTTCGATGCCGCCGTTCATGGTAACTGTGGCAACGCTGTTGGAGATATTCAGTTCTGTGTTGTCGTAAAGTGTTGCAGAACGGTCTGTGGCTGTAGAATAACCCGTATATTTATACACGCCGCCATCCATAATCCAGTTTTGTGCAAACTCCTGACTCATGCCGAGACCACTGGCAACACCGCCATTCTTCAGTGAAGAGAATTCGTATGTTCCCTTGTGTAGCACCGTAGCACCGGTATATTGCTGTGGGCTGCCAATGGTGAGAGTGCCTTCGCCAGTCTTGTTCATGGAAGCCGAACCACTGATATATCCTGTTCCATCGATGGTGACATTGGCATCAGAACGTACTACGACAGCTGTTTTCTCGGTTGGTTCTGTGAGGGTGATTACCTCGTCTGTTGCAGGAGCTATGAGCCATTCGCCTTCTCCCTTGCCGTCAAAGGTCTCTGCGTCGATGATGTCGGTCTGCTCAGGACGTGTCTTGACGGTTATCACTGATGTATAGTCAGACTTCTTGTCGCCTAAGAATGAGCAAAGACGCACCTTGTATGCCGTTGCCGGCTTCAGGCTTTCGTCTACAATGAGAAATGATGTCACTCCAGCTTCTGTCCTGCCGACCTCTACATACTCCGAACCTTTCAGCATCTCGACAATAAAGCCCTCTTCGTTGTCGGAAAAGTCGCTCCAGCTGATGGTAAGGCTTGTCGGGGTAGCGTCTGCCAGCTCAGGCAGCATAGGAGGGCGGAGATAGAACTGTCGGTCTTCTATTGTTATGGAGTTGATATAGTTCTCGATGTTGGCATAGCCGTTGCTTGCTTTCGTCATGGCATCATTGACGCTTGGGTTGGTGCCGTTGGCTTTCTCCCAATCGTCTGGCATGCCGTCGTTGTCTGTATCAGTGCGCTTGGTGCCTGCATACATCTTCCATGTCGTAGGAACGCCGATGGGGAGCTCGTTCTCATTGGTGATGAGCTTACCCTTGGTGCCAAAACTTAAAACCTCGTCAACCATGTAGCAGTCTGCAAGGTCACGATATGGCAGTGAGGCACCTACCTCCGGCAGCAGCTTTGCTATCAGGTCATTGGCAGCCCATTTCTCCAGAGCAGGGTAGGAGTATGGCTGTGACTGACGGTCGCCGCCGCCTGTGCCCGTAAAGAGGGTGGGGTTGTTTACACCATCACGATTGGAGTCTTGCCAGTTGTCATTGCCATAGAAATGGAAATCGCCGTTACCGCCTGACAAGCCCTCACCACCGCCGGCAGGACCGTTGATGAAGAGGTTGTTCTCGATGTTTACGTATGAAGACCCTTGTGAGTCGCCACCCATGTTGTAGGCGTAGTTCTTCCAGTTATATACAATGTTGTTGACATACTGGTTGACACCTTTTACCTTGAAGTTACGTGTGGAGTTATCTACAAGCAGGATGCGATAGAGCGTGATATTGTCTGCCTGCATCAGACCACCAGCAGAGTGTGTCATCAGTCCCTGTCCCACGATAGAGTTCATCAGGGTGATGTTCTGTGGCGCAGTGCCTTTGCTGTCCCAGTTCACGGAGAAGTTCTCGTCCTGTCCCCATGAGAAAGAGCAGTGGTCGAAAATCATGTTCTGACCATTAGCAATGCCTGCCGCATCCTTGTCTTTTGTTCCTACGGCACCCATGCGGAAACGCATGTAGCGTACTATGATATTGTCGGAGCCAGAGAATGATACGCCGTCGCCATAAACCGTGATGCCCTCGCCAGGGGCTGTCTGTCCTGCCACATACAGGTTTTTTGCAAACGTCATGCGTGAACTGATGTTTATGACTCCAGCAACGTCAAAGACGACAATGCGGTTGGGCTGGCTGACAGCATCGCGCAAAGAACCACTGCCGGAATCATTAAGGTTGGTGACGTGATACACTGTGCCAGTTCTGCCACCTGTAGCAAAGCGACCCCATCCCTGAGCGCCAGGGAACGCAAGCTGCTGGGCACTCATGCTGACACTTATTGCCAACAGTACCAAAATTAGTTTTAGTTTTGTCTTCATAGGTCTTCCGATAAAATGTTAATGAGTTAGTTTGTTAGTCAGTTAGTTAGTCTATTTTTATCGGTGAGTAGCCTTAATACTCTTCTTCGTCAAACAGAAAATCTTCTTTCGTAGGATAGTCTGGCCAAATGTCTTCTATTGATTCATAGACTATATCATCCTCATCGTCTAATTCCTCAAGGTTTTCTATTACCTCCATAGAAATGCCACTACGGATGGCATAATCAAGCAATTCCTCTTTAGTTGCAGGAAATGGAGCATCTTCCAGACGAGATGCAAGTTCTAGTGTCCAATACATAATGTAATTCAGTTTTTTTATTAAAGTTATTATTTGTATTTGTTTATAAATTCATAATTCTCACCTCTTACCTCTCACCTCTTACCTCTTACCTCTCACCTCTAAACTCCAAGTATCCTATAATGTTCTGGCTCCCTGTTCAATGCCCTGATGGCTATGCCCATATCTACCATGTCGTAGGTTATGTAGCGTCCGTTGAGGTATGTCTGCCATTCGTCGCTGTCTTCCAGCTTGCCTTCCACTATGGCGTATTCTCTGTCTTTCAGGGCATTGGCAACCCTGTATCTCAACTCTAATTTTCTTATCTCCCTGTCACTGTAATCAGGATGCTGGCAGCGTATGTCTTCATAGGCATAGTAGGGACAGTCTTCCTTTATTACGTCTGTGAGAAAGGCGTAGTCGGTCTTCGACTCTATGCCAAATCCCTTGTTCTGCCACCATCTCATCAACCATTCCTTCATGACTTCTCCTCTGGATATGCTATGCGGGTGTGATAGATTATTTTCAGTTTGTCTATCAGCACTTCCTTAGCCGTCTTTATGTCCTTGAAGGTAATAGGACAGTCCTCAAAGAACCCTTCCTTTACCTGGCTGTCTATGATGTTGTTCACCAGGTTGGTGATATTTTCCTCGGTATATTCTTTCAAAGAACGTGAGGAGGCTTCTACGGCATCTGCCATCATCAGTATGGCTTGCTCCTTGGTAAACGGGTTAGGACCTTTATATCTGAATGGCGTCTCGTCTATCTCTTCGTCCGGATGCTCATTCTTGTATGTGGTATAGAAGTAGCGTGCCAGTCCCAAACCATGGTGGGTCCTGATGAAGTCTTGCAGGATTTTTGGTATGCCAGCAGCCGATGTGAGACGTATGCCTTCCTCCACATGTCCTGTTATGATGCGGGCACTCTCCTGTGGTGACAGACGGGTATGGGGATTGATGCCATTCTGGTTCTCAGTGAAGAAAACAGGGTTTGCCAGTTTTCCGACATCATGATACAGGGCACCTGTTCTTACCAACAGGAATTTTGCCCCTATCTCCTGTGCTATGGCAGAGGCAAGGTTGCTCACCATGATGCTGTGCTGGTATGTGCCGGGGGCTTCTTCTGACAGACGACGCAGCAGTTCCTTATTGGTGTCCGACAATTCCATAAGGGTGACAGGCGAGACGAAACCGAAGGTCTTCTCAACCAAGAACATCAGCGGGAATGTAAGCATCAGCAACATACCGCTGATGATAAACAGCAGGTATCCATACTTTAGCAGTTCAAAACTCAAATCATCATTCTCCATGTATTTCAGGAGGGTGTATGTCACCAGATACAGACCTGTGATGCAGGCACTGGTGGCAATAATCTGTGAACGCTTGGTAACTTCCCTGAGGGCGCAGATGGCAATGTAGCCGGCTGCAATCTGCAATACTATGTATTCAAACCTCTCTGTCACTATGACACTGCACAGCAGCACCAGTGT
>DJWZ01000037.1:0-1876 GCA_002449535.1 Prevotellaceae bacterium UBA7017 | reverse complement strand
TTTCTCGGGTCCCAGCGTATCAGCAGCGAATTGATGATAGGGAACAGTGTCAGCAGCGAAAAGAGCATCACCATGCAGTTGGGTCTGAAAATATACTCCTCTCGGAAATACTGCAGGTAACACATGAAGAGTATCATAATCAGCAGGACATACAGCCACTGCATACCATTGTGCATGAAGATTTCATATACAGAACGTTGGCTGTCATTACTGATGAAGGCATTGTAGCTGTCTATCATGCGTGCCTTTTCCTCTGTGACAATGTCGCCACGGTTTATTATCTCCTGACCTTGCTTCATGACACCGCTGTTAGTCGATATTAGCGATGTCAGCTCACTATAGGCTTGTTTGCTGCGCTTATAGTCGTAGGTGATGTTAGATACCAGAAATTCATTGAGGTTGAGTTCCTGAAGGCTTGACTTGACGTTTATCAGCAATGGGTCGTCCATCAGCATCTCATAAGCCTTCTTGGTGCTCATTACAGAGGCTATCTCTGCCTTTACGGCTTCATTGTCCTTTACCAGCATGATATCAGTGATGCTGTCACTCTCAAGAAGCTTCTGATATTCCATCTGCTGCATGATGCCCTGACTGTACATCTTGGTCATGAGGTTGGCAACTAACTGCATGCTGTATGGCGAGACACCAGGGGCACCGTCTGAATATTTCTGCATGAACAGTGTTACTTGCTTCTCACCAGTTGCCTTGTCTATATTATAATAAGGAAAATAGTCCTGACGCAACAACTCCGCCTTTTCTTGCTCTACCAAGGCAGGATCCTTCTGTATGTATATTTCACCTGGGGAGATAATCTGCTGGCTCGTCCATGGCTCTCCGATGGTGTAGGTCAGAAGGGGCTTGTCCGTATTTGGCATTGCCAATACTATCAGCGTCACCGAGACGATAATATACACTATCATCTGAAGGAATTTCTTTATCCTCGGTGCAGAGTAAATATGCATGTTTTCTGTTCCCATTGTCCAGACGCTCTGTAAAAAACGCTGCAAAAGTACAAAAAAAAATAACAAAACAAAGTTTTTTCCTAAAAAAATGTATTTTACCTCTATTATACACCAGTATATAGACTTTTTTTGTTATCTTTGCAACCTGTTTTAAATATTTTGATAATGAAAACACGTGTACGATTTGCTCCATCACCTACAGGAGCCCTCCATATCGGAGGTGTGAGAACAGCACTCTATAACTATCTTTTTGCAAAACAACATGGGGGAGAACTTATTTTCCGAATAGAAGATACCGACTCCAACCGCTTTGTCCCCGGTGCCGAGGAATATATCCTTGAGTCTTTCCGATGGCTGGGCATCACCTTCGATGAAGGCGTGTCATTCGGTGGCAACTATGGACCATACAGACAGTCTGAGAGAAGGGACATCTACAAGAAATATGTTAAGCAGCTGCTCGATAGTGGCAAGGCATACATGGCTTTCGATACTCCTGGGGAACTGGAACAGGCACGTAATGCCACACCAAACTTCCAGTATGATGCCAAGACACGTATGTCCATGCGCAACTCTCTTTCTATGTCAAAGGAAGAGGTGCAGCAGCTCCTCGATGAGGGAAAGCAGTATGTGGTGCGCTTCCTCATCAATCCTGGAGAAGAAATCGTAGTCAATGACCTTATAAGGGGTGAGGTACACATCAAGTCTGACATCCTCGACGATAAGGTACTCTATAAGTCAGCTGACGAACTCCCTACATACCATCTGGCAAACATCGTGGACGATCATCTTATGGAGGTGAGCCATGTCATAAGGGGAGAGGAGTGGTTGCCCTCTGCGCCTCTGCATGTGCTGCTCTACAGGGCTTTCGGATGGCAGGATACTATGCCGCAGTTTGCTCATCTGCCACTGCTGCT
>DJWZ01000060.1 GCA_002449535.1 Prevotellaceae bacterium UBA7017 | reverse complement strand
AGCCTCGTGCATAATAAGGTCTTCAAACACATTGTCACCATTAGATACAGTAGCATAAGCTGGTATATATGCCAAAGACCATCCCTGTGGTATCGTATCTACAACAGCTGTGTCTAATGCCATCAAGGTTACTCCTGCGTAGTCAGCAGAATTTAGCAAGACGATTGACAGGGCATTATGCATACGTTCCGAATCCTGTCTCAATGCTCCGTAAGTAAAGTTTGAGATTTTTATCGAATCACCACATACATTCGTATTCTGCTTACTCTCCAGATATGTCTTGAAAGCTGTTTCATGTTTAGAGTAATCAATGCCGCTATGCTCTGAGGCTACTACGACCTCATAGATATCGAGATATTCTGCCAAATCCTTCAATGGCTTCTGCTTCAGCATTGCTGTTACAGCATTGTTTACGACTTTTTTATATTCTCCTTTATCAATGTCACTTTGACTATATCCGTCTGCCATTATCACAATCGGGAATCCACTGCTTCCCTTTGTATGTTCCTGTATTACATAGACATACCCGATATCACCGTCATATTTAAATGAGTAATCATAATCGGTATCTGGTGTAATTGGTGCACGATAGTCATCGTCATTAGAGCATCCTGTCAGCATCATTATCAGCATCACCACGAGTGTAGGCAATACTCCACGCATATTGTTTTTCATCATCATATCCACTGATCATTATTACATTATCCATTCTGTCTGAAGCAAGTACATTCTTCAGGTCGTCAACAATACCTTCACCTGTCAGTTTCAACAGGGCTTCCTTCTTTGTCCATAATAAAGTAAAGGCTCTGTCGCCTCCTTCCTCTATCTCTTTCAGTTCTGCATCACTCATAGCGAAATCAGCAAGACCAGGCTTGTAACGCCCCATGCTTTCCACGTCAATACCGACTTCCTTGTCACCGATTATCACTCCTATAGCATTCTTGCAATGGGCTATATTGAAAAATTTCTTTCCCTCTTCGGAATATGGTTTACCATGGGCGCCATATTCAAAATACGGCTCATATCCCAGCATCTGCCTGAGCAGGTCGTATGCCATAGCATTCTCTTTCCTTCCCTGAGGACGCTTAAACTTCAACGCCTCTTCCTTTCTCCATTCTGGAAGGGAGTTTATCAGTTTCTCTAATTCTTCAGGACTAATGTCAAGATTATCTATAATGCGGTATTGATACATAATTTAGGGCTCAAAGGTACAAAAAAAAATGGAAAACAAGAAAAAAAACAATAAAAATATTGTACGCGCACACAAAAAAATCTCATCTATTCTTTATCTGTATTTGTGTTTTTGTACCTTTGCGCCTAGTATTTAAATACAATCCACAGACGCATTATGGCATACAACTTATTGAAAGGCAAACGCGGCATCATCTTTGGCGCTCTCAATGACCAGTCTATTGCTTGGAAAGTTGCAGAACGCGCTTATGAGGAAGGTGCTCAAATCGTATTAACTAACACAGAAGTAGCAATCCGCATGGGAACACTAAAGGAATTGGCTGAAAAGACAAACGCCACAGTAATTCCTGCCGATGCTACAAGCATAGAAGATCTTACAAACCTATTTACAGAGGCTCAGAAGGCACTGGGTGGGCAGATAGATTTCGTCCTCCATTCTTGCGCAATGTCTATGAATATGCGTAAGAAACGTACTTACGACGACCTCGACTATGGATTCTTGGACAAGACTCTTGACATTTCAGCCATTTCTTTCCACAAGATGATACAGGTGGCAAAGAAACTGGATGCTATTTCCGAATGGGGTTCTATCGTGGCACTCACTTATGTTGCCAGCCATCGTACATTCTTCGGATATAACGATATGGCAGACGCAAAGGCTCTCCTTGAGTCTATAACTCGTTCTTTCGGATATATCTATGGTCGTGAGAAACATGTTCGTGTGAATTGTATCTCCCAATCCCCTACCCTTACCACCGCTGGTGGCGGCATAAAAGGTTTTGATGGTATGCTCGACTTTGCCGACCGCATGTCTCCATTAGGAAATGCTTCTGCAGACGATTGTGCCGACTATACCATAACACTATTCTCTGACCTTACAAGAAAGGTTACTATGCAAACTCTCTTCCACGATGGAGGATTCAGCAATATGGGTATGTCGCTCAGGGGTATGACACAATACAACAAATCCTTCATCCCAGAAAACACTGATCAGGAAACAGGTAAAATCATATACGGATAACTTTCTCAATTTAAATCAATGGGTGGCTTTTTTGGAACTATTCAAAACAAACGTTGCGTAGAAGAACTTTTCTATGGCATAGACTATCAATCACATCTCGGCACCAAGCGTGGTGGTATGGCAACATACAGCGTAGAGACTGGGGGCTTTAAACGCTCTATTCATAACCTCCAGAATACCTACTTCCGCACACGCTTTGAAGATGACCTGCCAAAATTCTTCGGCGAAAAGGGTATTGGCGTCATCAGCGATACCGATGCACAACCTCTTCTGATGAATTCTCATCTCGGACGATTTGCTATCGTTACGGTTGGCAGAATCAATAACTTGGAAGAGATTGCAGAGGAGCTGCTAAGTTCTGGCAATGTCCTGACAGAGTTTTCTTCTGGACGCATCAATCCTACCGAACTGATAGGACAACTTATCATAAAGGGTAAGGATTTTGTTGACGGCATAGAAAATGTCTATCGTACCGTAAAGGGCTCTTGCTCTATGCTTATCCTTACCGATAACGAGATAATAGCCGCTCGTGACTTCTGGGGACGCACACCTATTATTATTGGTAAGAAAGAGGGAGCTATGGCTGCAACTTCTGAATCTTCAGCATTTCCAAACCTGGGTTACGACATAGAATATTTCGTAGGCTCCGGCGAGATAGTACGTCTTACGGCTGACGGTATGGAAGTGCTCCGCAAGGCAGAAGAGCATATGCAGATATGTTCTTTCCTCTGGATTTACTATGGTTTCCCAACATCTATCTATGAAGGTAAGAACGTAGAGGAGATGCGTTATACCACTGGTTATGTAATGGGACAGGAGGATGACACAGAGGTAGATAATGCTGGAGGCATACCTGATTCAGGTCTCGGTATGGCAACAGGTTATGCTGCAGGTCACAAGGTGCCTTATCAGCGTTGCATCAGCAAATATACTCCTACATGGCCACGTTCCTTTATGCCTTCAAATCAGGAGATGCGCAACCTCGTGGCAAAGATGAAACTCATCCCTAACCAGGCAATGCTGCAGGGTAAGAGATGCCTCTTCTGCGACGACTCTATCGTTCGTGGTACACAGCTGCGTGAAAATACTAAGGCTCTTAAGGAGTTAGGAGCTCGTGAGGTTCACATGCGAATAGCATGTCCTCCTCTTATCTGGAGTTGTCCTTTCGTCAATTTCTCTGCTTCCAAAAGTGAGTTGGAGCTGATTACTCGTCGCGTAATCATGGATCTTGAGACAAAATCTGACCATACTACTACACTTGCAGAAGCCGAAACAGC
>DJWZ01000089.1:3268-3423 GCA_002449535.1 Prevotellaceae bacterium UBA7017 | reverse complement strand
ATTGTTATGACTCAGTTCGGTACGCACATACAAAGTGCGTGGGTTCAGCGAGGCGATATAATCAGCGTCCCGCCTGTTATGACGTTCACTCTGCTCGATGTTGCAGGGCTTTACGTGGTCGGATGCTTTTGCTGTTGTACTCATATCAAATTACG
>DJWZ01000089.1:0-3199 GCA_002449535.1 Prevotellaceae bacterium UBA7017 | reverse complement strand
CTCATATCAAATTACGATTTTATGTTTTTATGATTTTATGAAAATATGAATTTATGTAATTACTGTTTTACTGTAATTCAGAAATTTGTAGTTTCTGTATTTCATCCATTGGGGTATCGGGGTGGAAACCCTGATTGGAGGGTGCAGGGAGAGAGTCACTTCCTGCTCAGGGTTCTTAGGGGCAGATGCCACTGAGCGGGGCGGTCAAGGGGGAGGGTCACCCCTTTGCGAGGTTCCATAGGGCAAGCAGCCCTTGGTGGGTTCTTAGGGCAAAGCCCTGAGTCCCTCGGAAGAGCCCACAACTACGAAAGCAAAGCTCGTAGTTATAGTGGGCTATATCAAGGGCAAGCCCTTCATCTCCCTGCACGCACGTTACGGCACTTGCCGGCTATGGATAAAGTCTATCAGATACTGGTTAATGTCGCAATGGGTGAAGCTGTCATCCACCTTGAACTTGCCACCGAAATGCTCCGACCAGAAGTCAATGCAGAAGTCATCAGGGTAGAGAACGATTTGTCGCCCCATGAGTTTCTTCATCATTTCGTCTGTCAGATTATTGCCAACGCCTACTGCCAACCAGTCGATATCAGGATAGGCCAACTTGCCAAGCAGGGCAGTCTTCTCTTCTTGGACAACGACTGTCTGTCTGCCATACAACAGGTGTTCACCAAAGAACACGTTAGGGTCAACATAATAGTCGAAAGCGTACCAAGAATAGAGATGATTGACAAGTGCATCATGATTGAGGATTGATCCGTCATCTACATTGAAGTGTAAGACATTACCTCCAACAATCATACCCTTGCGGTTAATCCGAGGCAGCACAGTGCCATAATGCTCTCCCTTCACTTCATCAGTCGCTCCCAACCGATAACGCATGACAAGATGATCAATCCTGTTTTGCATCTTCGGACTGTCTCCTAGCACGCTGTCCAGATAGTCGGTCAAAGAGGAATGCCAGGTAACAAAGCTGTCTTTTGGAATCTCTATGAGAGACCTTTGATAGGCTGGAGCCTTGGTTGCGAGTATCTGTTTCAATTCTTGTTTATCCATGTATTTATTCAATTTATGCAGATTATGCAATTATGCAGCATGAATAATGAATAATCTTGGATTACTCTTTTAGAAGTCTTGAAACTTTACTCTGCGAGATCCTGAGCTGTTCGGCAATGGCTGTCTGTGTCATCCCCTTGCCAGAGAGTTCTCTGACACGGGCCTTCAGCTCTTCCCTATCGTTGCCATTCTCGATACTCAGGTGTTCCTGCTCAGTACCAAAACCACGACTGATAAAGCCAAGATTGCCATATTTATCCTTGCAACGCTCATAGATTGCCACATGGTCAGCCCCCATCGTCAACTCACCATTTCGCCACTTGCACTGTTTGACATAAACGAGGTTGGGGTCAATACTGGATTGAGCAATTCCGATAGCGTCATCAATGAGTTGGTTTATCTTGGCAGATCCCTGCATGGCCGAAAGGGAAAGAGGGACATTACCAGAGTACATCTTGGGAACATGATTGAGAACCACTAACGTCCAGTTGTATTTTTTCTTCAAGGTATTTAGCGATGCCATTAGTGTACCAGCATCTGCGCTTCTGTCAAGCGATTGTCCCAGGGCGGTGATGTTGTCGATGAATACAACATCCACATTATTTTTTACTCCTGCTTTCTCTATCCCTTTAAGTACATCCTCGTCAGGATGCTCCCTATCCATCTCAGCACGTAAGAAAGTGGGAGGGAAGTTGGCTGTTTCATAGCGATTACCAAGCTGGCGAGGCGTCATCTCGCAATCAACGTATAACAGTCGCTTACCATTTTCTGCGATATAGCGGGCTATCTGCATAGCGTAGATCGTCTTGCCGATACCGGACTGCCCGAAGATGATACAAAGATCACCTTCGAGCACGACTTCTGGATAAAGTGATATGAGCGGTGGCAGTTTGTGGGCCTCGTCAATGCACTTGTTCATCGGCTCAATTATGAACCCGCCTTCATTCACAGGCTCAGCCTCTTGGAGTTCCTTGAATGATTGTTTAATAATGTCCTTTTCCATCGCAATTAACCTTTCTTGATAAGTTCATCAATATCCTGCTTGGAGTATAGATTACGCCGTCCTACTTTATGGACCTTGATTCTGCCCGCTTTCTCCATTCTCCATAGAGTAGTAGGAGTAATGTGCAGGCGTGCACATGCCTCATCTCTGTCGTAATACACATTGTCTTCGGTAACGTGTTGCTCTTTGAACACACCGTTACGAATCACCTCCTGAACCATTTCTGCAACGACCTCCTTGAGATCTTCCTTTTGCAACATAATAAAATTTCCTGTCATAAACGTTTTTATTGGTTTAACGGCTGCAAAGGTCATGCGTGGAAAAGTGCTTGCAAGTGGCACGCAAAATAATAGCAAAGTTATCAAAAGCACGGAACCTGTTGTGTTTCAAGGCTTTCCGTAAAAGCATTATCCCAAAGCATCGTTAAATCTTAGGTCATTTGCGTGGAAATGCGTGGAAACGTGTTTGCATGGTATTGCATGAAATGAAAAATGGCGCATATTCGATGTGAATATACGCCGTTTTGCGTTGAAGAAGGCTGATACTATTTCTTGGTATCGTAGTCATCGAATAATGAGCTTAACTCATCCAACAACTCTTTATTATCTTTTTTCATGTTTGTTTCGTCTTTGTATTTCTTGCTGATGGTTTCGACTTTATAGTCGCATTCGGCAGCAATGTCTTCTATCCAGACCTCTTTCTGGTCATCTGGTAGCAAGTTGCGCAATCTCCACAAGATATGGTAAACCAATACCTTTTTGCCAGTACACTCTGCCAGTTTCTCCTTGTGGGGTTTCCTCATAATGATGCTTAATAGTTCATATTCAGAAGAGATATGCTTGAAGACCTTATTGTCATATTTATATAGTTCTGCAAAAAGATCCATGGGGAAAGCATATTCAGCTTCTTTGCCAGCATTATTGTCTGGCAAATCATCTGGTTGCACAGAGTTTTCCTCTTCTATATATGTGTCCTGAACTGCTGCATCATTCTCTTGTATCTCATCAAGGATACCAAGAAGTACATCCTTATTGGCCTCATGTTGTCTTCGAACGAATGTCCGCCAATCATCAATTGTCCGATAATGGAGTTGGATACTGGTTGTAACAATACTGACGGAACAAGTTACTATGTTTGCAACAT
>DJWZ01000028.1 GCA_002449535.1 Prevotellaceae bacterium UBA7017 | reverse complement strand
TTTAACCATGTTGGCACCTCCGGCCAAAATATCTCTTTCCAATAGTGTGAATTTCCCGTGCAGTTAGTAATGAGGAAGGTCATCAAGGCAAGAGCTGCTGTTACAGCAATATTGCCAGTAATGTTTCCACCTCCTGGAGGGAATGGTACTACGCCCATCAGGTTGGCAAAGAAGATAAAGAAGAAACACGTCAACAGATACGGGGCATATTTATCAGCTTTCTCTCCGAGTGTAGATTTGATAAGGTCATTATATACGCTCATCACAAACATGTGCATCATACCAGTGAAGCCTTTTGGTGCCGGGTCGTCAATCTTATGCTTCTTGCACCATCTCGCAGGCACCAGAATACATATCAGCAGAAGGATAGCATCAATAAACAAAACCGCTACCTGCTTGGTAATTGATATATCAAGACAAACAGGTTCTAACTTACCGTTCACCATTTCTACTATCTCACCCTTCTCATCTTCTGCACCTTTGATATAAAAGCCTTCTGGTCCTTCACGCAACATGTCAGCATTCGGTTCATGAGCGAACTCTGAACTACACATAGCATGAAAACCTGAATTCTGGCTATAGAACAACATGGGCAGATTGATAATCACTGGATGTCCGTTAAAGTCTGTGACATGCCACTGATAACTGTCCTGCACATGTCCGAAAAGAATTTCTTTTAAGGAAATCTTTCCATCCTCTTTATCCTCTTCTGCAGCAAATGCAGGCGAGGTTATGAGGAATGATACCAGTAGAAAGAATATTATCTTTATATTTTTCATTTTTTCTTTGCAGATATATAGTAGTACGTCGTTTCTATTATCAGCACCAGGAAATAGATTGCGAGAAAACTTATCGTCACCACTTTCATTTTCCAAGGGTCATCGCTTACCAGATACATACAAACAGCATATAGTACCAGTGCCACGACCATTCGTGCTATCATCAATACTATGTGTCCTGCCATAATTCTATGCACAGACTTACATTATTCTTGAGGACCTCCACGAATCCGCCAACCACATTGAGTTGTTGTTTTCCGTCCTTTGTAGTATATTCCACCCTACCCTTCTGCAGAGCAGAAACGATTGGTGCATGATTGTTGAGAATTTCAAATTCTCCCATCATTCCTGGCACCTTTACCGACTCCACTTCTCCTTGGAAGTGTATTTTTTCCGGACTAACTATCTTTAATGTAAGCATACCGCCTCTGATTACGTATTTCTATTTTAACCCTGTGCCTGTGCAAGCAGTTTCTTACCTTTTTCTATAGCTTGTTCTATGGTTCCCACATTAAGGAATGCCTGTTCTGGAAGGTCATCCAGTTCTCCATTAAGAATCATGTTGAAGCCTTTAATGGTGTCCTCAATAGAAACCATCTCTCCCTTCACGCCTGTGAACTGTTCTGCCACAGCAAATGGCTGAGAGAGGAAACGCTGTACACGACGAGCACGATTAACTGTCAACTTATCCTCGTCTGAGAGCTCATCCATACCAAGGATAGCGATAATATCTTGCAGTTCCTTGTACTTCTGCAATATCTGCTTCACACGCTGAGCACACTCATAATGTTCTTTTCCTACGACATGAGGGTCAAGGATACGTGATGTAGAGCCCAATGGATCTACAGCAGGATATATACCCAACTGTGCTATATTACGAGACAACTCCGTCGTAGCATCCAAGTGTGTAAAGGTCGTTGCCGGAGCAGGGTCTGTCAAGTCATCGGCAGGCACATAAACCGCCTGTACAGATGTAATAGAACCCGTCTTTGTTGAAGTAATACGCTCTTGCATAGCACCCATTTCCGATGCCAATGTCGGCTGATAACCTACAGCGGACGGCATACGTCCCAAAAGAGCCGAAACCTCAGAACCCGCCTGTGTGAAACGGAAGATGTTATCAATGAAGAAAAGGATATCACCACCCTGATCACGGAACTCTTCCGCTACAGTAAGTCCTGACAATGCAACAGAAGCACGTGCGCCTGGTGGCTCATTCATCTGACCATATACAAGGGTTGCCTGCGACTTCTTCAGTTCTTCCGGGTCAACAAGTGACAAATCCCACTTGCCTTCAGCCATAGCCTGCTTGAATTTGTCACCATATTTGATAACGCCAGATTCTATCATTTCTCTGATAAGGTCGTTACCCTCACGAGTACGCTCACCTACACCAGCAAAAACAGAGAAGCCATTATGACCTTTTGCAATATTGTTAATCAGCTCCATGATAAGCACCGTCTTACCAACTCCGGCGCCACCGAACAATCCGATTTTACCACCCTTAAGATATGGTTCCAACAAGTCAATTACCTTAATACCTGTGGCGAGCATCTCCTTAGAAGTTGACAACTCTTCATATTTTGGAGGTTCACGATGGATAGGATAACGGTTCTCATTGGTAAATTCCTTCATACCATCAATAGGGTTGCCAATGACGTTCAGCATACGACCTTTAATCTGCTCGCCGGAAGGCATGCTGATAGGACCACCAGCTGGGAACACTTCCAAACCACGCTGCAAACCATCAGTATTATCCATAGCAACGGTACGCACCGTATCTTCTCCAATATGCTGCTGCACCTCTAACACGAGGTCCCTGCCGTCAGCACGTTTTACTACAATAGCATCATGAATCTTAGGTAGCACCTTCTCCGCTTCCTGTCCCTTTGTATCAAAAAAGACATCAACAACAGGACCAATGATTTGAGAGATGTGACCAGTAATCTGTGACATAACTTTATCTTATTTTTAGGTTAACTTTTGCTTATTTTTATAGGTTCTGGCTACAAAATTATACTTTTTTTCCAACACGAACAAATTTCGACATGAAAAATATGTTAAAAATCCGCAAATTCCATATTTAGATTTCTATTTCCTGCCCGTCAAAAGCAAAATAGAAGCCTTCTGGCAAACGCATATTTGCAATATCGTGTGTACCTATATCATGAGTCAGATGTATGAAATACGTCCGTTCTGCTCCTATGGCTCTTGCGAACTTTATAGCGTCATCCACCAACTGATGACTATGATGCTCCTTCTCAAATCTCAAGGCATTTACAACCAACACCTTCACTCCCTTCAAGAGTTTCTCCGTTTCCGACGGAGCACTTTTCATATCGGTAATATATGCGAAAGTACCAAAACGATATCCCAAAATGGGTAATTTTCCATGCATGACAGGAACAGGAATAACCTCCAATTTCTCATCTACCGCAGGAATCACTTCCTTACGTCCTTCTCTGTGCATCAAGCCATCAAGCGTCGCACCACTGCCTGGAAATTGAACAGTAATTTCCTCTGGTCTTGATATGGTTATAGGGGTGCCGGCAACCACCTCATGAAGTTTCAAGTGTGGAACACCTGGATACAAATGTTCCTTGAAACAATATGGCATCGTTACATGTAGGGTATCTATGACATCTTTCTGGGCATATATGTCAACATCTCCGAACCATGCGAAAGGACGCAAGTCATCTATACCGCCAACA
>DJWZ01000013.1 GCA_002449535.1 Prevotellaceae bacterium UBA7017 | reverse complement strand
TGCGAAAGACGAAAACGGAAAGGCTATACCTATAAAATTCAAGAAGGTAGATGAGAATAAAATTATGGTCTTCAACAAGTCTGACTCGGCAATAAAGATGAAGGTGTCAGTACTTGCCTTAGAGCCATTGGAGAACAAGGGTTGGTATAAGGCAGCGGAATACGCAGCTCGCTTTGCAATGATGGTTCGCAACGTTAGCGTTTCATACAAAAATGTGTATTCTCTTACGCTGCCTGGCTTTATGAATAATGTTGGTGATGTCTTCGGACAGAAGAGTGTTGCAGACGCTATGTCACCAGGTCTTGACTTCGCCTTCGGTTTCGTTGGTGATGACTATATCGAGAAAGCCCGTAGCAGAGGATGGCTGCTCAATTCTCAGGAATATGCCACTCCTGCTACTACCAGCAAGACGGAAGACCTGCAGATTAAGTTCACCCTCGAACCTATCAAGAACCTGAAGATAGACATGAATATGGCTCATACCCATACCCAGTCGAAGTCTATTCAATATATGTATGATGGCAATCCTACGACACATAGCGGAAGTTTCTCTATGACTACGATTTCTATCTCTTCTGCTCTGGCTGGAATGGGAAATGCCGACAATGGTTTCCATTCATCAGCTTTCGAAAAGTTCTGTAACTCTCTGGAGGGTTATCGTCAGCGTGTTCAAGCACAATACGAGAACACTATCTATCCAGCAGGAACAAAGTATGCAGGAGCGAAATATAGCAGCGAAAAGACACCTGTAGAACTTTACTCCGGTGATGTCATGATACCTGCTTTCCTCAATTCTTATACCGGTTACAAGAGCCTTAAGATATTCCCGACAATAGCAAGGATGCTTCCTAACTGGTCTCTGAAGTATAGTGGTCTGACTTACCTCCCATGGTTCAGCGAACACTTCAAGAGTTTCAACATCAATCATGGGTACAAGAGCATCTATGCTGTTGGTGCGTACAGTTCTTATTCTACCTATAAGTCATTCATGGGTGAAGGTATCGGATTTATCAATAGTACGACATCAGGAAATCCTGTTCCTAACTCTATGTTCAACGTTTCTACAGTCAGCATCAACGAATCGTTCTCACCATTGCTGGGTCTGGATTTCACACTTCCTAACAACCTCACCTTCAAGGCAGAATATCGCACCACTCGTGTACTGACTCTTTCTATGACATCTGTACAACTTAACGAAACCCTTTCAAAAGACTGGGTAATCGGTGTGGGATACAAGATTAACGATTTCCGTTTCATCCGTAGCAAGGCAAGGGCACTTGCTGCCAAGAACAGCCGAAGCAGCCGCGGCAACAGTGACGATGACAATAGCAAGACGAGAACCTCAAAGTCAACCCAGACAAACAAGAGTAAAGGCTTTGCTCACGACCTCAACCTGCGTCTCGACATCTCATGGCGAAAGCAAGCTGCTATAACTCGTGACATAGCAACTGTAAAGTCACAGGCAACTTCTGGCAACAATGCCTTCAAACTGGCGTTCACAGCCGACTATAGCCTCTCTCGCCTGCTGACAATGAGTTTATACTATGACAGACAAAGCAATACACCATTGCTGTCGTCTTCATCATATCCAACAGTAACACAGGATTTTGGATTATCAATGAAATTCTCATTAACCAGATAATATGATATTCAAGTACGATTTTCTTATCATCGGTTCCGGCGTCGCCGGTATGAGCTATGCCCTGAAAGTAGCAAAAGCCCACAAAGGACGCATCTGCCTCATTTGCAAGACAACTCTTGACGAAGCAAATACTGCTCGTGCTCAAGGTGGTATTGCATCAGTGACCAATATAATAAAAGATAACTTTGAGAAGCATATCGAAGACACTATGGTGGCAGGAGACTATATCTCCGACAGAGCTGCTGTAGAACAGGTAGTTCGCATGGGACCTTCACAGATTAAGGAATTGGTTTCGTGGGGTGTCAATTTCGATAAAAATGAAGAGGGCGAATTCGACCTTCACCGAGAAGGCGGACACTCTGAATTCCGCATACTGCATCATGCCGATGATACTGGTTTTGAGATTCAGCGAGGCTTGATGGAGGCTGTCAGGAATAATCCCGACATCGAAATAAAGGAGAACCACTTTGCCGTAGAGATTATCACCCAGCATCATCTTGGGGTTGAAGTAACTCGCCGCACTCCAGACATAGAATGTTTCGGGGCATATGTCCTCAATCCTGATACGCAAAAGGTAGATACCTATCTGTCAAAGGTTACCGTGATGTGTACTGGCGGCTGTGGTGCTGTTTATCAAACCACCACAAATCCTGTCATTGCGACTGGTGATGGTGAGGCTATGGTTTATCGTGCAAAAGGTACAGTGGCAGATATGGAGTTTGTACAGTTTCACCCTACCTCACTCTATAATCCTTCTGAGACACATCCTGCCTACCTTATCACGGAGGCTATGCGCGGATATGGCGGAATCCTGAAGCTGCCTACCGGCGAAACATTCATGGAGAAATATGACGAACGCCTGTCCCTCGCGCCACGCGATATCGTTGCGCGCGCTATAGATAAGGAAATGAAGATTCATGGTATAGACCACGTTTGTCTTGATGTTACCCATAAGGACCCAGAGGAGACAAAGCACCACTTCCCAAATATATACCAGAAATGTCTCTCTATCGGCATAGATATCACCAAGGAGTACATCCCTGTTCGCCCCGCTGCCCATTATATGTGTGGTGGCATAAAGGTTGACCTGAATGGATGTTCTTCCATAAAGCGACTCTATGCTCTCGGAGAGTGTTCTTGCACAGGACTTCATGGTGGCAACCGTCTTGCCTCCAATTCTCTTATCGAGGCTGTAGTATATGCAGAGACCGCATCGCGTCATTCTTTGGAACACATCGACGAATATGAGTTCAACACCTTGGTTCCTGAATGGAATGACGAGGGAACACTTTCTAATGAAGAGAAAGTGCTCATTACCCAAAGTGTTCACGAAGTTGGCACTATCATGGCTCACTATGTCGGCATAGTACGTTCCGACCTTCGCCTGAAGCGTGCATGGGTGCGTTTAGACACTCTTTATGAGGAGACAGAGGCACTCTTCAAGCGCGTGTATGCAAGCAGGGACATCTGCGAACTCCGAAACATGATAAACGTAGGGTATCTCATCACCCGATGGGCTATAGAGCGCAAAGAATGTAGAGGTCTGCATTTCACTACCGACTACCCTCATCATGCTTATGACAATAAGTAGCCTCGTAATCAGCCTCACCCTTGCTCTCGACTCACTGTTGGCGGCTTCAAATGTAGCGAATACCTCCAACATGGGCATCATGGTTTACGACCTGAATACCGACTCATGCCTTTATGAGAAGAACGCGCGTCATACCATGCGACCAGCCTCCACCCAGAAACTGATAACAGGAATTACGGCTCTTGAAAACCTCGGAGATTATTATCAATATACCACCTCCGTATGCTATACCGGAAGCATTGATACTGCCTATGTTTTTTGTCCTGACGACTCCACCCGCCAGTTACGGCGTGGAAGTTTGCAGGGCAATCTCTACATCATAGGCGCAATGGACCCGAAACTCAACACTGATGACCTCGATATTCTGGCTGATGAGTTATATAAAATGGGCATCGATACCATAACAGGAAACGTCTGTGGCGACGCATCCTTCATGAATGACAACAAGTATGGTAATGGCTGGTGCTGGGATGATGATAACCCGGAACTATGCTCTCTGCTCTTCGGACGGAAGGAAGCCCTGCTGCCAAATTTTGCAAAGGCTCTGCGAAGGGCTGGCATCGTGATTCTCGGAGATGTTGTTGTAAGGTCTTGCCCTTCGTCAGCAAGCCCGCTCATCTCCTGTACCCATTCTCTTCCTGAGATTCTTGAGCGGATGATGAAAGACAGCAATAACACCTATGCCGAGACTATGCTCTATCATCTGGGAGCTATACAGGGCAAGCCCGCTACCGCAAAGAAAGGTTTTGCTTTAGAGGAAGAATTGCTGAAGAAGATTTATGCAGAATCCCCTACACAGCTGACACATGGAAAGACCTCCGTACCTTCACATCGTTTTGCTGACGGTTCAGGACTTTCGCTATACAATTATCTTTCCCCAGAGATAGAAGTAGCTTTCCTACGTTATGCCTACACCCAGAAGAATATCTATCCCCATCTGCGTGAGGCTTTACCGATAGCAGGTGTTGACGGAACACTCGAAAAGCGTATGAAGAATACTGGGGCAGAGAATAATGTACGTGCGAAAACCGGCACACTGACAGGTGTTATCAGCCTTGCCGGATATTGTTTTACAAAAGACTATCACAACCTTGCCTTCTCCATTATCTGTAACGGCTGCCTCAGTGCCGACAATGCTCGAGCCCTGCAAGATAAAATCTGCAATATTCTCTGCAATTATCAATGTACTCAGAGTATTCCGATTATTCAGAATATTCCGATAGAATAATTTGTTTACGGCATTTTCTTCAGTCCCTCCCAGCGGACATTCCATTTTCCGTCTTTTGGGAATCCAGGATTTGTTTCCGTGCAGCCATCCCATCCAGCACACATCAGGGCGATAGCCGTCAGCAGTCCGCCATTACCTGGCAGATAACATCTTAGGCGTCCATCCTGATAGTTATGACCGTTTTTCAGATATGTATTGGTGCGTTTGTCCATCAACAGTGCATCGACAGCTTTCGACGGTTCTCCGAGGCGGGCAGCATTCATCGCCACCATAGGGTAATCCCATCCCCAAGTCTTGTTCCAGTTCCAGCCTGTCCATATCCAGTCGCTGGTCTGTTTCATGATATTGTCATCCACAAGGCGACTCTTTGGCAGTATTCCGACAGCCCCCAAAACAGCAGGATGGTCACTTATCAGGGCAAGTGTGGAATAGGTATCCGGAGCCGATTCTGCAGCAAGATACAACTTTTGACTTTTACTATATTCTTCGTTCCCTTTACCTACCCCACTCTCTCCAGCAGCCAGAGGTGACAACTTCTCTGCCACATCATCCCATTTTTCTTTGCGTTCCAGCCCCCTTCTTTCTCTCCACTGCTGTGCTGTCTGCAAACCATAATACCAGTATGCCAGTTCAAAAGGAGGATTATAAGTCACAGCAGCCTTCAATGTCTCCTGTGCCGGTATTATACCTTTTAATATATAGCGATTGTGCTCCTTGTCATAAGTTGCCATATCAGCCATAAAATCTGCTGTCTCGTCAATCAGTCTGCCATATCTCTGCAACATCTTTTTCTGACCTTCTGTAGAAAGGTTTCTATATACCAGTTCTGCAAGATATATCAGGTGTGGCTGTTGCCATATCAGGTAGCTGCCTACTTTCGATGGAGCCTCTTCGCCGCTTGGGTCTGTCATCT
The DNA here is from genome assembly GCA_002449535.1 of Prevotellaceae bacterium UBA7017. Taxonomy (GTDB): domain Bacteria; phylum Bacteroidota; class Bacteroidia; order Bacteroidales; family Bacteroidaceae; genus Prevotella. The sequence goes on along the minus strand of DJWZ01000013.1, from coordinate 9,271 downwards.
TCATCCATCTTACGCCTTTGAATCCTTGACGCATTGCTATCTCACGTGCCTTTGGTTCTACACTCTCATACCATCTCAAGGTGCGTTCCAACAATTCCTCGTGTCCCCAAAGCGGCAACCAAGACTGATGCCACCATATCATCTCCATGTGGAATTTTCCGAACCACGAATTATATGTCAGTCCCGTTTCTTGTGGCGGTATATTTCCACAACATTGTATCGCGAGAAGATACTGACTCAATACCACTCTGCGTTCCAGTTCTCGGGCTCTTTTATCCTTGCAAAGGGAGAAATCCACAGCAGCACCTTCGCTCCAGAATTTCCGCCATTTATCAGCAGATTTCTTTGCAACAGAAGCGAATGTCTCTATGGCTTCATTTTTCTCTTCGCTCATGAATTCGCAAGAGTATGTCAGCTGCTGTCCACAAGCCTCCAAAATCCAGTAATTTGGAGCCTTTTCCTTCAGTTCAGCTTTCTCTTCCCATGTCAGCGAAACATAATATATAGTTTTGTCCAAGGTTCTTTTCAGCACAGCATGTCCCTCTGTCATGCTTACCAATTCCGTCTTATGCTTGTCATTCTGCTGCCAGTCACAGGCATCGTCGCTATGCTTTCCTGTAGGGTATGCAAAACGCAGATTTATAGTGACATTCTTCTTGCTGTCTGTCGTAACCTTACCTGCTATAATATCTTTTTCAGGGTGACAAACAGTCTTGACAGAATACTTTGAGCCTTTCGCCTTGAAGTCAGCAGTTATAATGCCGTTCCACATATCAAGTTTCTGCTTAGCATCCATTATATCCTTTGGCATTAGTCCTTCTGACTCCAATCCTATACATCCCAAATGCATTCTATGCGGATTACTCCTATACCAGTTTGCTGCATCGCGAGCCCTGCCAGGTTCCTTAAATTCCGTAGCATACAGTTCCCTGTGTCCGTGTCCGAAATCTTCTAACTTATACGTCTCTTCTATCCTTAGCTTCTGTGGATTGTCGAAGCTGTGCCACCCCCATTCGCTCTGTGTCCCGAGGGGCACACCATTATGGTAATATTCTGGGAAAGTCTGCAGTCCTGTCACGTCAGTTGTAAAAGCAAAATGCCCGTTCCCGACACTCAGCGACGCCAATGTATCAACAGTTGTTACAACAGGGTTGTTTCTCTCCACCAACGCCCTTCTGTCAATCGGTGCACTATGCACCCCAAGCGTCGCAAGTACTACTATGCAAAAGAAAAGTCTTCTCAAAATATTCATAGTGGTTACGTTTGTATGTTGTGTTACGATATAGTGACGATAACTTTACTCGTTTATAATCTTTAGGAGTTTTATAGCATCGACATATTGTGCTATACCCAGAGCTACTTGTTTTGCATCCTGCATGGCATGTACTACAGTAGCCTGCCTTCCGACGACATCGCCACCAGCAAAAACGCCCTTCTTGGTAGTCATGCCATAAGGTATGTCGCGTGTAAGTAGGAAATTATGGTCATCATTTTCCAATCCCGATGTAGAACGGACTATCTTTGTAGCTGGTATTGCTCCGATAGCAAAGATGATATTATTGGCAGGTACCACCTGACGAACAGGTTCTTTATCAGGTTCTTTCGTCTCAAGGACTATCTCTGTGATATCCAACTTGTCATCTACATGGATTTCGGATATGCTGCTCCACCATCTAAACTGCACCCCTTCTTTGACTGCATCGTCATATTCAGCCCGCAGAGCCGACATAGTATCTATACCCTTGTGATATATAATATCCACAGCAGAAGCCCCTATCCTCAAGGCTGTTCGCGAAGCATCCATAGCAGTATTTCCACAACCTATTACAAACACCTTTGCACCCACGTCAACAGGCAGTTCGTTACGGTCCATAAATCCTTCGGAAATCAGCTCTACGCGCCTCAGGAAATGAGTTGCAAGACGAATGCGCTTCAGGTCACGACACTTTACGGCACCCTCGCCCTCAGAGATGCAACGCCCATTCTGCCAGATAGGAATTTCAAGCGACTTAGGCTTGCTGAGTCCCGTTCCTATGAATATAGCATCAAAACCTTGTTCAAAGAGGCTTTCAACAGTGATATTCTCACCGACATGAGTATTACGATGAATCAGCACACCCATTTTTTCGATATATCGTATCTCTCGAGCCACGACCTCTTTTGGCAGACGATATTCCGGGATGCCATAGCGCAGCACACCTCCACATTGCGCCTCCATCTCAAAAATCTCCACAGCAAACCCCATGCGAGACAGGTCGCCAGCCACAGTGATTCCTGATGGTCCTGCACCGATAACAGCCACCTTTCCACGAGTTTTTTCTATTATGTCTTCATGTGTCAGGTCATTATCTGAATCAAAATCGGCTACAAAGCGTTCCAATTTGCCAATGTTAACGGGAGAACCTTTCTTGCCTAACACACAATTTCCTTCACACTGCTTCTCATGGGCACACACACGTCCACACACAGCAGGCAGGTTGCTTTTAGTCCGAATGATGCTGATGGCATTACCAAGATTACCCTTCTTCAATTCATGAATCCAGTCAGGGATATCATTGCTGATAGGACACCCTTTCTTGCATTGTGGCACCTTGCAATGAAGGCAACGCTGTGCTTCCTTGATAGCCTCAGCCATCGTATAACTCTCATTTATCTCTTCCTTAAATCTCATTTTGATATTATTTCTTTTAATTATTTCTGACTGCAAAGATACAAATAAGTGAGAGAAATACAAAATAAAAATCTCTTTATTTATTTTTTCCGAACGGAAGTCCCTTCAACCGGAGGTAAAACATACAACCTTTCAGTTTTGACCAAAAGCCTGTGCCACGTCTTTACCTTTTACTTAATAAATCAGCCATCTTCAGCTCACCATCCCTGTACTAACTTTGCACGTGCTTCGTCATTGAACTTTGTGGCGATGTATAGGCACTCCGTCTTGGTGAGAGAATAGCAAGGGCGAAGTTGTCCTTTTTTGTCTCGATATTCAACCAGGGAAAAATTTCCCCCGTTGACTTTCAGCCATGCTGGTTCCATCTTTCGGATGGCTGCCTGCGACCTCTGAGAAGCACAAACTTTGCGTGTACCTCGTCATTCGTGGCGATATACAGACACTCCATCTTGGTGAGCGAACAGCAAGGAACTTCGCGTGTTCCGCCGTTAGGCTGAACAATGGTTCGCGATGTGAGGGAAAATTTTCCCTGACATACTTTCGCCCATGCTGGTTCCATGTTTCGGATGGCTGCCTGCGACCACTGAGGGCAACCTGCGCAAATTTACGCCCGTTGACAGTTGCGATTTGATGCCCCTGATTTGTGCCGAGTCTTTACCCTCTTACTTCATACATCATACATTCTTTTGAGGATGAGCCGAAGTTAGAGAGGTCATTGATAACTTATGGGCCCATATTGGGAACAGTTACTTCCTTAGAAATTAGTCTTGTTATTGAAAATCAGATAATTGACCTATTCCGTTATCAATATTGATAAGATGAATAACTTATTTTGATTTACAAAAGTACTTAATTGCAATAAATAGTATAACAAGAAGAAATGCAGGAACAAATGCAGTGTTTTTGTCAATCAAGCCAACGAACAAATTAACAAAGCTGAAAAGTGCAGTTATAATTGACAGGCATCCTGTGATTAACCCCAGAAAATCGTTCCATTTTTGAACTTTTTCATGTCTTTCTATAGAGTTCACGTAAGAACGGAAACCAATCTTGGCTACTTGCTTTCCCTTCTCAGTTATCTGGATTCCTCGCTTGCCACTTGTTCTAATAAGTTCAAATTCATTTTCAAGACAAGGCAAGACAACATCAGTATATCGATAGTGATGTATGTTGTTGTCATCTAACCCAAATTCCTGCTCTATCCGTTCCCATAGATAATCAGTGAAGTTGCACCACCTCTTTCTATGATTACGTTCAGAACAAAATCCTTCCAAGAATCTAAATTATCAAATTCATTATTTTCATAATCTTTTTGTATTGTTCTTTGATTCTACCATTCAACGATTATACAACTTCCTCTATCTCGTTCATTTTTAACAATGACTCCATTGTTGTGTCAGTAAATGTTCTCCATATGTTTAGGTGTACGGGGCAGTAACCCTCAAACAACTGTTTTACATACTGAATTTCAAATACGAGTCTGAAGTCATTATCATCACATTCAGGATGAACTTCTTGCTTAGTACCGACTCTTGCAATCTTTATGAGATACAAGTCCCGCACTCCCAAGCCTTTTATATACGGCATAAAGTAATACAACTTATTTAGAGCTATAGTCGTAGGAAACTTCTTGCCTGTATAATATATATTTGCAGAATGATTAACGTAGTGCTCAATATTGTCAGGCTTTACAAGGCTGATAAGCACTCGTTTATCCAATTCAAGCCCTATTATATCTTTGACAAATACAAGATTGGTATTGTTGACGATGTGTCTTGGATATTGTTCAGCAATTTTGATAATAGGAACTTGTTTGATAGATTGCCGAACCTGATTTTTCTCTTCTTTTGAGATACTCATTTGGTCAGCAAAAGCCTTTTTCATTTGAATAGCAAGATACCATGCAAGACGAGGCGGAACAGCATTACCTACCATCTTATATCCATCCTTTACATCTTGATAGATGAATTTAAAATTATCTGGAAAGGTTTGTATTCTTGCACATTCACGAACACTTAACCTGCGATATAAATGCTCAAATCCCTTAGCAAATATTCTTTGTGAAGAAGATACAAATGACATCTTTGGAGCCTGCGGATGTTGAGGGGCATTTCTGGCTTGTGCTTGCATGGTAAATGATGTTTCATTCCAACTGCGAACACGATTACGTGCCATATACTTTGCATCGTATGCTCCAGTGTAGACATCATGATTCAATCTTTGAGGGTGGTCACCTTCCACTAAATCATCAGTATAAAACCTAGGAGTCTCTACAATATCACCAATAGCCTGCTTTAGTGTAATTGGCTCAGAGTTAACAGCATTTGGAAATGTGTACCTGTTTGTAAGGTCGTTTCTAATACCAATGAAAAATACACGAAATCGGTCTTGAGGTATCTTGTAGTCAGCAGCATTTAATAACTCGTAAGTTATTCTATAGCCAGCATCTGTAAGCAGATTCAGAAAGACATCAAGTGATTCTTTGTGCTTCTCTTCAAGAATACCTTTAACATTCTCAATTAAAAAAAACTTTGGTTTTTTATCTTTAACAATACGGATATAGTCAAAGAACAGTTGACCACGGGGGTCTTCTATTCCTTGACGTTTACCTCCTTCACTCCATGCTTGACACGGTGGACCACCTATGATACCGTCGCAATCAGGTATGTCTTTACCAGTAAGTGTTCTAATATCAGATGTGTTCAATATAGTTTTTGGATGATTTAGTCTGTACGTAGCATGAATGGTACTATCAAATTCATTTGCCCACACGATATTGAACCCAGCTTTCTCAAAACCTAAATCAAGACCTCCACAGCCTGCAAAAAGAGATACAATATTCATTTTAGCAATAATATGTTATAAGCTTTGCTTCTAATAGGTTTGCAGGGTTTTGAGGGTCAGGAATTTCTTCATTAGCTATTGTAACCCCATTTTCATAGCAGAAGTCTTCGAACTCCTCTCTGTTTGGAAATGCTAAATACTTATTTAAAGGAATAAGGGCAACTAACTTAAATGTGTAATTTTGAATTTCTTCAGTAAGATAGGAATATAATTGGAATGGTGTCCTAATTAGCCACATCCCTCTTACCCTCAGGTCGGAAATTTCAAGATGATCTACTTTGTTAACTCTTCCAAGTTCTTTCGTTTCTGCCAGTTCTACGCTATCAAGTGATTTAAGACCTTCCTTAATCACATTTTCAACGTGTTCATATACATTAGGTGCATCGCAGTACAAATCGCCATAAACAAAGAAGATATTATGCAATTCAGTACCATTTACTTGCCCTACAACATAAAGCATGTCTTTCTCATCCCAGTTTTCACAGTCACGACATTGCGCACATATCTTGGGATTATCGGCATGCAGTTTGTTTTTCGGGTAACTGCTATTTAGTTGCAACTGAGTTGTGCCAATAGTTGCCAACTTTTTAATCTCTATTGCATCTCCTCCACGAAGCATTGCATCTGGTGGATTGTTGCTATTACCAAGATAAGAAAAAGTTAAACTTTGTTCTCTATTTATGGTACGCTGGTCTGCTCCAAGGCAATTCGCAAAAGCATTCTTAATGAAACCCTCCAAAGCTTCACCCATTTGATTCGCTCTGTTCTGAACTCCATCTTGAACTTCTTGCAGGTTCTTCCTGTTGTTAACTATTGCTTTTATTGCAGTTAATACGTTGTTTGACATGTTTATTCGAATACGCATAGCAAGGTGAAGCAGTTACCTGCTATCACATTGCTATGAATTAATGTTTGAAAATCAATCTTTATAGTTGATGCCATGCTTATCAAGTGTTGCACGAATACTCATAGCTACATAATAAGCAAGATTGACAGGGACGGCATTGCCAATCATTTTATATCCCATGTTTACATCAGTATATAAGAAAGTAAAATCATCTGGGAAAGTTTGTACTCTGGCAACTTCACGAACTGTCATTCTCCTATACAAGCGTTCTTTACCAGGAACAAAGATTTGCTTGTTCTTCTCTACCTTAATCATTTTAGGAGCTTGAGGATGTAGCTGACATTGGCGTCCGCTTGCCTGAACCGTAAACCCCGGCTCATCCCAGCTCCTCACCCGATTTCGAGACATAAATATTGGTGAATATGCCCCAATAAAGTATTCATGATTTGGCACTAAGCACCTGTCTCCATTTGTCCTATTTTTTTCGAGGGCAGGTATAGCATTGTCTTTGAGATCCCATATACACTCACGAAGAGTTGGCTTATGTTCACATGGAGTTGGGTACTCATAGTCATGTATATTCATATCCTTTCTAAATCCTATATAGAATACGCGATCGCGATCTTCGGGACATTCAAAATCGTTAGCATTTAGCATTTTGAGGTTAACATCATAACCAGCTTCATCAAAAAGACGCATAAAGCCGTCAACTGCCTCAGAGTGACGTTTCGCCAGCATCCCAGACACATTTTCTGCTACAAAAAACAACGGTTGTGCAGCCTTGAGTATTCTAATATACTCATAGAAAAGTTGACCACGAGCATCCTCTATACCTTTAAGAGTACCTGCCTCACTCCATGATTGGCATGGAGGACCACCAATAATGCCAGTAACTCGTCTTGGAAACTCGTTCTCCTCCACGTTTCTTATATCACCTTCTATCAAGTATGTTTCAGGGAAATTCGCCTTGAATGTCGGGCAGATTTTGGGGTCGTATTCATTCGCAACTACCGTATGGAACCCCGCATTATGAAAACCTTTGTCAAGTCCTCCTGCTCCTGAAAAAAGACTAATAAGATTCATTATGTTCTTTAAATTTACAAATATATAGTATGCAAAATTAATAAAAAAAATATATATATGCAATACTAATATTATTCTTTAACATAATACCTCACATTAGGGCTTAATTTTTCTTTTAATTCATTAAAATTATTATTTGATATCTTTGACTCTTTTAGTATTTTTCTCAGATTTTCTCCAACATCATTTCCACCTTTACGAAGAGGTTCATCTAAAACCAATTCGCCATCTATGACGCCCTCATTTAGCCTCCACTTCACGTATACAGCCAAGGGTCTATTTCCGTCCCACTTATCCTCATCAATCCTATAGTTTAAGGCTTTACATGCATAATATATCTGGGGATGCTCTTTTACATAAGCGTCTATAGGGATTAACTTTTTTAGTATATCCTTCAGCACATAATCCTTTGATTTGTCCAAGAACACAATATAATTAGCAACTCCACTCCCGTTAACAATATTGTTATTTACAAGTGCATTCTTCTTGTCCGCTGGAAGATTTTGACCACTATAAACATCTATGATTTGTTGCGTGTCTAATGCTAATTGACCTGAAAGTTCACCTCCTGGCTTATTAAGGATTTCAAATTTCCAACCCAACTTTAGTGTGTTCGCATCTGTTCTTCCATATTTATCAAAGCAAACAAGGTACTGTTTCTCAAATTTTTTCTTTAAACTGTAGATAGATTGTCGTAAAATACTATCAACATTGTTGCCAAATATATCTCTTGCTCTTTCATATTTAATTTTGTTTTCCAGGAAGTCTGCATTTTCTTGTTTTACAGAAATTTTCAACTCTCTGCATTCTCCTTCTTCATCACAAATCTTTACATATACGTCTGTTTTACACTCACCGGATGACGGGCGAGGCTTTGCAGCTTCTATAACTGTGAAATTCTTTCCTTCAAATGAGAACGCTGTTTTAGGTTTAAACAGACTTAATACATATTTTTCTGTTTCGGTAAATTTAGGCATAATATATTTATTTTTCAGGTTAATACACAACGAAAGAAGTCCTCCTTTTTATCTAAAAAAGAGGACGTGGAAATTGCGAGCAGATAAGGCTTAGCACAGCCATAAGCAAACACCAATCAGTCCACGCCCCCTAAAAGCATGAACATCCTTATGCCCCCTATGACTGCTCTGTTCTTTGAAGTGCTAATTCTATCTGCCCAATAGAGTCAAGGATGATATAAAGCTAATTTTCTATTCCAAATTGTTAAATTATTAGTAATTAGTATTGCTATTTTACAAATCAGCTGCAAAGGTATTAAAATTTACCAATACTACAAAATTTTCACAAATGTTTTTCCTGAAGATTTTTTACATTTTACTTCTCCTCCCTCACTCTATATGGCTGCAAGTCCCATAAACACTGGATTCAAACCGAGGGAGGGGACTGAGAGAGGTTAGAGGCATCCCTCATGCTCCTCACCTTAACATTCATTAGTTTTCCCAGCACTTTGAGGGAGAGGTGAACAAAAATCACCCGATTTTGACACAATTTTGATGAAAAATGACGTGACGGAATGGCTATTTCTGGGGAGAAAAACAGCGAAAATAGTCTCACTTTTTAGTACGAACAGTCAACTTTTTCAGTACCAAATCGTCTTCTCGACTGCAAAATGACACATGATTTTCTTAATAACAACGCAAAAGCATCGCACTTTTCTTACTGAATATCAGCATATTACAGATGCACAACGCGTTTACAAATTAGTGGTCATTAAGGTCATGGTCATTAAGGTCATTAACGATTTCCAACTCGAAGGGTGTTTTTAGGGGCATGGTATATAATAATAAATATATATATTTATTATTATA
>DJWZ01000030.1 GCA_002449535.1 Prevotellaceae bacterium UBA7017 | reverse complement strand
AAGAAACGTTTAGACCTTATTTATGGAAATAGCTATACACTGAATTTAGAGGACAAAGCAAACACTTATCACGTAGAACTCGAAATACCTCTCACACATGATTAGATGTCTCGCCATAGACGATGAGCCGTTAGCTCTGCAGCAGATTGCTGCTTACATAAAGAAGATACCGTTTCTGGAACTTGCCGCACAATGTCAGAGTGCCGTGGAAGCACAGAAGTTCTTGGAACAAGATTCTGTCGATGCCATATTCTGCGACATCAATATGCCCGACCTCAACGGAATGGATTTTGTGAAGTCGCTTCAGGTTCCACCAATGATAGTCTTTACGACAGCATATAGTGAATATGCCGTTGAGGGTTTCAAGGTGAATGCTGTTGACTATCTGCTGAAGCCATTCGGCATGCAGGACTTTCAGCGTGCTGCAAACAGGCTGAAGGAAAGGGCTCAACAAGTTCAAGGTCCAATGGTTCAAGAGATTCAAGATTCTAAGGTCGAAGGTCAAAAATCTGGTGAAGATGAAGGCTCCTTCTTTGTGAAGACCGACTACAGGGTGGTGAAAATCACCATTGCTGACATTCGCTACGTAGAAGCCATGAGCGAATATCTCAAGATTCACATAGAAGGAGAAGAGAAGCCAATAGTCACCCTACTCTCCATGAAGAAAATGGAGGAAAGACTGCCACAGAACTTCATGAGGATACATCGCTCATACATCGTAAACCTCACAAAGATTCAGGAGGTGAACAAGAACCGCATCATCATGGATGCAGAGACATATCTGCCCGTAGGTGATATGTACAAAGATGCCTTCCAGAGATTTATTGATGCGAAGTTCTTGGGAAAAGCGTGAATTTATAGTGTTGTCGGAATTGACCTTTGGCTTTAGACATTAGACCTTATCAGAAAGCTTTCTTCTTTCCATCAATAATATATATACCCTGTGATGGCGTCTTGACTCTGCGTCCTGTCAGGTCATAAACCTCAGATGACTTGATATGCTTATGCAGGGTAACATCTTTGATAGATGTTGGATTACTTGTTAGTTCTATATTGTCGAAACCTATAATCTTTTCCGAACCATTGTAGGTATGAACGGCTGAAAGAAGTATTGTTGTAGATGCTATGCCATCGCTTTCAAAAGATGTCGTAACATGTTGCCATGCTTCCTTATTACCAGGCGACGGTACTGTTACTGTCTTACCGCCTTCTGTCTGTATCTTTATATCTACATCACCTCCGCTACCACTTTTCCAGACATCAGCATTGAATGTATATGCACCTTTGGGCAGCCTTACCTCCTGTTTCAGGGTGATAGTGCTGGTGCCCCAATTCTGTCGCACCCAATAGGTCTGTTTACTTCCAGTAACTGATGCAGGACGAGAAGCAAAGAAATTGCTGAAATACATATCTCCAGACTTCAAGGCAGTAATGTCGTTATTATTACCATTTGAATAAGCAACTGTCCATCCCTTAGGAAGATATATGGCACGATCAGAGTTGACACCCGTGCCTTGCATTATGCTATAAGACTCCTCAAAATCTCCATTCACAAGAGCCGTAGGCAGTTCGCTCTCTTCGTAAGAAATTCCCTGAATGTCACATATCTCCTTACGGGTAAGCATTACATCATATAGTTTCAGGTCACTGATAATGCCACGGAAGTCCTGATTGTCGTTTGCAACGTTAGAGTCCCACCATTGTGTACGACCTATGTAGTTGCGAGAGTCTTTTGCCACCTCATAAAGCATGTATGCCTCACTGACGTTTGTGGTACCAGAGACATTTTCCTCACCATCGATATATATTCGAGTGGTATGAGTGGCAGCATCAAAGGAGACAGCCAATTTTGTCTCCTTGTTGAGCGACAACTGCTTAGTTGCATTTACCATAGTGGTAGCACCGCCATTATACTTGATGCCGGCAGATAACGGGTTAGCTCTTAGGAACAGGCTGTTGCCAGATGCTGAACCGAAGTCGTAGATGCGAGGCATCGCTGTCAGCGCACTTGGTTTCACCGTTACAAGGAAAGTGAAGGAGCGCAATCCCTCAAGCAGTCCGGAAGGGGCTAAACCAAATTTGTTTGTATTGAAGCCAGTGGCTGTATTTGACGTGAGGTCAAGGGGGGACGTTTGTTCATAGCGAATACTCTTGGCTATGTCACGAGCCAGCACCTGTATTTCAAACTGACGGCTTTTGGTTCCGACGTTAGCAGTTAACACTAATGAAGTGTTCTCTTTCTGCGGAGACAATACTCCAACAGAAGAAAGTATATCCTCCTTGGAAGAGTTCCACTTCACCGTTTGCCCCAGAGAGGTAGCAGGCAGGATAATATCGGTATGTATCTCGTCAGGCAACGACAATGCTGAGAGAGCAGCCTCTTCCAATGCAGCATCGATTTTCTCCTGCGACTCCGCAACAATCTGCTGCACCTCCATAGGAGTAGCAGATACGCCATAGGCTGAAACAGAAATACACTGATGATTGAAATCGCTGCCGCTGACATGTATATTATCCACGTCAAGGTTCTTAACCTCAACTACCTGATCTACCAGCCCATTACGGTAGATAGTAAGTTTTTCGCCATCATACGTCATTGTCAACACCCATGTAGTGACTTTTGTAGGATGATTGTCACCGCTGGTGCCAGAACTTTTCGTTGCCCAGTCGTCACTCGTCAGAAGACGATTCTGACTCTTGTATGTAGTGCCGTTGACGGTAAGTTCAGGATACTGAGTGCTACCATTAAGCGAATAAACGAAATTGCCGTCATCAGAACTTAAAATCACACCTTCATACTTTGCTGTATTCATGGCAATAGCCATATTAAGTGTCTGATTAGCTTTCAAGCAGGTACAGTTTACGACAGATGCTGAGACATCCGAGACATTTTCCTGCCAAGCATAATTACTATGTATGGCAGTAGGATAGCCCTGAGGATATCCTTGACGTACTATCCAATAGTAGTAATCGCCCTGCATCCAGACGAGGCGCAGCGGGCAGTTCTTTGAACCTGGAATAATATAAGGACGAGCATTGTTCTTAGGAGAATTGGTAGTAATCTGTGTAGAACCAGCCACCTCGCCAGCATCATTGATGGTATATTTCCATATCTCATAGACACCATCCTTATTATACACGCCATTCTTTGTCGGTATGCTGAGATATAGGTCGTTGATATTCTCAGGATCTATCGCCATACCACCGCTGTAGCACTTCTCGGTAGAATTCCAGTTCTGGTGGAATGCATGACCGCCATACTGCACCCATGTATTCTTCCATGAAGAGCCGTTCCAACGGGCATACCAATATACGTGAGTTGTCTTTGCATCGTCTATATGTGGATAAGCCACGACAGGATGCTCTTCCTTGTCAAGAGCTATCTGCCATACCCAGTTGCGGATGTTGGCAGACTTATCTACGATGGTAGCGGGATAACTGCTGGCGTATGAGTTTGTCTTGCTGACATTAAAGACACCATTATTGATAATACTCAGTTGCTTGCCATTCAGGTCACGCAGGATAGGACCGTTACCTTTATTTATATCTATAACATTGAAATACAGCCAGTCAGGCATTTCATTGTCTGGGTGTCCCGTTGTATATGACACATATATCTTATCGCGTCCATTGCTCTGATACTTTGCATAAGGGCGTGCACCTGTTGACTGAACAATCTGCTTGGGTCCGAAATCAAAACTGCAGTTGTCATTGGCATCTGGCATGGTGAGGCGGGCGATGGTAGGATGCCAGTTGATGCCGCGCCAGCAGAGATAGATATGCTGAGGGTCGTCGCTAAGGATGAAGGGCGACGGATATGTGGTATTATTTGCAGTAGCAAGATATTTCTCATCACCAAGCTGGGTGATGTCACCGGGCTTCTTGGAGATGCGGTACCATATCTTCGGCTCGTCAGTATGGCGTGTATAGAATATCATCACTCGCTCATCAGGAAGCACGATGAAGGTGGGATTGTTGTGATCGTCTGGTTGGAAATAAGAACGTATAAGCACTTCTGTCTTACGCTGCTTCAACCAATCGTACTGTGTAGCCTTTACATTGCCATGAACATCTATATAACCTATGTAGGTGGCATTGATAGTTCCCGAGGGATTTTCGTAGTGTACTGCACGAGGGTCAGCAAACCAACACCATGCACCTTCATCGGCAACAACATTATCAGCCTGAATCATTAGAGCCATGCAGAGCATAGCTAC
>DJWZ01000068.1 GCA_002449535.1 Prevotellaceae bacterium UBA7017 | reverse complement strand
AACATAATGATGGGGTTTCAGGAAACTATATAAGGGCTTGTGAATGTGTGATAAGCGTTTTTACTTCTTGGCAGCGCTGTCTGTAGCCTGCTTCTGTGGAGCAGCACCGAATCCCTGTACGTTCTGAGGATTAGTGTTAGCCTGCTCTGTAGCAGCATTCTCAATTACAGAACCTTCTGTTGCTGACTGTGGAGCTGTGTAAGCACATGCGATGCTGATAACCACCATAGCTGCAGCAAGAGTCCATGTTGACTTTTCAATGAAGTTTGTTGTCTGGCGAACGCCTGCTACGCTGTTTGCACTGGCAAAACCTGATGCCAGACCGCCACCTTTTGATTCTTGAATAAGAACGATACCAATCATTAGCAATGCTGCTAAAACGATAAGAATTACAAGTAATGTGTACATTGTTTTTAAAATTTTAAATTATTATTTTTGTTGACTAATTATTAACTTTTTAAGGAATCTTTCTTGGTCTTCGAAATATGGATTTTTCTTCTTTGCCTTCTTGTTTATGGCTTGCATAACGGTTAGGGCTTTGTCATAGCGTCCTTGTTTTATGTATATGTTTGCCATATTCTCGGTTAATACCTCATCGTCTTTTGTGGAAACCTCTTCGCTGTCGTTTGCCATTTCCACTTCGGGAACATATTCTGTCTCTTCTTTCAGGGTCAGTTTTCCACCAGCATTGGTGAGGAAATCGTCGATGAGGTCGAGTGTCTGGTCTTTGTTTTCTGTTGCTTGCATGTCTGTTGACAGCAGATAACTCATATAGTCATTCTTGGCATCAGCCTCGGTAGGCGTTCTTGACGAGGTGTCTGCAGTGTCATCAGTTGGAATGTTGTTGAGGAATTTATCGATGAGTGATGCCATGCGGCTTGAACCTTTGCTGTCATTTTGGGTATCCTCATTGTCCTGCTTGGTCTTTATGCCATAGTGGGAAGCCTCAACGAGGTCGAAGAGCACGGTCCTGTCTGTCAGGAAGATGGCAGCGCGACGTAATTCGTCATCGAATGTCGGGTCATGTAGCAGAAAGAGATTTGTCAGCAATGCTATACGGGCAGGCTGATAGTATGGATGCTCTGCTGTTACCTTGCGTAGGTCCAACAGGGTCTGACGATTCAGACGTTCAGGATGTGATATGAGTGTATGTATTACCAATTTGCTACTGTTGCGTTAAATATTTGCTCGCATATGTCTTTTGACATCTGTGTTACTAACTGTTCCTGAACAGAGACGAGGTTTTGGGTCGTCTCATAAGATGCTGTGGCTGTAAAGCTTCTTTCAAAGTCTTCAGAGTGGTTCTTTGTATTTGTGAAGCGCACATTGACGGTCATAGATAATTCCGTTTGTGAAGAATAACCTTCAGCAGACACGGCTTTGTTCCTTTGTTGATATTGTGTTATCTCACCCTCAACCTTCAAGTCTCCGTTACGTTTTACCTGTATCAGTTTTGTGTATGAGCCATACATATCTTTCAACTGGTTGTTGAAGATTGACTGCATTGGTCCCCATACATAAGATGCACGAATAGGGAAATCGTTTATCTGTATTGTCTTTGTCTTTGTATAATCGATGCTGGCACCATTGAGTTTATATGATACGGAGCATGCCGTAATCATTGTCAATGTTACAGCGCAGATGAATGACAATATTATGTATTTCTTAAAGTCCATATTCTTTCAGTCTTCTATAGAGTGTACGGTCAGAGAGACCTAAATCCCTCGCAGCTTTCTTCCTGTTTCCGCCGTTGCGTTCCAATGCTTTCTCCAGCATGGCTCTGTTTACGTCAGCAATATTCAGATTTTCAGGTTCGGCAATCTCCTGTGCCTGATTATATCCTGGAACAGCAGGGTAGGGAACATAGCCTGCTGTCGCTCCATCGTCAATCTTCTGACGCAGGGAATTTATCTCTCGTCTCAGGTCGCTGACATTGCCTCGCATTTCGTAGAGAATCTTGAACAGCATCTCTCTTTCGCTTTCGTAGGTTTTGCTTCCTCCGTTCTGAGATGGGATAGTTGCCAACTCGGTACTTTCCTCATTCATAGGGATGAATTTCAGAATATCCTCCACATCTATTTCCCTCTTCGTACACAGGACAGACATCTGCTCTGTGATATTCTTCAGTTGACGCACATTGCCAGGCCACTTATACTTCAGCATCACCTTCTTGGCTTCGTCCGAAAGCTGAATTCTTGGGAGATGGTATTTCTCGGACATCTGCATAGCAAAGAGACGGAAAAGCAATATGATATCTTCTCCTCTATCTCTCAATGGCGGCATCTGAATAGGTATTGTGTTGAGACGATAGTAGAGGTCTTCCCTGAAGCGTCCTTCGCTGATGGCTTTACGTATATTTACATTTGTAGCAGCCACGATACGGACATCAGTCTTTCTCACTTCCTGCCCACCAACTCGTATATATTCCCCGTTTTCCAGTACACGAAGCAAGCGTGCCTGAGTTGCCATAGGAAGTTCGCCTACTTCGTCAAGGAATAGAGTACCCTTGTTGGCAGCACCAAAATATCCTTCGCTCTCGCCGATGGCACCTGTGAAAGAACCTTTTTCGTGACCAAAGAGTTCAGAATCGATAGTGCCTTCAGGGATAGAGCCACAGTTTATTGCAAAATATTTCTCACGTTTGCGTGGGGAATAGTCGTGGATAATGCGTGGGATAATCTCCTTACCCACACCACTTTCTCCGATAATCAGTACGGAGAGGTCTGTATGTGCAACCTGCAGGGCAATATCCAGAGCTCTGTTTAATGCAGTACAGTTGCCTACAACGTTATATCTTTGCTTTATGTTTTGAAGTTCTTTTACATCCATTTGTCGTTCTTCTCTATTTAACTCTTTTCCTGTATGTCTTCCTCTCCTCGTGCTTTGGTATTGTATGTTGTGTTCTCTCTCTTGTGGGCTGCAGGGTCGAAGCCACCTTTCTTCTTGGCAAAGCGAGCCTT
Source organism: Prevotellaceae bacterium UBA7017 (assembly GCA_002449535.1). Classification (GTDB taxonomy): domain Bacteria; phylum Bacteroidota; class Bacteroidia; order Bacteroidales; family Bacteroidaceae; genus Prevotella. The sequence goes on along the minus strand of DJWZ01000068.1, from coordinate 2,116 downwards.
GTCACCATCCTCTTTCTTTTCCACAAAGAGTTTTTGTAATGGGTTCTTCAGTGGAAGGTCATAAGATATCCTATTCCTTGCTACTTCCGTTGCCAAAGCTAAGGCATCATAAATATTGCTTGGCTCTGTTGCCACAACAGATGGCGCTATGCCTGTAAGCAGAGTGACAGGAGCCTTGTCATCCAGAAGTTTCTTTATTTGTTCTTCAGCTTTGTTGTCCTTGTTCTCTATTATAATGAAAGCATCGAAAGCCCTTACTTCTTCTGATTCCAGCATCTCGTCAGAAAATGGTCCGAAGAAACTGTTGCCTTTCTCCTGTATTTCTTTTATGGTGTCAGCTTGCTCGTCGTCAGATGAGATGATGGCAATTCTTGGCATAAGGATGCAGAGGTCGCGTTTCAGACACTGTTCCAACAATGCAGCCTTTTTCGTTATATCTTCCTGCCCTACAGTTATATAACGAGTTTCGTCACAAATCATGACAGGTAATATGGTAGCGGAATCATCCGCCAATGCATGTCTCACAGCCTTGTGTGGTGCCTGAGTTAAAGGCAGGCATACGATTGAGTCGATATCAATTTCTTCGTCCAGGCAATCATCTACAGCATCCTTCAGGGCATCCTGTTCAGGTTGTCCGTCAGCTCCATACAGAGTAATGGTATATAAACCAGACATTCCTTCTGCACTCAGCATATTGTTGAGTACGGATGCATCATCGCCTGTCGCATTGCCAACTATAGCAACATTATTTTTTTTCATATCTGTCTGTCTTTAGTGCTTAACAAACCGCATGCAGCAAATATATCCTGCCCTCGTGAAGCACGTATTGTGGTGAATATTCCGTGGGCTGTGAGGTAATCACGCAGTCGTTCCATCTTCTTCTCATCGCTTGCCTTCAGGTCTATGCCTGGTATCTGGTGGAAGCGTATCAGGTTCATCCTACAGTCAAGTCCCTTCAGCAGTTTTACTATTTCCCGGGCGTGGGTCATTGTGTCATTGAAGTTGTTGAAGACGATATATTCAAAACTCAGTCTCCTCTGCCCCGAGAAGTCGTATTTCCGAAGCAGTTCTACGACATCCTTTATTGGGAACATCTTTTCAGCCGGCATTATCTGGGCTCTCTGCTCGTGGATAGGTGTGTGCATGGATATTGCAACATGACATTCGCTGTTGTCGAGGAAATATTTCAGTTTTGGTGTACCCACACTGCTTACCGTTATTCTCCTCGGACTCCAGGCATATCCCCATTCTGCAGTCAGCACTTCTGTCGCTTTTATGACAGCCTCAAGATTGTCCATTGGTTCTCCCTGTCCCATAAACACGATGTTTGTCAGTTTGTCCTGGTCGGGTAGGGAGTATATCTGATTGATGATGTCTGAGGCAGTCAGAGAACCCTCATATCCCTGTTTGCCTGTCTGGCAGAAGAGGCAGTTCATCTTGCATCCCACTTGGCATGAGATGCATAGTGTAGCCCTGTCTTTGTCGGGGATATAAACACTCTCGACACATTTGCTGTGCCCCTCTTCATTATCATCCTTACAACTGACAGGAAAGAGGTATTTCTTTGTACCATCCCTGCTTGTCAGTTCCTCCTTGAATGGCATAGCACCAATGGTAAAACGCTCGGAGAGCTTTTGGCGATTGACCTTTGAGATATTTGTCATATCGTCAATGCTCATTACATGGTCGGAATATAGCCACTTGGCTATCTGTCCTCCAGTGAATTTGGGCATACCGAGGTTTATTACTATTTCCTTGAGCTCCTCGAGCGTTTTACCTATCAGTGGTTCCTTCATCGGATGTGTTTTTATTCTTCGTAACCCTTAGGATTGTTCTTTTGGAAATTCCATGAATCCCTACACATATCCTCGATACCATATTGAGCCTCCCAACCCAGTTCAGCCTTTGCCTTTGCAGGGTTACAGTAGCAGGTAGCGATGTCACCCGGACGGCGTGGCTTGATAACGTATGGCACCTTCAAGCCGTTTGCCTTCTCGAATGCCTTTACGACATCGAGAACAGAATATCCATGACCAGTGCCAAGATTGTAGATGGCAAGTCCGCAGTTCTTCTGTATAGCCTGTAGAGCTGCTACGTGACCTGCAGCAAGGTCAAC
>DJWZ01000032.1 GCA_002449535.1 Prevotellaceae bacterium UBA7017 | reverse complement strand
GAGACTGTTTGCCATTATGCCACCTACGAAGGCTGCTGCCAATACTACTGCGTCTGGCTTCTCTTCATCAAAAAAAGCCTTTACTGCAACCTGATTTGTCAGGTCCAGTTCTTTGTGAGAACGGCCTACGAGATTGTTATATCCACGAGCCTTTAGGTTGTTCCATATCGCAGAACCCACCAATCCGTGATGTCCTGCGACATATATTTTACTTGATTTGTCTAACATATTTTATCAATAACCGATTGAACTACTAAGCCATTTTAACTAATTTGGCTGCGAAATTACAAAAAAAAGAGCAAAAAAACAAACTATTGCAGAAATTTTTATTTTAAATAAAAGCAATTTTATTTTTCTTCACCCAGAATTTTGTCTGTCCCCTCGGAAGAATTTATGTTCAAAGCCCTTGAACTACTGTCCAAAGTCCTTGGACAGGTGTTTCAAGCCCTTGAACATAAAATTGTAGGCGTAGGAAAATATTTTCCCACGCCTAACAATATTAAATCTCAAGCCTTTAATCGTTACTTCTTTCCCTTTGGGGGCTATTAACGTATAGAGTATTCAACAGTGTTTACAACACGCAACCTTTTTATATAAGGTGTATTAGCATCTCTATCCTCTATAGAGAACTGTCCCTGCTGCGCATTGCGGATTTCACCAAGAGAACTGCCGGAATCGTCTGCAAACTTCTGTGCTGTCTTGCGGGCATTCTTGGTAGCCTCTTCTATCATGTCTGGCTTCACCTTGTTGAGGCCCGTGAATTCATACACGACGCTATTTCCGCCATATTCCTCACTCACCAAAGCAATGCCCTGTTTCATCAGTTCTGACTGGCGGCGCATCAGTGAGCGCACCTTGTCAACCTCTGTAGAAGTGACTGTTATGACGCTGGTAGCCTTGTAGCGGTAGTTCATTATTTCGTTTCCGTAATTATCTGCCTGACGGTCAGAGATAACAGGAGGATTGACACTGATGTCTGATTCCTTGATGCCGGCAGACTTTAGGAAAGCCAACACCTTTTTGTTCTTTTGGGTCAGAAGGTCATACATCTCGGCTGGGTCATTACCCAATTCCTTATAAACCAAAGGCCATGTTACCTTGTTGGCATTCACCTCTCGTTCAGACAAACCCTTTACTGTTACGCTGCGGTCCATATCCTTGAATGTTACGATACCGCTGCGAAGTGAAAATCCCAATACAATAATTGCAAAACCTATCACTGAGGCTGCAATAATCTTTTCATTTGTTTTCATAACTATTCTCTTTTTTGTTATAGTTTTGGTAACTATTTTTTGTTTTCGATGCAAAAGTACAACTGTTCTGTAAAATATCGTTAGGGTTTTCCCTATTTTGCAGGGAGAAACGCATAACCTATCTTACAGAAGCACCAAAATCTGCGTTGCGAGCCTCTTGTAACCTCGCAGAAAAGGCTCTGGGCGCAAAGGAGCAATACAAACATGCCTCTGAGCGCATATAGGTGACTTCTCATTTAAAAAAAATATATGAATTTAAGCGTTTTTTTTGTTTTTTTAAATAATTTGTTGTACCTTTGCACCACCTTTCTATATGTACGAATGTTTCATAATTCAAATAATTTAAAATAAAACATTATGTCACAATTAGAACCGTTAATTGCCAACCTCGCCCTTATTTTGATTTGCGCAGGCGCGATGACTCTGCTTTTCAAGCAGTTAAAGCAACCTGTAGTATTAGGTTACATCGTGGCAGGTTTCCTTGCTTCACCCAACAACAGTAATCGAAAACGATAACAATAATATAAACATTAAAAAACATGAAAAAGAAAAATGTAATGGCATGTGCCATAGCGATGGCTGCTGTGGTAGGAGGGTTCACTTCGTGTGGTCTTGACATTCCAAAAGAGATTCCATCATCTTACAAGACAATGACAGTGACAAAGTCTGACATTGAAATTCCGATTAAGTTCAGTGCCAAGATGAAGGGTAAGACCGATGTTACCGTTACTCCACAGATTAGTGGTCAGTTGGTTAAAATATGCGTCAGCGAAGGTCAGCAGGTGGTAAAGGGACAGACTCTCTTCATTATCGACCAGCGCAATGCGCAGCTGGAATTGGAGGCTGCTCAGGCTAATCTGAATGCTGCCCTTGCACAGGAAAGCAGTGCAAAACTGGAGTATGAGTCAAACAAAAATCTGTTTGACAAGCAGATAGTGAGCCGCTATATGCTCGACAACTCTCTGAATACATACCATCAGGCACAGGCAGCTGTTGCACAGGCTCGCGCTTCTGTAAACCGTGCAAAGGTTAATTTGGGCTTCTGCACCATATCGGCTCCAGTTTCGGGCGTTATCGGTATGATTCCTGTTCGTGCAGGAGACCAGGTAAGTCCTATGTCCGAACTTACCATCCTCAGTGGCAATACTACTATGACAGCAGAATTCTCTGTTACAGAGGCTGTTATCGAAGAGATGGTGCAAGAGGGAATAAAAGACTTTGATAAAGAAAAATACATCGCAAATCTTCCTGACGTAACATTCATAATGAAGAATGGTACGGAATATCCTTACAAAGGTCGTATCACCAGTTTGACAGGCGTGGTAGATGCTGCTACAGGTTCTTTGGCATCAAAGGCAACATTCCCTAATCCTGAAGGACATCTCTATTCAGGCATACAGGGAACTATCGTTATTCCTGTTGCAGAGAAGAATGTTATGGTTGTTCCACAGAATGCAGTTGTTCGTCTGCAGGACCAGTCATTGGTTTATAAGGTTCAGAAGGACAGCACTGCTACAGCTGTAACCGTTACAACAGCACCAACAGGAAACGGTAAGGATGTCATCATTCTTACAGGTCTCAAGGTAGGCGACAAGATTGTTACAGAAGGTGCAAACAATGTCCAGGAAGGAGAGCGCGTACTCTTTCCAGAAGAGAAAAAGAGTGAAAAGTAAATAATCAGAGCTTCTGTAATATGAAGAATAACATATTTATAAACAAATACGTGATGGCATGTGCCATCTCTATTGTCATCTCTTTGGTGGGATATATCTGTATGAGTACCCTGCCAATTGAGCAATATCCGAACATTGCGCCACCAACAGTCAACGTAACGACAAGTTACACTGGTGCCGATGCCAATACTATCATGAAATCTGTCGTGCAGCCGCTCGAATCTGCTATCAACGGTGTGCCAGACATGACATATATGACAAGTAAGGCATCATCTAATGGTGAGGTTGAAATCAACGTATATTTCAAGGGTGGCACAGATCCTGATATGGCAGCTGTCAACGTACAGAACCGTGTTACTCGCGCTACGTCAATGTTGCCTGCCGAAGTTACGAAGGTCGGTGTGCAGGTAGCGAAGAAACAGAACAGTATCTTGCAGATTGTTGCCGTGAAGAGTGCCGATGGCAAGTATGATGACAACTTCGTCTCTAACTATGTTGACATCAACGTCAAGCCACGTCTGATGCGTATCAGTGGCGTAGGTGAGGTACAGTCACTGGGTAATACCTATGCCCTGCGTATATGGTTGAAGCCTGATGTCTTGGCGCAATACGGCTTGGAGCCAAATGATGTGTTTGAAGCTGTTAGCAGTCAGAGCTTTGTGGCTGCAACGGGTTCATTGGGTGACCAGTCAGAGAACAACTATCAATATACTATGGAGTATAAAGGTACTCTGAAGACTATTGAGGAATTCAATGACATCGTACTCCGTACCAGCGATGGTGGTCACATGCTCCACCTAAGCGATGTGGCAGATGTAGAGATAGGTGCCATGAGCTATAACTTCATGTCAAACATTGGAGGTAAGCCTGGTACTATGTTCTTGATATTCCAGGCACCTGGTGCTAATGCTACTGAGGTGAATGCCAATATAAATAAGCTGTTCGAGGACCTGAAGCCTATGATGCCTGCAGGATTGGAATTCGTTACGCTGATGAGTTCTGATGACTTCCTTTATGCTGCTATTGACAGTGTGGTAGAGACACTTGTCATTGCCATTATCCTTGTGATTCTCGTGGTGTTCTTCTTCCTCCAGAACTTCAAGGCAACCATCATTCCTTCTATCTCAATTATCGTGTCGCTGCTGGGTACCTTTGCTGTCGTTATGTTGGCAGGTTTCTCTCTCAACATTCTGACACTCTTTGCCCTTGTGCTTGCTATCGGTACTGTGGTGGATGATGCCATCGTGGTAGTAGAGGCGGTGATGGCAAAGATGGAAGGCGGTATCAGTGATGCCCGCGAGGCAACACGCCAGGCGATGAACGAGGTGTCTGTTGCCGTTGTATCTTGTACCTTGGTATTTATGGCGGTGTTTATTCCTGTCTGCTTCATGCCAGGAACGTCAGGAGCATTCTTCACCCAGTTTGGTATTACCATCGCTTCGTCAGTAGGTCTGTCATGTATATCGGCTCTTACATTGTGTCCTGCCTTGAGTGCTATCATGTTGAAGGTTACTGAAGGCAAGAAGGAGAGCAAGAATCTTACATACTATACTAAGATGGCATACAATGCCAGCTATAATGCCATTTACAACAAATATTCAAATGCCGTACAGAAGTTCCTTGGTCGCCCAATATTGGCATGGACACTGCTGGCTTGTGCTGCGGCTCTGTTCATCTTCTTCATGAAGAATCTTCCTTCAGGACTTGTTCCGCAGGAGGACCAGGGCGTTATCCTCGTCGATGTAAGTGCTCCGGAAGGTACTACACTTCATGAAACACGTGAGATAATGAAGAAGGTAGAGGCAAAGGCGCAGGAGATACCAGAACTGGAGAGCTTCGCTTCTGCCTGCGGCTATGGTATGATGTCTGGAGCCGGTTCTAACTATGGTACGCTGATTATACGTCTGAAACCATGGAGCGAGCGTGAAGGCTTCAATCATTATATAGATATGATTATCGGACGTCTGTACTATGCCTGCAAGGAAATAAAGAATGTGCAGGTTACTCCATTCCAGATGCCACAGGTGCCAGGTTACGGTTCTAACAACAGTGTGAACCTTGTGCTTGAAGACTTGAACGACGGTGATTTGGGTGAGTTTGCAAAACTGGCAAGGAATTTCCTGCATAAGCTCGGTCAGCGTGAGGAAATCAGTATGGCGATGACGTCATATTCAGACCGCTTCCCAAAATATCAGATTGATGTAGATGCTGCACAGTGCGACCGCTCTGGTGTGTCACCAGCTACAGTGCTCAATACACTTGGAGCTTATTGCGGTGGTGCCTATATCGGTAACTACAACCAGTTCGGTAAGGTGTATCGTATCGTGTCGAGTGCTTCTCCGGAATATCGCCTTGACCCTTCTTCCCTTAACAATATCTTTGTAAAAGTGCAGGGAGGTAAGATGGCTCCTATCTCAGAGTTCGTCTCTGTTAAGGATGTCGTGGGTACTGCAAGTGTAGAACATTTCAATCTTTTCCAGAGTATTACCTGCTACATTCAGCCAGCAGGCGGCTATACGGAAGGCGATGCCCACAAGGTCATTGCCGAGGTGTTCGAGGAAACGATGCCAAAGGGTTACAGCTATGAGTATAGCTCTATGTCACGAGAGCTTGAGGAGGCAGCAGGCTCTAATGCTACTGTCCTTATATATGTAATATGTGTTATCCTCATATATCTTATCCTTGCTTCGCTCTATAACTCATGGTTCACCCCGATGGCAGTATTGCTTTCTGTACCATTCGGTTTGATGGGAGCCTTCATTATGGCTTACCTCGGTTCACTGCTCAATCTGCCTGGTATGGATAACAATATCTACCTGCAGACGGGTGT
>DJWZ01000064.1 GCA_002449535.1 Prevotellaceae bacterium UBA7017 | reverse complement strand
ATCCAAAGGAATCATGAACTCAAACGAAAAAGCATTAGTAGTATTCTTCTCACATGCAGGGGATAACTACGCAGTAGGCAATATAGAAGTTGGAAACACAAAAATCGTTGCTGACTACATCAGCGAGATAACTGGTGCTGAGCAGTTCGAGATAGTCACCCACAAGTATGACGGAATGGCTTACAACCCGCTCATTCAGTTGGCGAAGGAAGAAGCCCGTAAAGGCGAGCTGCCTGAATATGAGGGCGACATCGATTTGAGCCAGTATGACACAGTGTTCATCGGTGGTCCCGTATGGTGGGGCACATATCCACAGGTGATGTTCACCTTCTTCAAGAAGCATGCTAATGACCTGAAGGGCAAGACGGTTATCCCGTTTACGACCCATGAAGGCAGCGGACTTGCCAGTTGTGTGGAAGATGTCAAAGCAGCATTCCCTGGAGCCAACGTCCAGAAGGGTTTCAGCATCTATGGGCATGAAGTGAGAACGGAGAGGGCAAAGGTCGAGAAGTGGCTGAAAGAAGTGAAGAGTGAAAAGTGAAAAATTTAACTTCTGTTCTGAACAAATGGAAACAATAAAACTATATAATGGTGTAGAAATGCCTACATTGGGCTATGGCGTCTTCATGGTGAGCCCTGACGAGTGTGAACGTTGCGTTAGCGATGCATTGAGTGTTGGCTATCGACTGATAGATACGGCACAGGCATACCAAAACGAGGAAGGCGTTGGCAATGCATGGCGCAAGAGCGGACTGAAGCGTGAGGACTTGTTCCTTGTAACAAAGGTGTGGATATCTAATGCTGGTGAGGAAAAGGCTGCCAAGAGTATTGACGAGAGCCTGCGTAAGATGCAGACGGAATATATCGACCTGCTGCTTATCCATCAGGCATACGGCGACGTGTTCGGCACTTGGCGGGCTATGGAGAATGCCTATCGTGCAGGAAAGGTGCGTGCCATCGGCGTGAGCAACTTCCAGGCAGGTCGTTTCTTCGACTTTGCCCACTATGTAGATGTAAAGCCGATGGTGAACCAATTGGAATGCAATGCCCTCTCTCAGCAGACTGGCATTGAACCGATTCTTGGCGAGTTTGACACCAAGATGATGGCTTGGTATCCACTTGGCGGACAAGGAACTGGCAGCATCGTGAAGAGTGAATTGCTGGGAACTATCGGTGCGAAATACAATAAGACTGCCGCACAGGTCGCTCTCCGCTGGCTCACTCAGCGCGGCATCGTGGCAATACCGAAGAGCACACATAAGGAGCGCATGGCGCAGAACATCGACATCTTCGACTTCACGCTGACAGCTGACGACATGGCTCAGATTGCCAAGATGAACCAGCACGATGCAGGCACCACAAACTTCGGTGACCCGCAGTTTGTAAAGTATCTGATAGAAAATTACGGATAAGTGGTTGGTGGCTATAAAAAAAATTCCCGAAGGCTGTTTGCCTTTGGGATTTTTTTTGTACCTTTGCACTCGTAAAAACCCGTGCGAAGATGCTCACGCTCGGCATAGTTCAAACAGGTTTGGCTCTGCACTCGCTTAATCGCATCATTGCAGCATGAAATATTGAAAATTATTTGCAAACCTATAAAAGACCAAACAGAAGGCAGTTTTTAAGATTAACTTTCTGCTTTTAACTTCCGCTTTTAACTTCCGAAACTTAGTATCTATACAGCTTGAAGTGTTGTATCTGGAATTGCCCTACAGGTATGCGGACATGGCGTCCTTGATGTGTCTGGTCGCCATTGAGGTGGCGAACGATGCGCTGCTTGCCTTCTACAATCGACACTTCTTCACACTTTGCCAACCCTATGCGCTTGTCGCCCTTCTGCCATGTGGCTGATGATTCCGCAGGAGAATAGGTTACCACTACCCCACTTCCAACAACGAGGTAATCTTCTTTGCCGAGACGAAGAATAATGCAAGCCGCTTCAGGCCATTCTGCATCCTTGGCACCTGGTTCCCAGCCGAGGGTGTAGCTGTGCCTGATGGTAAGGCGGATTCCATCGGGAGTGATGATTTCTGCCTCGCGGTGCTCATTATCAAGGAGTACGGCATCGATGTCTTTTGTGCCTTGGCGTTCAAGAATCAACGGCTCTGCCTGACGCAACAGCTGGTAGGACGCAACGAGCGGGGACAGCGATGTGCCGGCAGAAGAGAAAGCATTGAGCTGGTCGTCTTGCGAGAGGTCCATCTGCTTCCAGTCGTTGCCCTTGCCCGACTTGGTGAGAGGATAGTCTTCAATGCTGAACGGGCAAAAGCCCATAGCGCCATGATGTCCGAAGGCATAGAGGGCATACATGGCATCCTTGTCTTCAAGGCGTATCTCTGGAACAAAGAGCGGATTGTTGGGCAGATGGTATTTTGACAGCCACGACTTTACGCCCTTGTCATAAACATCAACGCCGAGCACATCGATGGACGGTGCTCCACAATGCCACAGGTCTATGAGATGTGCCAGCGGACCGCCTGAGGGATATTGACCCGGCTTGCGATTGCGGCTGTCGAGAGCCACATTGACGTACATCGGCAGGTCGTATATCTCACGTCCTGCCTTGGCTATCTGTTCAACGTATGTGGCATAAGTCCACGTCTGGAAAATTTCTTCCGTATAGATGTCATCCCCAAACAGCTGTGCCCAGTTGGCACCATTTTTTGCCTGTGGCTGCAGCTTCTCTTTCAAATAGGGATGCAGCGACTTCCGATGCGCCTTCAGATAGTCTGTCAGCTGCCGTGGCACAGCACTGTGATACATACGGGTAGCATCATCCGAATAGTCACGCGGCACCTCTATCATTCCTATCTCGTTCTCCACCTGCACCATTATGACTGTCTGCTCCTGAGCATCATGGTCACGCAGATGCTCCATAATGCGACAAAAGACACGCTTGTCTGCCTCCAACACATTCCTGCTGAGCGACGAGGCTTCCTCTACAGGTTTTCCTTCCGGGGTATGGGCACGGGGGAAGCGTTTCACGTCACGTTTGAACCACTCCGGCGCATAGCAGCTCATGGAGTTCTTCCATGCGCCAAACCATAGCAGCACGACTTTCAGTTCGTTGCGCCTTGCTTCTGTCAGGATGACATCGAGCGAGCTCATGTCAAACTTTCCCTCCTGGGGCTCTATGAGTTCCCACGATACGGGGACGAGGACGGTGTTGAGCCCTATCTTGGAGACATGCGAGAAGGTGCGCTTCACATCCTCCGGTGTCGAGGCAGACGAGTTACCGAGTTCACCGCCAATCATCAGCATGGGTTTGCCGTTCGCAACAATTCTTGCCGTGCTGTTGCCGCGATGTTCCAAACGTGGCTGCCCCGCAAGAAGCAAGGGCAAAAGGCTCACAAGGGCTATAAATGTTATTCTCTTCATTTCATTTGAGTTTTTATGCTTTCACTACTGTAAATTTCCATACCCGCTTGTCGTCCACCTCCTCCAGATGCCGAATATCATAGCTACGCTTATCAAGCACATAAGCACCATGGAAAGTACCTATGATAATATTATACGATAAAATCGCTGCAAATATACAAGTTTGTTGTCAAACAGCCAAAAATATTTGAACTTTTCCGTATAGTTTTGTATTTGTTTTACAAAGTTATTTAAGTTTCGCTTTAACAAATACTCAACTTTTCAGAGGTGAGAGATTACTTTTGCAGCTACTGTTTCTGCAGTTTTTTAAGCCAACACGACATATCTCTTACCTCTTACCTCTCTCCACTTACCTCTAAAGACTGAGCAAGAATAACTTGCGAAAGTCGAAAAAGTATCATCACACACAGCATGGGACACATCAAAACCGAGCCCCAACAATATGCCGGTTTCATCCGCGCCGGCTACGATGCCGTAAAGGAAATCTTTCCAAACGCAATAGTAATTGTTCATTTGGACCGGGGACACAGAAGGAGCTCGGTGCCTTCGACAGCAATGCAGCACCAACAGCAATTATGGACGGATTCATCGGAGAAAAATAAACCCTGACACCAAAATAAACGTCTATAATAACAAAACATTATATACATACTTTATATACATATTAACTATGAAACATTTACTGACCACAGCATTGCTTCTGCTTGCGCTTGCAGTACAGGCACAGACGGAGCATCAAATTTTAGTAACTGAGAACATTGCATACCGCACCGACGTCGGGAAGAGCACAGTGCTCGACCTTGCGCAGCCGCAGTTCGGACCTCAGGAGAATCGTCCTGCCATCCTCATCATCCACGGTGGCGGATGGAGTGCCGGTTCAAAGAATGACCTGGTATATCGTGCGCTTATGATAGACTATGCCATGAAGGGCTATGTAGTATGCAACATGAACTACCGCCTTGTGCAGGAGGCTCCGTTGCCTGCCTGTATCGAGGATGTGCGCTGCGCCATACGCTGGATGAAGGCGAACGCGCAGAAGCTTGG
>DJWZ01000124.1 GCA_002449535.1 Prevotellaceae bacterium UBA7017 | reverse complement strand
TATATTGCACCTTCAGTTCATCCAGCTCCTTCACTTTCACATTGGCAAGTTCTGCATAGCGCTTACGCACAGCATCCCACCGCTCCAACTGACGATTGAAGAAACGTTGCAGGGCATCACCCATATCAACCTTCAGCAAGCCCTCATTTACCTGCTGGCGGGCTTTTATCTCCATCGTGCGCAAGCGGTCCTTATAGAGATTGTTGGCATTAACTCGCTCTATACTAAGAGCAGCATCGCTATTGCCACTCCACCTACGGCACAAATAGAGTTCATCGTAGATACGGCCTATTCTAAAGAAACGCGAAAAGGCAAGACCGATAGCATAGTCTTCACCATAACTGGTATTAGGGAATCCGATATGTCGTATCAGCGGAGTGAAGAAGGCACGCGGCGCACCAAGACCATTGATACGCAGGGCATTGTTAGGACCATTCTCGTCAGTCCACTCCTTATGGTCTATGATGCCAGGAGGAAGGGTTTCGAGATTGAAGTCGCAGATGCGATAAGAACCTATTATCATAGCAGCCTTCTGGCGATAGAATGCATCAACTATACGTTGGAGGGTATTAGGGCTGGAATACAAATCATCACTATCCAGCTGAACAGCAAAACGTCCGCAGTAATCGGAATGGATAGCCTCATTCCAGCAGCCTCCGATACCCAAATCAGTACGCTCCGGAATAATATGTATCAAACGTTTATCGACTATGCCACCAAGGATGAAAGGTGTCTGGTCTGTAGAGTGATTATCTACGACAATAACATTAAATGGGAATTTCGTCTTCTGAGAGAGGGCACTCTTGACAGCATCAGCTATAGTCTTCTCACGATTGAAAACAGGTATTACCACTGAAGCCTCATATTCAAAGTCCTGCTCATTAAAATCTATCTCTACCAACTTAGTGGTATCCACTTTGGCACCTATGGCAGCAAGGTGGATTGTAGCAGCCTGCTCCATCTCAATCTGAAGGCTGCGGTTATGCGGATTAACATAGTCAAACTGTTTTGCCCCACTTGCACGAGTATCTCGCTCCTGCTCGGTATATAGGAACTCATTAAGATGGAACAACTCACCGCTACGTTGCAAGAACAAACGGAAAGCATACCATGCGGCGTAAGCATATTGCTGCTTCTGCTGTTTCAAGAACGAACGTAGTAAACTGGAGCGCACAAGCACCAACTGTCCGAAGTCGAAATCATCACGAATGGAGCCTTCTTGATAATCAATAGTCGGACACTTGCGAACCTCCTTCTTGCCATCGATACACACCTCCTGATACCTGTCAGCATATACAAGCACCGAAGCCGTCTCACGCATAACACGCTGCATACGTGCCAAAGCATTTTGACCAAGAGTATAAGGGGTAGGTTTTAACGATAAAAGAACAAACTCTGTCTTAATCTGCCCCGCTATTGCAATCAGCTGTTCCGAAGATGCTATCCCAGGAGTACCTGGGCATAGGGTAAAAACATCTATATTAACCATGTTTTCGAATACGTAAGGTTACCAATGAACTTATGAATCCTATTATGATGACTGTCACAAAGACACCCAAGACATCTATATAATGTACGCTGACAGGATAGGCATCAACTATAAACGAGCCGTCAGCATCCCCAAGGCGCACTATGCCGTATTGCTGCTGTAACAAGCATAAGAGCAAACCGAATATCACACCCAGGATAGCCCCAAGAATACTTATAGCCCATCCCTCAAACAAAAATACATTCTTTATCAGGCTCTCACGAGCTCCGAGAGCACGCAGGGTCTGTGCATCAGCTCGTTTATCAATTATCAGCATAGACAACGAGCCGATAATGTTGAAACATGCAACAATCAGGATAAATGTAAGGAAAATATATGCTATCAGCTTCTCTACCTTCATGATATTGAAGGTGTCTGACTGTTGCTCATATCTATCTAAGACCTTAAAGTCTTTACCACAGATTTTCTCTATTTTTTTCTTTACGTCAGGTATATACAAACCAGGCTTCAATTTGAGCTCCAATGACGTTATCTCGCCATCACATTGGAACAACATCCTTGCAAATCGCAGGGAAGTAATGATATAGTTCTTGTCATATCGCGCCTGCTGCACACAGAACACCACCCCTGGAGATATCAAAGAATCGACCACGAAGCCATCGAGAGGATTCATCAGATCCAGCTGCCCTACCCTATTCGGAGCATATATATAAAGGAAGCCCTGATAACGTGCCGGCATGTGCAAAGTCTGGGCAAGACGCAATCCGGGAGTACCATATTCCAAATCCGCCGCATGGAGTGCAAAATTGCCATCACCATAGCATATATCATTAATATGTGTGAGCTTCGTAAAGGAATCTTCCACACCTTTGATATACACCATAGCTTGTTGGTCACCATATAGTGCCAAAGCCTGGTCCTCTACACATTCGGTTGAGACTGCCACTTCATCAAGGCTCTTTATCTCAACAAGTTTAGGATTATCCGCCGCGCACGTCTTGCCTACAGCGGGGACAATCTTTAGCTGAGGGTCGAAACTTGTAAAAAAAGTAGCTACTAAATCAGAAAACCCATTAAAGACGCTTAAGACAACAACAAGTGCAGTCGTTGCCACCATAACACCCACCACACTAATAGCCGATATCACATTTATCACATTAGTGCTCTTCTTGGAGAACAGATATCGGAGAGCAATATATAATGATGTGTGTAGTGAAGAGGTTGACTGGCGCATGGTGTTTTTACTTCTGCAACAACTCGTCTATACGTTCTATATAATCAAGGCTGTCATCAATGAAGAAGCGCAGCTCCGGGATTATACGCAACTGGTTACGAACCCGAGTTCCCAATTCGTAGCGTACCTGAGAGCTGTTGCGTTGAATATTCTGTAGCAATTCCTCACCTTTTTCAGAAGGGAAAATGGACAGATATGCTGTACAGATGCTCAAGTCAGGAGAGACCTTCACACGAGTAACACTTACCATAACACCCCTCATGGCACGTGTCTGGCTTTGGAAAATAAGGCTTAGCTCTTTTTGCAGAAGCCTACATATTCGGTTTTGTCGCGTTTCTTGCATATCTCTCCCCTCTTTTACTTCTGATTCTGAAAAGCTGTAAATATCTTATTGGCAATCTCCTCCATCTCACTTGCAGGCAATGACAACTTCTCCCTGCGGAAATCCATATCCCCTTCGGTATCCATTGGCATAAGATGAATATGAGCATGGGCTACTTCCAGACCAAAGACGCTCATACCGACCTTCTTACATGGGAAAGCTTCCTTGATAGCTTTTGCCACCTTCTTGGCAAAAACAAAATAACGCGCTATTTCCTCGTCATCCATATCAAAAAGATAATCTATCTCTCGACGTGGAATCACAAGGACATGAGCCCTTACCACAGGATTAATGTCAAGAAATGCATAGAACTCATCGTTTTCTGCACACTTATAACTGGGAATCTCACCAGCCGCAATCTTTGAGAATATATCCATGATAATAAAGTTTTAATAACTTATATTTTCAATCTTAAGTTTCAAAATACCATTAGGCACCTTCACATCCACCTCATCACCCACTTTATGGTTGAGCAATGCCTGGGCAATCGGTGTTTCGATAGAGATTTTTCCCTCGCGAAGATTAGCTTCATTAGCACTTACTATGGTATAAGACATTTTTGCCTTATTGCCAAGATTTGTCATTTCAACCTTGCTGAGCAGCTGGACAGCGTCTGTAGAAAGACGGCTCTTATCAACTATCTTAGCATCAGCAATTTGAGTCTTCAATGCGTTTATCTTAATTGCAAGATTAGCCTGCACTTCCTTGGCAGCATCATACTCAGAGTTCTCCGACAAATCGCCTTTGTCACGTGCTTCAGCAATAGCGGCACTCGCCTTGGGCATCTCTACCGCCTCAAGGCGGTGCAGTTCGGCTACCATATTTTCGTAGCCCTCTTTTGACATGTAAGCCATATTTTATCTGATTTTATACAAAAAAACAACAACCCCGAGTAAGCTCAGAGTCGCATATACGATATCAATAATTCCGGTACAAAGGTACAAAAAGTTCATATCACGCCCCATAATATCGTTAATTTTTATATTTTTTTAGTAAAAAAACACGAAAAAGCCCCTTCTCCCACAATGCTCTCACCATTTTTTTATATCTTTGCACACGATTTTGAATATTTACGCGTAAAACATGTATACAACTATCACTGCCGCCGAAGCGGCTTCGCTCATTAAGAATGGCGATTCAATAGGCTTGTCAGGATTTACACCCGCCGGAGCGCCAAAAGCCACAACAAAAGAGTTGGCAAAACTTGCCCAAGCAGAACACGAGAAGGGCAATCCTTTCAAGATTAACTTGTTTACAGGAGCCTCAACAGGTCAAAGTACAGATGGTGACTTAGCAGTAGCTAAGGCTATAGACTTCCGTGCCCCTTACACCACGAATCCAGACTTCCGTGCCTCTGTAAACAAAAATGAAATCCGTTACAACGACCTGCACCTCAGCCACATGGCGCAAGAGTTGCGCTATGGCTTCTATGGTCCGTTGAATTGGGGTATCATAGAGGTTTGTAAGATTGAAGATGCCGGGGACAAGTACAATGTTTCCCTCACTGCTGCAGGAGGAATTTCCCCTACTGTTGCAATGATGGCAGAAAAAATCATTTTAGAGCTCAACAGTTTCCACAACGAAGGTGCTGGACAGCTACACGACATTTTCGAGCCACAAAATCCCCCTTATCGCCAGCCGTACATGATTACATCGGTTAGAGACAGGATTGGAAAGCCATATCTGTCTATTCCGAAGTCTAAGGTCGTCGGCGTCATAGAGTGTAACATACCTGATGAGGCACGTGCTTTCAAAGGAACAGACCCTATTACCGACCAGATTGGTGCAAACGTAGCACATTTCCTGTTAGGTGACATGAAACGCGGCATCATCCCTCCAGAGTTTCTGCCATTACAAAGTGGTGTAGGCTCAACAGCCAACGCCATTCTCGCAGCTCTCGGCAAGGACAAGAGCGTGCCTGATTTCAACATTTATACTGAGGTTTTCCAGAACGCTATCGTTGACATGATGCTGTCAGGTCGTGTAAAGGACGCATCTACATGCTCTCTTACCGTTGACAACGAGTGCTTGATGAAGGTATATGATAATCTCGACCTATTCTCAAAGCATCTTGTAATCCGTCAATCTGAAATAAGCAATTCTCCTGAGGTAATACGCCGTCTTGGAGTCATTGCCATTAACACTGCTATCGAAGTTGATATATATGGCAATGCAAACTCCACACATATCAGCGGTACAAAGATGATGAACGGTATTGGCGGTTCAGGCGACTTCGAACGCAATGCATATATCTCTATTTTCACCTGCGCTTCTACAGCAAAGGGCGGTTTGATATCATCTATCGTGCCTATGGTAAGCCATCAGGATCACTCTGAGCATGATGTTAATGTCATCATCACAGAGCAGGGTATTGCAGACTTACGTGGCAAGGCTCCAATAGAACGCGCCCAGTTGATAATAGAGAACTGCGCACATCCCGACTATCGTCCTATCCTGCGTGAATACGTTAAGATAGCAACTGGTGGACAAACACATCACAACCTGCCTTGTGCTTTTGCTATGCATGACACTCTCCGCAGAAAGGGAGATATGCACCTAACAGATTTCTCTGAATATATCAAAGAATAACTATCCAAAATTTATTACTACTATGGCAAACTTATCAAATTTCTCCCTCGAAGGGAAAAATGCCTGGATAACAGGCGCATCGTACGGAATTGGTTTCAACATTGCGAAGGCATTTGTTGCCGCTGGTGCAAACATGATTGTTTTCAACGACATCAATGAAGTTGCACTGCAACGTGGACTTGACAACTACAAGGAAGCAGGCATTACTAATGTAAAAGGTTATGTTTGCGATGTAACTGACGAAGAGGGCATAAAGAAACTTGTTGACACCATCCACAAGGAAGTTGGTCAGATTGACATCCTCGTAAATAATGCCGGCATCATCAAGCGCATTCCAATGCACGAAATGAAGCGAGCAGAATTCCAGCAGGTTATCGACATCGACCTCGTTGCACCATATATCTGTGCTGCAGCAGTTCTGCCAGAAATGATGGAGCGTAAGGAAGGAAAGATTATCAACATCTGCTCTATGATGTCAGAATTGGGTCGTGAGACTGTATCTGCCTATGCAGCAGCCAAGGGAGGCTTGAAGATGTTGACACGTAACATCTGCTCAGAATATGGCGAATACAACATCCAGTGCAACGGCATTGGTCCTGGCTATATCGCAACACCTCAGACAGCGCCACTGCGTGAGAGACAGCCAGACGGCAGCCGTCATCCATTTGACAGCTTCATCTGTGCGAAAACTCCAGCAGGCCGTTGGCTCGACCCATCAGAACTTGGAGGTCCTGCAGTATTCCTCGCATCCAAGGCATCTGACGCCGTAAACGGACATGTATTATATGTTGATGGTGGTATTCTTGCATACATCGGAAAGCAGCCATCTTAAAAACAAATCTTAATTTACAATTCTTTTGTACAGATTTAAATCCATAATCATAATGTTGTCAGCAACGCTAATGTTGCTGACAGCATCGTGTTCGTCAAACGAAAATAACATCACGTCAAGCGACAAAGTAGGAATTACAGCAGCTACATTTGGCTCGTTACGCAGATTAAATACGAATAACAATTCATACTCGACTTACGTACCGTCCTCTGCTACCTACCCTATTTTCATAGACCATATTAAAGGTGAAATATACAATCCTGATTCCCTGCCTGTACGTACCATCCCTTCCAAGATACTCTTAACACTATCTTTTAAGGACAACTCATCAGGAGTGCTTGAATCAACAGAGAAAAAGGACTCTTTTTCACGAACATATTTTTCTACAGACACACTTGATTTCACCAAACCTCGTAAGATAAGGGTAACATCTTCCGACAGAGCACATTCACGAGATTACACCATTGATGTAAGGATACACAAGCAAAGTGTCGATTCCATAAAATGGACGCGCATGAATATATGCAATCCTATTAAAGGAAAGAAACTTATAACACTGAAAGTGCTTTCCGATGGAGAGAATTTTTATGTTCTGGCAGCAGATACTACTGAAAACGCGTCAAACGACATATATTGCAGTGTCCAGGTGTTAAAAACTACTGATGGAAATAATTGGAGTACAGAATATAGCACTTCTCCAGAAGTAATCACAACTCCATTTGACCAATTCAAAAGACCTACCATGGCAGTGTATAGGGAGAAAGTCTATCTGCTTTATAATGGTCAATTAAGATGCTCTGACGATTGGGCGACAAGCATTCCTTGCGACCTCAGGGCAATTCTTGGAGGCTTTGATGACTATATTTATGGTGTCAATGACCAGAAGAAGATAGTATCCTCTACAGGAGGAGACCCTATGACAGCATCTTTTTCTGATGACGACATGGAAGAAATGCCATATGTCGTTGGGGATAGCCTTCCCTACAATGACTATAATTTCATCACTACAGACCTGCTTACAGATCCGTCAATGGGGCGTGCCGTTCTGATTGCAAACAAACAAAACGATGCCACAAATATAAAATCGCCAAACGTTGACAAAGCGGTAATATGGAGTAAAATCATTGACGACGTTCCACAAGAATGGATATTCATGAATCCTGCATGGAACAACCATTACAAAGTATTGCCACGTATGCCATACCTTTCAGCAACATCATATGCTGATGGAATAATCGCTATTGGAGGCAACCCGAATACACGAAAATTCTACTATTCTAATGACTGGGGCACGACATGGACAGTCAAAGGGGCTATAAACATCCCTTCTGGACTTCAGAGTACCGCACAAGTAGCAATTGGAGCAAATTATTCAACCATATACCTTATAGGAGGTGATACTGGAGAAGTTTGGGTAGGACTCAAGATATACTAAGAACAGGAACTGATGCGCAAATATATCCTATTTATAACAATGTTATTACCATTTACCGTCTTTGCACAAGAAGACGTTGAATATCGCATGGATATAGGCGCAGGAGTTGGTGCAACAACCTATTATGGCGACTTCAATGCCTCACCTACAAAAAACATACAACCTGCAGCAGCCATAATATTCCGAAATGTAATCAATCCGCATATGGCTATCAGGTTAGCAGGAATGTACACCAAGATAAAAGGTTCTTTTGATCCGAACAGGACATATTATCCTAATGTAAGCACCTATACATTCAATAATACTCTTGCAGACCTTGATGCTACATACGAATACAACTTCTGGCCTTACGGAACAGGGAAAGACTATCGAGGAGCAAAACGCCTAACACCATTTATCTCTATTGGTATAGGCTTAACATACGCGAAGGTTAAGGCTGATCAGTCAATGAACATTGAGAAAAAAAATATTGTAACAGCAAATGTGCCTATTGGAGTAGGTGTAAAATATCGCTATAAAGATAGATACAATTTCTCTTTAGACTGGCAGATGCATTTCTCCATGTCTGATGAACTTGATGGTATCAAGGATCCATATGGCATAAGTAGCAATGGGCTATTTAAAAATACAGATTGCTATAGTACATTAACGTTTGCATTCACTTATTCATTTTCCCCAAAATGCAGAACATGTCACAAAGAATGAATATACCTGAGCATATTGCTATCATCATGGATGGTAACGGCCGATGGGCTGAACAACGTGGAGAACCACGTCACTACGGACATTCCGCCGGCGTAGAATCTCTACGCAAGGTTACAGCAGAATGTGCACGTATCGGTGTTAAGTATCTCACCGTATATGCTTTCTCCACAGAAAACTGGAATCGCCCTATTGAAGAAGTGCGCCTTTTGATGGAACTTATCATTTCTTCGTTGGACTATTCATTGTTTGACGATAACAACATACGCTTCCGCAGCATAGGTGACAGAAAACGCCTTCCGCAGAACGTACAAAACACTCTTCAAGACCTTGAGGAACGTACAAAAGGATATACGAAGATGACTGTTACCGTAGCCCTCAGCTATTCCTCACGTTGGGAATTGACCGACTGCATGCAGAAAATAGCCTATCAGGTAGAATCTGGAAAACTAAAGGCGAGCGACATAACCGAGCAAACTATCATAGACAATATGAATAGCGGTTTCCAACCCGACCCAGACCTGTTAATAAGAACAGGTGGCGATGTTCGTATTTCAAATTATATGCTTTGGCAGATTGCATATTCCGAATTATACTTCACATCTATTTATTGGCCTGACTTCAACGAAGACGAACTTCATAAAGCCATCGAATATTTCAACACCAAGCAACGTCGTTTCGGCATGACAGAGGCACAGGTAGAGCAAGGTCTATTGAATTCTATATAATTATTAATAGTTGATATCCGTGTTTAGAAACAGAACTTTCTTCACATTCATATACATCTTAATACCGTTCTTAGCCATATTTGGCCAAGAAAAGATAATCAATCCAGATATTTCGTATGTGGGTGCTGTCAAGAAATACACGATAGCTCACATAGCTGTAAGCGGTGTTGAAGAATACGAAGATTTTATGCTCACTGGTATTTCCGGTCTATCAGTTGGGCAAGAGATTAGTGTTCCTGGTAATGAAATAACCGAAGCGGTTAAACATTATTGGAAGCATGGTCTATTTTCAGAAGTCAAAATCGCCGCCGACTCTATTGTGTTGGATTCTATATACCTGCACTTTTATTTACGCACACGTCCTCGTGTTAGTTCCATAAACTATATTGGCATAAAGAAAAAGAGCGAGCGTGAAGATATGGAGGCTAAACTTGGTCTCCTAAAAGGTTCCCAGATAACCCCAAACATGATATCAAGAGCAAAAATTCTTGCTGAAAAATATTTTGCTGACAAAGGCTTCAAAAATTGTGAGGTGACAATTCGACAGCGCGACGATGTTGCAGAAAAGAATCATGTTATCTTGGACGTTGAAATAGACAAAAAACTCAAGACAAAGATTCATCGCATCTACATCAATGGTAACGAGAAAATAAAAACTAAAAAACTAAAAGGTAATATCTTTGGCGGTGGAGCACTGAAGAAATTACACGAGGTAAACACGCTTCGTGGTTTCTTAAAATCCAAGAAATTTAAGCCGGAAAAGTACGAAGAAGACAAAAACAATCTTATTGATTATTATAATGAGTATGGCTATCGCGATGCAAAATTAGTAAAGGATAGCATTTCAACATATGATGACAGACACATCGATATTCACTTCACCATATATGAGGGACAGAAGTATTACCTTCGAAACGTTACATGGGTAGGTAATACCGTTTACAGGACAGATGATTTGCAGAAGGTTTTTGGAATGAAAAAAGGCGATGTCTATAACCAAAAACTTATGAACAAACGTCTGAAAGATGATGACGATGCGGTAGGAAACCTCTATTGGAATAATGGTTACCTATTCTATAAACTTGACCCTACTGAGATAAACATTGTAGGCGATTCCATAGACATAGAAATGCGCATACAAGAAGGACCTCAGGCACATATCTCCCATGTTCGCATAACCGGTAACAATCGTCTATACGAGAAAGTTGTGCGTCGTGAACTACGCACCAAGCCTGGAGACCTTTTCTCTAAAGATGCATTGATGCGTTCTGCACGCGAAATAGCATCTATGGGACATTTTGACCAAGAGAAAGTCAACCCCGATGTACGTCCTAACTATGAAGATGGAACTGTTGATATAAACTGGGACCTCGAGCAGAAATCAAATGACCAGGTAGAGTTCTCATTAGGTTGGGGACAGACCGGTGTAATCGGACGTATCGGTCTGAAGTTAAACAACTTCTCTATGGCAAACCTCTTTCATCGGAAGAAGGAGCATCGTGGAATCTTACCTGTTGGTGATGGAGAAACACTCTCTCTTGGTGCTCAAACAAACGGCCGTTACTATCAATCATATAATATATCATACGGAACATCATGGTTTGGAGGTAAACGCCCCATCATGTTCAATGTTGGCGTATTCTACTCTAAACAAACCGATGTAAGTAGCAGTTACTATAACTCCAACTGGCAGAATTCATATTATAACTACATTGGAGGAATAGGAAACTACTCTACATATAACAGTTATGAAAACTACTATGACCCAGACAAGTATGTTCAGTTATTGGGAGGTTCTATCTCATGGGGTAAACGCCTGCGCTGGCCTGATGATTATTTCCATCTCTCATTAAGTATGGGTTATACACGTTACATGTTGAAAAACTGGAATTACTTCCTTGTAACCAACGGCAATTGTAACAACATAAACTTCGGAATAACGTTATCTCGTACTTCTACAGATAATCAACTTTTCCCACGCAAAGGTTCTGAATTTGAACTTAGCGTTACCGCTACTCCACCATGGAGTGTGTTTGACGGTAAGGACTATTCAAAACTTGCCAATAACTATCTCGACGCTCGCTATCAAAGCCAAATGCAGGAGAAGCATCGCTGGATAGAATATCATAAATGGAAGTTCAAGAGCCGCACTTTTACAGCACTGACAAGTGGTCAAAAGTGCTTCGTCCTAATGACGCGTGCCGAGATTGGTATCTTAGGCTACTACAATAAGCATAAGAAATCACCATTCGAAACATATTACATGGGTGGTGATGGTATGTCTGGCTATTCCAGCAGTTATGCAACAGAGACAATAGGTCTGCGTGGTTATGAGAATGGCTCTCTCACCCCATCCGGATATTCTGGATATGCATATGACCGCTTTACCGTTGAACTGCGTTATCCATTCTTACTTGGAAACACAACAATATACGGATTAACATTCCTGGAAGCTGGTAATGCATGGACAAATACTCGTGACTTCAACCCATTTGATATGAAACGTTCCGCAGGTGCTGGCGTCCGAATATTCCTTCCTATGGTTGGACTTATGGGTATTGACTGGGCATATGGATTTGATACCACATTCGGCAAAAAAGGAGGTAGCAACTTCCACTTCATTCTTGGACAAGAATTTTAAACGACAAAATAGTTAAACTCTATGAAAAAGTTTCTCGTATTTTTATCTTATATGTTATTTACCACATGTGCCATGGCACAGAAGTATGCTCTCATAGACATGGAATATATTCTCAAAAACATACCAGCCTATGAGCGTGCTAACGAACAACTCAATCAGGTTAGTAAACGATGGCAAGCAGAAGTAGAAGCACTCAATACCGAGGCGACTACCATGTATAAAAACTATCAAAACGAGGTGGTATTCCTTTCTCAAGATCAGAAACAAAAGAAGCAGGAAGCTATTATGCAAAAAGAGAAAGAGGCAGCAGACCTTAAGAAAAAATACTTCGGTCCCGACGGAGAGCTGTTTAAGAAGCGCGAATCTTTGATGGCACCGATACAGGATGAAATATACAATTCCGTCAAAGAAGTGGCAGAGTTACGTGGCTACCAAATGGTTCTTGACAGAGCTTCTGACGGAGCTGGTATAATATTCGCCTCACCCAAAATAGACATTTCTAACGAGGTTTTACAGAAACTTGGCTATTAAAATAATCTCTATTTTGATAAATAAACATATTATAAATATATAAATTAAAAATTAAATGAAGAAAATTATTATCGCACTCATTGCAGTGCTCGGTGTTGCAGTAAATGCTAATGCGCAGAAATTCGGACATGTTGATACTCAGTCTATAATGCAGAGCCTCCCAGAGGTAACAAAAGCTAACGGAGAGCTTCAAGCTACTGCCCAGCAGTATGAAAACGAGTTAAAAACCATGCAAGAGGAAATCCAACGCAAGGCTGATGATTACGACAAGAAAAAATCAACAATGAATGCTACGGATCAGCAGGCTGCAGAACAAGAGTTGCAGACATTATATAGCAAATTACAAGAAACATACCAGCAGAACCAGCAGAATATCCAGAAAAAACAGGAAGAACTGATGGCTCCAATCAACCAAAAGATTATGAAGGCTATTGAGAATGTTGGAAAAGCTGGTAACTACACATACATCGTACCTGCCGGTTCTTTCCCTTACATTGGTGCCGGTTCTACTGATGTAACAGCAGCTGTCAAAGCAGAAATTAATAAGATTAAATAATGAAAAAGATCATATTGATTGCAATATGCTTCGCTTGTTGTTCCACAATCATGGCACAACAAGCGAAGATTGGTTTTTTCTCTATGCAAGACTTGCTCAATACTGATGTTAAATATCAAGAAGCTATCGCTAATGCACAAGTCTTAAAACAGCAATATGCTAATGAGCAAAAAATAGCAGAACAAGATTTCAAAGAAAAATACGAATTATTTCTTGAGCAACAAGGAGATTTAGCCAAATCTATACGTGCAAAAAGGCAAAGCGACCTTCAAGCCCTTTTGGAGCGTACCGAAAAATTCCGTGAAGAGACAAAGCAACTAATACAGAAATCCGAAGAAGAAGCTCTTTCATCTGCTAAAATACGTATATCTGAAGCTATACGGAAGGTTGCAGAAACTGGTGAATACTTACTCATTGTGAATAGCGACAGTGAAGCATGTCCATATATAAACCCCAACTACTCCATAGACATTACAGAGATGATTTCTTCTGTTCTGGCAAATCCACAACTCCAAACCTCCCCCGAAGCACTTCGTTAGTATATGATTGGCGTATTTGACTCTGGTTATGGTGGTCTCACCATTCTAAAACAATTACGAGAGACCCTCCCCGAATACGATTTTATGTATCTCGGTGACAATGCGAGAGCTCCATACGGTCCCCGGTCATTTGACGTGGTATATGAATTTACGAGACAAGCCGTTATGAAATTATTTTCTCTGGGTTGCCATCTCGTTATCTTGGCGTGTAACACAGCCTCTGCCAAGGCACTGCGCACTATACAACAAGAAGATTTAAAGAGGGAATGTAATCTTCCATCAGGTACAGGTACCACGACATTGGAAGGACAGGGATACAGAGTGTTAGGAGTCATACGTCCTACAGTTGAGATAATTGGCAATCTCACAAAAACACGTCATATAGGAATTGTCGCTACAGAAGGAACCATACGTTCAGAAAGCTATGAACTTGAAATAGGAAAACTATATCCAGATATTACAGTAACTGGACAAGCATGCCCATTATGGGCTGCAATAGTTGAAGCTGGAGAAGCTGACAGCTTAGGGGCTGAATATTTTGTAAAAAAGAGAATTAATCAACTGCTTACAAAAGATCCTATGATTGATACTATCATACTTGGATGTACACACTATCCCCTTCTCCTGAATGCGTTGAACAAGGCTGTCCCAAAAGATATTAAGCTTGTTTCACAAGGAGAATATGTTGCTGAATCTTTGAAAGACTACCTAAGAAGACATCCAGAAATGGATAAGCATTGTTCCAAAGGAGGAACTATACAATACTATACCACAGAATCAGAGGAACGTTTCAAAGAAATTGGCACAAACTTTCTACATAAAGATATTATTGTTAACCACATAAACCTGCAATCATGAAGCCAACAATTGCTCTACTCACCTACTTTCTCATTCCTTTTTCATTAATATCTGCAAAAGATTATAATATAAAAGACTATGGTGCTATTGCAGATGGCAAGACATTAACAAACGAAGCCTTCAACAATGCCATTGAAACAGCTTTCAATAATGGAGGAGGGCGTGTTATTGTTCCCAAAGGAGAATATCTCTGCGGCTCAATACGTATGAAAAGCAATACAGAACTTCATTTTGAAGAAGGCGCTAAAATTATTGCCGCTCCAGAGAAATATCAGGCTTATGACCAGCGAGAGCCATGGGAAGGACCTCAATATCAAGACGGAGGACATACATTCTTTCACAATTCCCTGATATGGGCAGATGGAGAGAAAAACATATATATTACCGGCAAAGGATTTATTGATGGAGTTGGCCTAACAAAGAAAGATAAAGAGAAAGCGGGCATCGTACAAGGCGGAGGAGTAGATACTGGAGATAAATCCATTGCCTTCAAACTATGCCAGAATGTAAAGATTAAAGATATCACAATATATCGCGGTGGTCATTTTGCAATCATTGTAACAGGTTGTCAACATACCATCATTGATGGTGTTACAATAGATACCAATCGCGATGGCGTTGACATTGACTGTTGTAAAGACCTCATCATACAAAACAGTGTTGTCAATACATCACATGATGATGCTATAGTATTGAAGAGTTCATATGCCCTAAAGAAGGTTGTTCCTTGTGAGGATATCATAGTCAAAAATTGCACCGTTACAGGATACAAATGTGGTACATATTTGGATGGTACAAAGGTTCCTGAACCAGTAAATTGGGTATGTGGGCGTATCAAACTTGGAACAGAGAGTAACGGAGGTTATCGCAATATATACATCAAGGATTGCAAAGGTGAATATTCCAGTGGATTAGCCTTTGAATCTGTCGATCAGGGACTGATGGAAAACATCTATGTTGATGGTGTCACTATAAATCATACCCACCACTACCCTATCTATATTACAACAGGTTGCCGCAATCGCGGTCCCAAGGAACGCACAGACGTTTCTACTGGACGTAACATTTTCATTAAGAATGTTACCTGTCTGCATGCCGATTCTATTGCCGGTATCATCATAACCGGCATGCCAGGTGCACCTCTCGAGAACATATCATTGAAAAATATAACCGTCCAATATGCTGGTGGCGGTAAGGCAGAATATGCAGATCGCGACTATCGTGAACAAGGCACGAACTATCCAGAGCCAAAATTTGCAGGCTTTACTCCATCCTATGGTGTCTTTGCACGCCATGTAAGAGGACTTAAGCTCACCAATCTCAATTTTTCTGTTGAAAAGCCAGAAGGACGACCCATGCTTAAATTCATTGACGTAGAAAATCTTAAGGTAAAGAATGTAAACGGACCAGGAAAAAGAATGTAAATAATCATTACGTCAAAAACAAAAGAAATAAATGCAAGATATAAAATCATATGCCATAAGTTGTTTCCAAGATGAAGCTCATGCCATTCTGGATCTCATACCACGCCTTGACGACAATTTTATAAAGGCTGTAGAAATGATATTCAACTGCAAAGGAAAGGTTATTGTAACAGGTGTTGGTAAGAGCGGACATGTGGGTGAAAAAATGGCATCCACACTTGCTTCCCTTGGCACTCCTTCTTTTTTTCTCAATCCCCTTGATGCCTTTCATGGAGATTTAGGAATGATTTCTGAAGGTGACGTAGTTATCTCTATCAGCTATAGCGGATATACTGACGAATTGTTACGTTTCATTCCGCTTCTTTTGGAACGTAACATCCCTATAATTGGCATTACAGGAAACAAAAATTCGCTGTTGGCACAATATTCTTCATGTCATCTTGACATACATGTTGATCATGAAGCAGACCCATTGAATCTTGCCCCCACATCTTCTACGATGGCAACAATGGCTATGGGTGACGCTCTTGCTTGCGCCTTAGTAAAATTACGTGACTTCAAAGCTCGTGATTTTGCACAATTCCATCCTGGCGGCTCTCTTGGTAAACGTCTGTTGTCCCATGCCCGAGATTATATGGTAAAAGAGAATCTACCCATAGTAACCCCAGACACAAAAGTTTTCGATGCCATCATTACAGCCAGCAATGGCAAGCTTGGGCTGGCAATTGTCATTGATAATAACAATTCAAACAACAGCAAAGGGGCACTCGTCGGAATCATTACTGATGGTGATGTGCGTCGTGCAGTACAGAAATATCAAAACAAGATGTTCGAACTTACCGTTAAGGATATTATGACCCCCAATCCCAAAACAGTTCACCCAGAAACGACTCTGAATGAGGTTGACAAAATTTTGAGGAAATACAATATTCATGCTCTCATAGTAACAAATAAGGACGGTGAAGTTGTCGGAGTTATTGATTCATTCAGAGTAATATAATGTCAATTTGAAAAACAATGCATAAGAATATAGCAATAATAATTGCAGGAGGCAGTGGAAGCCGCATGGGACAAAATATCCCCAAGCAGTTTATCAATGTATATGACAAGCCCGTACTTGTATATACCCTTGAAAGTTTTCAAAGACATCCTATGATTGATGCCATAGAAGTAGTATGCATAGAGGGATGGGAACAGGTTTTACAGGCTTATGCAAATCAATTTAATATTTCCAAACTTCAATGGATAACCAAGGGGGGGGAATCCGCTCAGGAAAGTATCCGCAATGGAGTATATAATTTAGAAGGTAAGGTTAATGATGACGATATTATCATCATCCATGATGGAATACGTCCAATGATTGACGACAGCGTCCTAACTGATGTCATTAACAAGGCAAAAGAGTATGGTAATGCTGTCACCTCTATGCCTTATAACGAACAAATCTTTGTCGTTGACAAGGATGATGAGCAAACCACTACACAGTTTATCCCTCGCGAGACACTCCGACGAGTCTCTACTCCACAGGCATATCGCTATGACTTGTTAGTTACAAAATATCATGAGGCTTACGCAAAAAACATAGGAATACATGGCTCACACTATGCAAATACTATGATGGTAGAATTGGGGGTTAGGCTCCATTTCGCTAAAGGTTCAGACAAGAACATCAAACTAACAACAAAAGATGACCTGGAATTATTCAAGGGCTATATGACAAAAGAAGAGGACAAATGGTTGAAATAACACATCCCCTATATCAAGAAGACATCCAAAATATTCTCTCCATCAAAGGTATTGACATCCTAAAGAACAAGAGTTTTCTCATAACAGGAAGTACTGGTATGGTGGGAACCATGTTAATTGATGCTCTCACTGCAATTGAAGGAGTAAACATTATTGCAGTTGGCAGAAATACACAAAAGGTAAATCGGCATTGGTTACAACTTCCAAGATTTTCCTTCCTTGAACACGATGTACGCACACCTTTCCCTGACTCCTTGCAGGTAGATTATATTCTGCCAATGGCAAGCAATACACACCCTTTGGCATATTCACAATATCCCATTGAAACCATGATGGTAAATATTAAAGGTTGTGAAAATGCTCTCAATCTTGCCGATAAGACAGGAGCTACAGTTGTCATGACTTCTACTAATGAGATATATGGCAATGCCAAAGGGGAAGAAGATTTTTATGAAGATAGTAATGGTACACTAAATCTAAGTAGCGCCCGTTCCTGTTACAATGAGTCTAAAAGGACTTGCGAAGCAATGTGCCAAAGCTATAAAGAAGAACACGGAACAAAAGTCAAGATAGCACGATTATGCCGAATATTTGGTCCGACAATGTTGATGAGTGATAGTAAAGCATCATCCCAATTCATTAAGAAAGCCCTCTCTAAAGAAGATATCATTCTAAAAAGCGATGGGAACCAATATTTCTCATACACTTATGTTGCAGATGCTGTTATGGGCTTGCTAACAGTACTTATCAATGGCGAATACGGAGTTCCATATAATGTAAGTAGTGAGAAGACCAACATCCGCCTCAAGGATTTTGCACAAATGTGTGCAGAAGCATGTGATAGGAAGGTTGTTTTTGACTTACCTACTGATATTGAAAGCAAAGGATACTCTACGGCGCAAAGGGCAATTCTAAACAATGACCGGATAAAAGCTATCGGATTTCAACCTAAATATGAAATGCGTGATGCGATACTAAGAACAATTGAAATATTAAAAGCTTCTAATAATGAGTAGCAATAACATAGAGAGGTACAAAACTTTACAACTCAGAAAAGTCCAACTCAAACAACTCACCATACTCAAAGAGATTGACAGAATCTGCAAGAAGCACCATATTGAGTATTGGTTGGATGGAGGTTCTTTATTAGGAGCTGTACGACATAAAGGATTTATTCCATGGGATGATGATATAGACATCGCTATGAAAGCATCAGACCTGAAACGCTTTGAGGCGATAGCCAAAGACGAACTGCCCAAATGGCTATTTCTCCAAAATCGTCATACAGACCCATATTGCAAAGAAAATATAACAAAGATTCGTGATTTAAACTCTCTATATATAGAATACTCTGACACTTTTTACCAATCATATGAAATGGGAATTTTTGTTGACATTTTCCCTATGGTTCCATACCCCAGCGTTTCTCGAGGCTTGGTCAAAAAAATCTGTCGCGGTTATTCTGTAGCCTATAGTATAACAAATAAGCCAAAGCGCATATCTTTCAATACACTTTTTGAGTTTCTATATTTTTACCTGAAGGAAATCTTCTTAGGTATAGTTTGGAAAATAATATGTGTCATAAAACCCAATGATACCTTTTTCTCAAATATAATCAAGCAGAATGGCTATGGCATAATGCATCGTACTAAAGATATCTTCCCCATATCAACTATTACTTTCGAAGATGCAACATTTAGCGCCCCATGCAATCCTGACGGATATCTTAAGGACTTGTATGGTAACTATATGCAACTGCCCCCAGAAGAAAAACGCAAGGGACATGCTGTTTTCTACATAGCAGACCTATGAATATCGCTTATCTCATATCCGCACATAATGACCCACAGCAACTAAAGCGTCTTGTTGAAGCTTTGGGAAACAATGCATGGTGCTTCATTCATATAGATAAGAAAAGCGACATAAAGCCGTTTATTGATGTGTTGAGTTGTATTGAAGGCGACAGGATACAATTTATCAAAGAACGCACAGATATCCGTTGGGGCACATTCTTACAGGTAGAATATCAGATGGCTCTTCTCAAAGAAACTCTTGAATATTCCCACGAGAGGAAGTCCGATGTTGATTTTCATGGCTTTGATCGTTATATCACACTCAGCGGCTTAGATTATCCTATCACGCCATCAAAACTGGCAGCTGACAACACCTTCGACCCCTCCAAAGAATATATCATGGGCATTGATATGTCATCTGAAGTTGTTTCAGGTAAATATACAGAGATATATCGTCATGCACGCCCGTTCTTTAACATTCCATATATCGGCAACACTGCCAACCAACGCCTCAGCATTATCTGCCGAAAAATACTCTGTGTACTTGGCATCAACAAGCCACTTGTACTTCCAAACGGATGGCATCTGTATAAAGGCGCTTCATGGTGGGCTGTTACTGAGTCATTGGCAGAATATATTTACAACACCTATGTATCCACTCCGCTACTGAAGAAGTTTTTCATCAATTCCTTCGGACCTGACGAGACCCTGATACCCACAATCGTCTTCAATAGCCCTTATGCTAAAAAATGCATGGAAGTAACAGGGGAATATCCAGGATTAAAGGCTCTCACGCCATTAACATATATAGATTACGAACCTATCATAAAGATTCTTACCGAAGAAGACCTTCCTACCCTTTTGGATAGTGGCAAACTTTTCTGCCGTAAAATAGCATCAGGTAAGAGCGACAAATTAGTGGAAAAACTTGAAAAGCTATAAGACAGACATCAGTGTTCTTCTGCTCTTTCACGCCAGAGCAGACCACTTCAGCCAAGTATGGGCTGAGGTAAAGAAAGCTCGTCCCTCACGTCTTTTCCTGTATCAGGATGGTCCACGTGAGAACAGCAACGACATGGATGGCATTATGGCATGCCGTGAATTGGTAAAAGACGAGAATATAGATTGGCAATGCGAGGTACATCGCCTATACCAAGACAGGAACTACGGATGTGACCCTTCCGGTTTCATGTCACATCGTTGGGCGTTCTCCCAAACCGACAAGTGTATAGTTCTCGAAGACGATGTCGTACCTTCCCAAAGTTTCTTCCCCTATTGCAAAGAGCTCCTTGACAGATATGAGAATGATGAACGCATAACAATGATAGCAGGCTTTATGACAGAAGAGGAATCGCTACACAGTGCTATTACTCCTGTAGAGAGACATCCTTCTTACTTCTTCTCGCGCGCTTTCTCTATCTGGGGCTGGGCTTCATGGGCCCGGGTGGTAAACAACTGGGATTCAGAATACACCTTTGTAAAAGATTCTGCTCAGTTTGCCATACTATCAGCAAAGGCAGAGCAATATCACCAAAGAAAGGGAATGCTTTCATTATGCCAACGACATGCAGCAGCAGACAAAGAGTATTTTGAGTCCATTTTCTGGGCATATATGATGCTCCATGATGGGCTTGCCATCTTCCCTTCTGTTAACCTAATCAATAACATCGGTCTTAAAGGGGGCACCCACTACTCCACCCAACTCAGTCTTATTCCTCGCCGGCTCAGACAGCAGTTTACGATGCCTCGCAAGGAACTATCTTTCCCCCTTACCCACCCCACAGTCATCAAGGAAACACCTGAGTACCAACAACTATGGTATCTTCGCAATGCTTGGAATAATCCGTGGCGTAAGGTGCAATATTCCCTTGAAGAATTATGGCTTAATCTCAAGGCGGGTAATATAAAGAACATAGTCAACAGCATAGCTAATAGAATTAAGAAAACGATAGGATGAGTGATACTCTAAAAGACAAAGCCGCCAAGGGTCTGATATGGGGTGCCGTCAACAATGGTGCCACACAAATACTCAATGCCATCTTCGGCATTGTGCTGGCTCGTCTGCTATCCCCCGACGACTATGGTCTCATAGCCATGCTACTTGTCTTCTCTACTGTTGCGACAGCCTTGCAGGACAGCGGTTTCGTAATAGCACTGACCAATAAACGAGATGCCACACATGATGATTACAATGCCGTCTTTTGGTTTAATATTTTGGTGAGCATCGTTGCCTATGTCATTCTTTTCAGTGTGTCCCCTTGGATTGCTACTTTCTATAATGAGCCAATACTGACATCCCTGTCAAGATACTTCTTTCTGGGTTTCTTTATTGCCAGTTTCTCTATTGTGCCACGAGCCATTCTCTTTCGCCGGCTTCAGCAACGCGAACTTGCCTTGATGGCACTATCCTCGCTTCTTATTTCTGGTACTGTTGGCATAACTCTCGCTGCTAATGGCTTTGCATTCTGGGGAATAGCGACCCAGACACTTGTGTTTAATCTTTGCGTCACTATCCTCAGTTGGTATTTCTCCAAGTGGCGTCCCAGTTTTCAGACATCACTCTCTACAATATATAGTTCCCTGAAACCTCTGCTTGGCTTTTCCTGCAAGATGCTGTTTACCTATATCTTCAACAACATCAACAACAACATCTTCTCCCTTCTCCTAGGGCGTTTGTATAACAAGACAGAGGCTGGCATCTATTCTCAAGCCCAGAAGTGGAACGTAATGGGTAGCAATACAATCACAGGTATGATACAAGGCATTGCCCAACCCACCTTTGTTCAGGTTGGTGACGATAAGGAACGCCTTTGCAGGGCTTTTTCCAAGATGCTGCGCTTTACATGCTTCATATCCTTCCCGGCAATGCTTGGCTTGGCATTGATAGCACGAGAATTTATCGTCATTACAGTTACCGAGAAATGGTTACCTTCAGCATCCCTCATGCAGTTACTGTGCATAGCAGGTGCCTTTCTTCCTCTTGCCACCTTATACTATAATATGATAATCAGTCGCGGAAAGAGCGACATCTATATGTGGAATGTCATCATACAAGGTTGCGTTATCTTAGGTTCACTGTTGACAGTACACCATTTTGGGGGAAGCATTACAGATATGGTAATGGCGTATGTCATAATTATAGTATCATGGACTTTTGTCTGGCATTTCTTCGTCAATCGCGAGATTGGATTTACTTGGTATCAGGCATTGAAAGACATACTGCCATTCTTCTTCGTAGCAGCATTTACGATGGTCGCAACCCACCATCTCTCACTCTTCATTATTCACCTCTTACCTCTCACTTCTCACCTCTTACCTCTTTATCTGATGTTGGCAAGAATCTTCCTTGCCGCTATCATTTATCTTGGCATAATATACCTTAGTGGTGCCAAGATTCTGCGCCAATCATGGGATTATATACGGCACAAGCAGGTTTAGGTTGTGCCACCAAAGATATACTGTCAATGCAATAAGTGTCGCCAAGACAGTATTTCCCATAAAAGCCTTCTTGTTTTCTTTCAGCATAAGTCCTATTGCTATCGGTATGACATACGCCCAATGCGCCGTCATAATATACACGTCTGCTGCAGCAAAACGCATACCAATATGCAAGCACACATCAAAGAGGAACGGCATCATGGCAAGCCACAGCAGGCGTCTTCGCCTGCCGCTCCATATTCCTCCTGCAAACAGGAAGAGTATCGCTCCTTCTGCAACATAATTCCACCAATCCCTATAATGCACTATCACAGGGCGGATATTCTTTCTGGCATTGGCATCCTCCATCAGGTGCTCCTTATGCAATATGAACCCTTCGCCAAAGAAGTTCTCGCATACCAATTGTCCTCTATCTACAGTATTGTCGGTAAAGGCGAAGAAGCGGCTGTCAACCGATTGCTTCCCTTGTCTTTTTGCCATAAAAATACTGTCTTTTGCAAACTTCTTCATGGCAGCAGCACTGTCGCGCTCTATCGCACGCTGGCGCATCGATTCCCTATATGATTCTTCCTTTGCCAAGAGAGACTCCTGATGCCATAAATAGACGCCACCCATCAATAATGTCGGGATAAAATACAGAAGGCTGCGACGGAATAATTTTGTGTAGTTTGCAGAACGATATGCTGCCAGCATATCAATCAGCCACACCTTTATGCCATTTGTCAATGTCACCCCTGCGGCAAAGAAATATATCACCAAAGCCTGCCAACACTTGATGCCTTTCTCGCTGCTGGCAAGATATATGGTAAGGATAAGCAGGAATTGCGTCCATATCATGTGGTCGGGCACAAAGCTCGCAAGCAACACATACGCAAAGCCGAAGTAGAATAGCAGCAGAAGCAGCGAGTACATTCTTGACAGCCCTATTCTCCTGCGGAACAAAGCATACAGCAGGCACCATGTGGCAGTACTGACCAAGGTATATGTTACTGCCACCACATATATGGCACAATTCATGTGGAAATATTCCGATAGAATCGAGTTTATCCACGTTAGCGGCCACAGCATGATTGCCAGCATTGGGTGGCGATACAATTCAAACAAAGGGCGCCATTTAGACACTACAATATAAGTATATTGGTCAAAGCCAGAAAAAATGAAATCATTATGAAATGCCGTCCAGGCACCAAGTCTTTGTGATGTCCACGTTTCAGGGTTATGCATCAGCATAAGCCCATTCATGGTGCCTAAGATAAGCAATCCCAGCAGACCTATAAGAAATACATATATTCTATTGTTAGTACCACGTTCCATATTACGAGATATATTGCAATAACAGTTATAATCGAAGACAATATCGCTCTCTTGATTCCAGCCGCATGCTTTAACAGATAAGCCATCGCTATTGGCAATACCCACAGATAGTGTGCTGACATTATTGCCATTTCGTTGATGCCAAAGCCGAGTCCCAGATGCAAAGCCATATCAATAGCAAAGCATGCAAGGCAAATCCAAAGAAATCTGCTTTTTCTCCCTATCCATATTCCTGCTGCGAACAACGATACAAGCAAAGCCTCAACTATATAGTTGAACCAATTAATATAGCGCACTATGACAGGTCTGTTTACCAGCACATCTTTCAGCAGATAGTCCTCATGCAACATTATGCCCTCGCCGAAGAGACATTCTACTACTACATCCCAACGATTTGTTGTGCCATCTGTCCACCTCATGAATTCACCTTTTGCTATTGGCTTGCCTGTATGTTTATAGACAGCGCTCATGTGAAATCTGCGGGTTCTCTTTTCCTCCAGTTTATTCTTGATGCTGTCTCGCTTCGACTCCCCATATTTCGCCACCAGCCGTTCCAGCTGTGCCTCGCGATTCTTGGCAGCCTTCTCTTTTTTTGCCACCTCTGTTGGTCTTACAAGGTAATGATAACTCAGCCGGGCACTTCCCCATACCATTCCTGACAAAGCAAGAAGGGCAATGAAGTAATATGGGAAGAATTTCTTTCCTTTTGCCAAGAAAGCCACAACTATCACCTTCAAGCCATTGCTCAGCGTCACTCCGGCAGTTACGACGAACAGCAGACAGGCATTGAGGAGTGAAGAGTTGAAAGTGAAGGGTGAAGAGTGAAGAGTGAAGAATTTGCTACCGCCTTCGACCTTTGACCTTCGACCTTCGACCTGTTGCCGGGAAGAGGTTCTTCCGAATATATAAAGAGTTGCAAGCAGGCAGCACATCGACATTATGAAATGGTCAGGTGCGAAGGTTGCGAGCATTATGTATGCGAAAGAGAATGTTAGTGCTGAGAGAATGTAGCCTTCCCTGCGTTTTATGCCGATGATTTCGGTAAAAATACGATTCAGGAAGACGAAAGAATATACACTACAGAATATCAGCAATACTGCTGTCACAAACATCACGCAGTTATATCCTGTCAGCCAAGTCAGCCCTTCGTTTATCTTTGTGAAGGGCCACATGAAATAAGGCAGCAATGGATGGCGATAGATGTTATACCCTACCCTCCAATCCGTAATGACAGCATATGTTATGGGGTCAAAGCCAGACAAGTGCCAGGTCCTGACGAAGAGGCTCCAGGTATCGCCACTCTTCACGCTCAAATCCCCAGCATAGCGTACAATGTTGAGAATATTGAGCATCAAGGCGACCAATAATGCCACCAAGGCGCCCTTGCGTTCTTCCTTTCTTATCTTAAACATTGACCATTGACCATTGAAAATTGAACATTGAACATTGATAATTATGCATTATACAGTTTAACGTATCTCTTCGCTACAAAGTCTTCGCTATATGCCTCCAGCACCTTTTCTCTGGCTGCTTTTCCCAGCATTTTACGATTCATTATTACATAGCTTATGCCGTCAGCCAAGTCTTCCGCATCCTTATATCGGGCAACATAGCCGTTAAGCCCATGATCTATCATCTCTGGTATTCCCCCGACATTGAATCCCACACAAGGAGTGCCACAAGCCATAGCCTCCATGATGGTATTTGGCAGATTGTCCTGTAGCGAAGGGGTCACGAAGCATGCTGACTTGGCATACAGGTCAGCCATTTCCTTTTCGTCAGAGATATAAGGTATATCCCTGCCCAAAGCCAATATCTCCACCTTCTCCCCTCTCTTCTTGAGTATATTTACCGCTTTGTCGAGATATTGCAGCCCCTTGCGTTCATCATCCACCCTTTGTGCTACAAAGAGAATCATGTTCGTCGGAAGAGTAGTAAGTGGCTTGTAAACATTTGTGTCAATGGGGTTGGGAATGGCAAGAATCCTCTGTCCGGCAGCAAGTGCCTTCTTTTCAGAAATGCGTTTCAGCCAAAGACTGCAGGCAACGAAAGTGATGTTGCGCTTGCTGTATAATCGCTGTTTCTTTTCCCAAGCCTTGCGGGCAGCATTTTGAAAGGCAGAAGTCCTCACATAAGGACAGCATTCACAGCCCATCTGATAGTGTCGGCAGTCACCTGTATAATGACAGCCACCAGTAAAGCACCACTCGTCATGCATTGTCCATACTATGCGCTTGCCGCTATATACTATCTTCTCCAACTCCTGAAATGCCAGAAAACCTTGGTTTATCCAATGTAAGTGTATTACGTCCGCTTCCTTGAATTCCTTTGTCTTCGTGATGTCCTGCCCATATTGTGCATAATCCATCGTCCACAGGTTTCCGAAGGTAGAGACATTTCCTGCCACAAGCATCATTCGCTCCGCAATAGAACTCCACGACTGAGGCTTTCCTTTCCACCACGACAGGTTCTTGCGACACATAATAGTAGCATCCACACCATTCTTTCTGAGGGCATGCAGCAAGCGACTGGCGGCAATAGCAGCACCACCGGTTTTCTCGTATGTCGATAGTAGGAGAACTTTCATATTAACCTTTGACCTTTGACTTTTGACTTTTGACCAGAAAATACATCCCATTTCCGATGAACACCCCTATGGAGTTCGCAAGCAGGTCTGCCCATTCGCCACTTCTGCATGTTGTCAGGTAAGCCTGCGCCAGTTCTATCATGCCGCCCATCACTATCGGGAGCACTATCGTGTGCCAAGATATGCGCTTAAACTCATAACACCACACAAACGAAAACGCACCATACATCACAAAGTGTGTCCACTTGTCGAGAAGGTTAAATCCGTGCAGTGGCTTAATGTCTGGGACAGGTATCAGGCACACCACCCATATAGCCACCAACAGGATGCAAGTAAGCGGATATCTTTTTATAATCTGAGTCATATCTGGCTACAAAGTTATATATTTTTCATGAAATTTTATGCTTATACTTACGCTTGTAAATTTTACGGCTATAACATTTCTGGTGCAAAGGTACGATTAAGTTATGAATAATGCAAGAAATCAAGAATTTATTTTCCTCGATAAACATTTGTTTACCTATCGAGGAAAAATTATTTTCTCCTCAGTGGATTTTATATTCAAAGCCCTTGAACTTATGTTCAGAGCCCTTAAACTACTGTACAAAGCCCTTGGACAGGTGTTTCAAGCTCTTGAACATAAAATCCTCTGGGGAGGAAGAAAAAATCCACTACCAAGCATATAAATTTAAACCCATGTTCTTGCAAAAAATGCAGGAATCACATTGACCAATCTGATTGTTAGAACTTTAGAGCTATCTACCACCATTTTTTTACATCAAACCACGTCATTTAAGGTTTTTATGCGTGGATAATTGTATAAAAAGGTGATTTTTCTGCACAAATTCATTGTATTTGAGAAATTTTGATTAATTTTGCACCAAGATATAGACTACTATATGTCAACAACACTAAACCCAAAAAAGAAATCAGGTTTTATAGGTGAACGCTATATCGTAATACCATCCGAGATGGTACAGACAGCAGCTACAGACCCGATTATCTCCGACCTCTACATAACAGCCATCGGATATTTCCCGGAGGCACAATATCATCATACCAGTCGCGAAGCTGGTAATAATGACAATGTGCTTATATTCTGCAAGGAAGGCAAGGGATGGGTAGAAATAGATAATGGTCCCAAATACATAATCCAGCCTGACGACTTCGTCATAATACCACAAGGAGCATCCTATTCCTACGGAGCAGACGACAAAGAACCCTGGTCAATATATTGGGCATTCTTCTCAGGCACAAAGGCACACCTGCTGTGTCAAGACCAGCAAGTGCCAAAGAAAGTAAAAACAGACGTAGAACCACACGCCTTTTATCGTACCGAATTGTTTGAAGAGATATACTTCATGATAGGCAACGGACGAAGCCTGAACCGCATGGCGTATGCAAGTCATTGTTTCCATCACCTGATGGCAACCTTTACATACGTAGATTTGTATGCAGAGTCAACAAACCGACGTAAGCCAGCCGACAACTTCGTACATATCGCTATCTCATACATGTCTGAACACATTGACAAAACACTCTCCATTACAGAACTGGCAGCAAAATGCGGATACAGCCGCAGCCACTTTACACATAGCTTCACGCATGAGATGGGAATGGCACCAAAGGAATACTTCATGAGAATGAAAGTAAACCGTGCCTGTCTGCTGCTGAAAAACACTAACGAAAGCATCGTGGAGATTGCAATGCGAATGGGATTCGGAGAAGGACAATACTTCTCGCGCACCTTTAAGAAACTTAAAGGAATGACAGCAACACAATATCGCCAGATAAGCCGCAGAAGCGAAAGTGAAGAGTAAAAAAGAGGGCGTCTCAGTTCGAGGCGCCCTCAATCTTTTTATGTTTACAAAGACTTACTTCACGGAAATCTTTGCAGCCTTATTACCAACCTGTACTAAATAAGTACCAGCAGCTACAGAGAACTTGGCAACCTTGTTCTCAGAAGGTGTAGCAGTATTGAGGAGCGAACCGTAGAGAGTATATACTCTTACGATCTTTCCAGCAGCACCTTCAACACAAATCTGATTGCCCTGAGCATAAACCCTTATGCCTTCGTCAGCAATATTTGCAATGCCTGTAACCTCATCTTCTTCGTACATATTCTCAGCATCAGCCCATCCGAAGGTAACCTCTACCAATGTAGCGTCTGCATCAACATTAACAACAAGCTTGTTGTCAGCCAGCTGCTCTAAAGCATCCTCACCGTTAACGTTGAGTTCAGAAACAGCCCATCCCTCTTCTGGGATAATGTCGAGAACAGCCTTACCCTTCTTGATAGTAGCCTTGATAGAGCTCTGACCGATAATTGTGTAAGTCAGTGCAGAGTACTTAGCATTAGCCGTATTGAATGCAGCAACAGCAGCAGCGAGATCGCTCTTTGCAGTATTTACGCCTTCAACGGTTGCCTCTGCGTTATTATAAACGCCCTCAGCAGCAGTGATTGCAGCAGCGAGTTCCTCAGCACCGTCCTTGTACTCTGTATCGATAGCCTTAGCCTCGTTGATTGCTTCGAGCAATTCAGCCTTAGCATCCTTTATAGCATGGCTCTCGATAAGAACCAACTTGAAGTCTGAGAATGACATCCAGTTATGAATAACGTTTGTCACACCCTGTACACCGATAGTAACAGCCGACTTAGCTTCTACCTCAAACTCTACAGAAGAAATGTTCCAGCCTCTGTCGAATAAGCCACCGGCAGCACCGATAGAAGGCATTGTTGTCTTGCTTTCACCAGCAAAGACGGTCAAAGCGACATCACCAGATGCGCGACCTATTGCGCTGAGCATATACTTACCAGCAGCAAGTTCAACATTCTGAGTCAGAGAAACATCCCATGCAGATGCGCCCCAGTCACCGCCATCGAAGTACTTGTGTGCTGTACTACCATCGGCACTTGTCCAAGGCTCATTTTCCAGGATGTTGATAGAACCGCCCGAGTCTTCACCCTTGACTGTAGTCCAGCCATTCGTGCTGTCTTCAGCAGATGGGTTGGTGATTGCAATAGCTTCTGCACCCTCTACGCCTTCTGCATTGGCATGAGATTCTGCCATAGCACGCAGAGCAGTAATCAAGTTCGCATTCTTAGAAGTAGCATCAGCAGTAGATGTAGGCTCACCCTCTGCAGCAGCAGTAACGGCAGCAGTCTTCTCTGCACTTGCATATACATACTTCTCTGCATATCCTACAAGAGTCTCCTTTGTAGCAGCCAGAGCAGCATAAGCTTCACGAGCAGAAGTAAAGGCATTCGTTGCAGCCTTCAAAGCATTGATAGCTGTCTCGTAAGCCTCGGCTGTCAGTTCTGTTACTTCTGAATTGTTTGCAATAGCAGCCTCCAAAGCAGTCTTCTCTTCACCAACTACTACTGCATTCACCTCTGCAGACAGAGCAGCCTGAGCAGATGCCAGTGTGACAGCATGCAGTTCGATTGCATCAACCTGAGCCGTTACGCCCTTCAGCTGAACAACGTGCCAGTTGGTTGACTGAGAGGTCTTAGACATACCTATTCTCAACTCACCGTTAGCACCAACCTTAACACCATCGAGGGTTACGGTAGCAGCACCGTCTGGGAAGTTCGTAGCATAGTAAATTGGAATTTCGCCTCCGTATGTACCTTCAGAAGTTGTAGCAGAAAGAACTACACCAGTAGAAACCTCTGCGCTTGGCTCAATCTTGTCACCAGCGTTCCAATTACCTTCAGAGAATGCCTCAGAAGAGAAGCCACGACCGAATGTGTATGCAGCACCACCATAAAGTTCAATCTTATATGTACCAGCAGCAAGACCTGTTATTGTCTGATAGAATACATCGCCTGTAGTTGCACAAGTACCTTCATACTTTTCACATACCTGCTTGGTAGTTCCGTCATTAATAGCAACGGCAGGACAGAAATTGGTTGCTGTAAAGCCTGTTGCACCTGTCCAATTTTGCCAATTTGTCAAAGCAGAGAACTGACTGGTAAGGTCTGTTTCAATATAGATAGCCTTCTTCTTGAATGTTGCACTTACTGTAACTGCATCTTCTGGCATTGTGAACTTACCATCAGCTACTGCAACAGCCTGATTAGAGTTTACGCCAGTAACTGATACGCTTGCGAGCTCATAGCCCTCGGCAGGAGTAGCTGTGATAGAAACTTCTTCGCCAGCCTTTGCAGATGTAGAAGATACTTCAACAGTACCGCCTACAATACCTTCAGCAACGTTTATGTCATAAGCCACCTTATTAGCCTCTTCGAATGCGACAACAGCAGCAGCAAGATTTTCCTTTGCAGTATTGACAACTGATACTGTTACATCATCAGCAAAGATGGCACCCTCAGCAGCAGTAATTGCAGCAGCGAGATCCTCTGCACCATTCTTACCTTCTGTGTCAATAGCCTTAGCTGCTTCAATAGCAGCCACAAGTTCCTTCTTAGCAGCATCCAGTTCTGCAGTAATGATAGTAACAAATATTTCCTGTGCAGCAACATCGTTATGTGTGTCATCTGCTACGATTCTGTAATATACCGTATATTTCTTAGCCTCTGTAGCTGTAGGTATCTCTGTGCTGAAGTTCTCACCATCGAGAGAATACTGCATCTCACCGCCTTCTTCTACAGTACCGGCTGTTATGAGAGCCTGTGCCTCGCCGTTGGCAACAAGACCTTCAATACCTTCAGGAGCTGTGTAAACGATGTCTTCCTTAGCAGGAGCGACATAGTCGCCAGTCTTAACGATATAGATATAGTCGAACTGGGCATCT
Organism: Prevotellaceae bacterium UBA7017; assembly: GCA_002449535.1. Lineage (GTDB taxonomy): Bacteria > Bacteroidota > Bacteroidia > Bacteroidales > Bacteroidaceae > Prevotella. Next base: position 14,442 of record DJWZ01000124.1, on the reverse strand, counting down.
GTAGAACTTGCAGTTCCGAAATACTTAATATCATTTTCTTCTGTAAGCGTAAATTCTTCAGAAGCAGACTCATTCAAGTTACTGCTTGAAGCGAAAGCATACTGCGTCTCGCCATATCCGATATATATCTTCTGTTCACTTGATTTTGAAGTGAAGGCTCCGACATGAAGAACATACTTACCTGCAGGCAGGGTCGTTATTGTAACGTCCTCTGAAGCAACACTTGCCTTACCCTGGGAAGCACGAACAGGTACGTTTCCTGCTGTACTCACAGTCATGCCGTCAATATTCTCACCATCTGCACAGAAAACAACATTTTCAACACCTTCCTTAACATTGTAAGTTACAGTCACGCTTGCGTTGTCTTCAGAAAGTTCTATTGACTTGCGATATTCCTTATTAGTGGCGTCTGCCTCATAGAGCACACCATCCTGAAGTTGATAACGAGGATAACCTACTCTGACAGTCTCACCTTCAAGACCCGTACCACTTGCAAGTGTCCCGCCAAGGCTGCTCTGGAGAGAATAATTATATGTTGCTGCCAGACGTACATTTACATTATATTTATTATCACCTGATGCTATCGTAATGCTTTCGGTCTGACCGTCAGCACGGAAATACTTTACATCATCAACAAAGAATGTTGCGTCTGTGTTTACTATTGAGCCGACTGCCAGAGTGCCAGTAGAGGTTTTTACAGGCTCGCCTTCACCATTCAGGAGATAGTTGATTGTGTAATCAGCAGTTTCAACACTATTGTCCTTCTCCATTACAAGAATAGCGATAATACATCCTGCACGACCAACATTAATACTGGTTGTTGCACCAGCTGCGGCATCAGCTTTAAATACCAAGTAGCCAGTAGAAGATGACAAAGTTGCATCCTTTGTACAATTTCCTACAGAGTTTATTGTAACACCTCTACCTTGACTATCCTGAAATTCAAAGATAACGATGTCATCTTCTGCAAATGCAAGTGCAACATCTGCGCCACGATTACCACTTCCAAAATTATACAAACCATAACCGCTGCCTCGATAACGGAAATCTCCCGATGTAGGACACATGTCATCAACATTAGTGGATGCAATGTCATAGTAGGCTTTTGTTACATATCCTGCTACAGACAAATCTTCCTTTAACGTAGGACTATAAGCCCACGCACTTTGCCCAACGCAGAGCAATGCTACTACGAAGAGCATTTTCCTCAGTAATAATTTTTTCATAGTTTTTTTGTTTTAGTTAATAATTTAGGAATATATATGTTGATAGCGGCGGCTTGCTACGCTTAACGCGATAGCAAACCCCGCATAAGAATAGTCGTACTACTTCACTAATGCCATAGTATCTGTAGCAATCATCAGTTCTTCATCGGTTGGGATGACAACAACCTTTACCTTTGAATCTGGCGTAGAGATGACAGCTTCCTTACCACGAACTGTAGCATTGACAGCTTTGTCAATCTTGATTCCCATGAACTCAAGACCTTCGCAGGTCGCCTCACGCATAGAAGTCTGGTTCTCACCTACTCCGGCTGTGAATACGAGAACGTCGCAGCCGCCCATAGCAGCAGCATAAGCACCGATATACTTCTTAATGCGATAGAAATATGACTCCTGTGCCACCTTTGCCTTCTGGTCACCACTCTTGGCAGCAGACTCTACGTCACGCATATCAGAATAGCCGCAAAGTCCCTGAACACCAGACTTTTTGTTCAGCAGATTGCTGATACCATCGGCATCAAGGTTTAGTTTCTTCTGAATAAAGGTGACAGCACCACCATCGATATCGCCAGAGCGAGTGCCCATCATAACGCCCTCAAGAGGAGTAAGCCCCATCGTGGTATCAACACACTTGCCATCAACAACAGCAGCAAGAGAGCCACCATTGCCGATGTGTGCGGTAATCATCTTGCAGCCCTGCTGAGGAATTCCGAGGAAGTCGCAAGCACGCTTTGAAACATAGCGATGTGAAGTTCCGTGGAAACCATAACGGCGAACACCATACTTCTCATACAACTCATAAGGAACAGCATACATATATGCCTTTGCCGGCATTGTCTGATGGAAAGCAGTATCGAAGACACCCACCTGTGGCAGACCTGGCATCAATTCTGATACAGCATTTACACCCTTCATATTTGCTGGGTTATGTAGAGGAGCGAGGTCTGAAACAGCTTCAAAAGCCTTTATCACCTCTGGAGTAATGACTACAGATTCCGTAAACTTCTCTCCACCATGCACCATACGATGACCTACAGCATTTATCTCATCAAGGGATTTTATGACACCAATCTCTGGGTCGGTAAGAAGTGAGAAAATAAACTTCACGCCTTCAGTATGCTCAGGGATATCGTGCATAATCTGTTTCTTCTCACCATTTGGCAGTTTTACCTTTACAAAAGCACCGTCAAGGCCTACTCTCTCGGCACCGCCACTGGTCATAACACTCTTGTCATCCATATTATACAATGCGTACTTAATAGAGGATGAACCGCAATTTAATACAAGTATCTTCATAATTTTTATACTTTAAACTCTGAACGTTAAACTTCACTTTTTTGCATCCATTGCCTGACATGCCGTGATAGCCACGAGGTTCACAATATCCTCTACCGAACAGCCGCGAGAAAGGTCGTTTACCGGGCGTGCTATACCCTGAAGGATTGGACCGAGAGCCTGTGCGCCAGCAAGACGCTGTACAAGTTTATAACCGATATTACCAACTTCGAGGTTAGGGAATACAAGCACATTTGCCTTACCAGCAATTTCTGAGCCAGGAGCCTTCTTTGCACCTACGCCAGGTACGAGAGCTGCATCTGCCTGAAGTTCACCATCAATCTTAAGTGTTGGGTCAAGCTGCTTTGCTACAGCAGTAGCCTCAATAACCTTATCAACGACCTCATGGCCGGCACTTCCCTTTGTAGAGAAAGAGCACATTGCAACACGAGGCTCTGCGAAGCCGGCAACACTCTTGGCTGTCTGGGCAGCACAAACGGCAATCTGTCCCAACTGCTGTGCATCAGGCATTGGCGTTACAGCTACATCAGCAAAGACAAGGACACCATCTTCGCCATACTCTGGCTTATCAGTAATCATAAGCATTGCGCCAGAAACACATGTGATGCCAGGCGCTGTCTTGATAATCTGCAACGCTGGACGAAGAGTGTCACCAGTAGTAGAAAGAGCACCAGAAATCTGACCATCAGCTCCCTCTGTCTTAATAATCATACATCCAAGATAGAGAGGATTTTTTACCAATTCGCGGGCTTTCTCTATTGTCACGCCCTTCTTCTGACGCAGTTGGAAAAGTAACTGTGCCAACTCCTCTGAACGCTCATAGTTCTCTGGGTCAATGAGGGTTGCCTTACCAATATTCTTCAAGCCATGCTTCTCTGCGAGAGCATTTACCTTTGCAGGATTACCGATTAGGATAAGATCAGCAATATCCTGTGCCAAAACCTGATCAGCAGCACAAAGAGTGCGTTCTTCTTCTGCCTCAGGGAGTACGATGCGCTGTTTGTTTGCCTTAGCGCGAGCAATGATTTTTTCGATTAAACTCATAATGATTTTTGGTATTGATTTATTTTGAATTGATTATTTTTTCTAATTCTTCTGCAGACAAGCGCAGGCGAAAGTTACCATTCACAGCAGCACTAATGCGTCCGGTCTCTTCCGATACCACGATTGCTATAGCATCTGACTGTTGAGAGATTCCCATAGCAGAGCGATGACGCAAGCCCAGCTCGCGGGGTATATCCAGATTATGGCTTACTGGAAGGATGCAACCAGCTGCCTTGATACGATTATTGCTGATTATCACAGCCCCATCATGGAGTGGTGAATTCTTAAAGAATATATTCTCAAGTAGGCGCTGATTTACAGCAGCATCTATCTTATCGCCTGTTTCGACAATATCGTTAAGAGGATTCTCACGTTCCAGCACTATCAATGCTCCGCATTTATTACGTGCCATATTGATGCATGCCATTACGATAGGCATTGTGTTGGCATGACTTTCTGCATCATCCTCATTACTCTTCTTAACGAGCCATCCGAGGAATGAACCTGTAGTACGACGTTCTCCTATGCGGAAAAGGAATTTTCGGATTTCCTTCTGAAAGAGGATGAGAACAGCGAGAGCACCTACAGCAACGAATTTATCGAACAGGGCACCCATCATCTTCATCTCCAACACACGACTGACAAAAAGCCATATCACGATAAATGTAAGAGTACCGACGAACATATTAAGTGTCCTTGTCTCTCGCATGAAGCGATAGACGTAATAGAGCACTATTGCGACGAGCAATATGTCAATAGCATCCTTTATGCCGAAAGTAAAAAACATCTATTGTAAATCGTGAGTTCGAATTATATCAGTCCCTTGAAGCATAGCGATGTGATGTATCAACCTTGTGCCTGCAAGTGTGGCATCGCTCTCTGGTGTAGTTCCGAGTATCTCGTATATCATACGCTTTCTACTGACACCTACGAGGAGCATATTATTGGGAAATGCCTGCTTTATCTTGTATAAGTTTAGTAGTATATCATACTCCTGCTTCCGTGTCTTTCCAAAGCCAAAGCCCGGATCCAGTATTATGTCTATGGACGGATGCAAAGAGTGTATCTCCTCTATCTTCCTCTTGAAATCACGTATTATCGCCTCTATATCTGCCTCGCTTGAAGTGAGTACATAACAGGAATTCGGTATGGCACATGCAACATTTCCGGAAATGTCATTGATGATGCAGACGCCATAGTCCTCAACCATTTTCCTTGCTATCTCCGGACGAAAGGTGTCAACACTATACATCGCATCGGGAAATTCCTTCTGCAATAGTTCCAAAGCATGACTCACGCGACGCATTTCCTCCTCTTCGCTAACAGGGGTGCTACCTGGTCGCGTAGAACATCCGCCAATATCTATTATCGCTCCATCACCTCCAAGGGCGAGAATCTCTTTGGCACGAGAAAGTATTTCCTCATCACTCTGCTTACGAGAAGCAGCATAGAAAGAGTCGGGCGTGACATTGAGAATGCCCATTAATGTGACTTCGCCACAAAGGTAATGTTTTTTTTTGATATTCAATATTGAAGATTTGTATGACTATGTTATTTTTATATTTTTTTAGTATTTTCTATGAGCCAGGTCTTATCTTCCCGATTCTTCAGTAATGGCAACAGTTTTTCTCTTACAAGTGCATGGTAATCATTGAGATAGTCTTTCTCATACTGCTCTAACATATCCATCTCAATAGGAACTGTATCAATGGGACATAACGTAAGCGGCTCGAAGGCGAACCATTTCTTTTCGCCATCAACAGAAGCATCTTGTTTCACCAACATAGTGTTTTCTACTCTGACTCCGAACTTTCCCTCCAGATAGACTCCTGGTTCTATCGTCAGCGTCATTCCCTCCTGCAAAGGTGCAGGGCGCCATCTCTGCCTCATTGATTGGGGACCTTCATGGACAGACAGGCATGCCCCTACCCCATGACCAGAGCCATGCATATAATCCACCTTCCCACGCCATAATACCGAATGAGGAATTGTGTCGAGATTAGTACCATTAGTACCTTCTGGGAAGGATATGCTTGCAAGGGCTATATGAGCTTTGAGGACAAGGGTATAGATACGCTTCATCTCTGGCGTCAACGGACCTAATGCAATAGTTCGGGTGATGTCTGTTGTACCATCTGTATATTGTGCTCCGCTATCGAGCAACAAAAGTCCTTCACTTTTCAATGTCTTTGCCGTTTCAGGAGTTACGGCATAGTGTACTATTGCCCCATGCTCGTTATAGCCACAGATAGTGCCAAATGACAATGACATGAATTTCTTTGTTGCAAGAGCAGGAGCCGATGAAGCATCTACATCTTCCTCTTTGCGTATCTCAAAAAGTTTTTCCGAAACCGTCAATTCCGTTTGCCCCCCTGCTTCAACTGCCGGCTTCAGCCAACGCAGGAAGCGAACCATCGCAACACCATCACGTAGCATAGAATGCCTGAAGCCTTCTATCTCGGCATCATTCTTGATGGCTTTCATGATGCTTGCCGGAGAATCACTGTCACGGACATGTTCTTTTACGATGCTATATATTGTATGATTCGTCGCCTTGCCAGAGCATAGTGTCAGAGTGTTCTTTGAGGACTTTTCCCTCAAAAATTTCACGAATTCATCGTACTTTTCAACCGCTACCCCTGCATTGGCTAACAATCCCTGAGCCTCTGGAGAAAGCGTACCATTTACAAAAACCGTAGCATCGCTATGGGTAATATACAGGTATGCTATAAATACCGGAGTCATCATAACATCCGACCCACGAAGATTCAGCGTCCATGCTATCTCTGTCAGGTCTGTCATTACATAAGCATCACAAGAGCCCATAGCATTTCTGAGACGCTGCAGTTTCTCGGATGTTGTCTCTCCAATGATGCTGGCATCTACAGGAAAAATATCGTTTGAGGGTTTTGCCGGACGATTATCCCATATAGTAGAGAGAGCATCATAATTAGTCCGCATGGTGCATCCTATGGTACGCAGTTCCTTCGTCAACTGGGCTATCTCCTCATAAGGCATTACCATACCATCGATACAAACGATACCGCCATTAGGCAATAGGCTCATCTTTCTCTTCAGCCATTCGGCTATGGTAGGGGTTTCTGGCATATATTCCTTCATCAGCTGCCATTCTTCCGACAATTCGCGCCCTGCCTGCAAGAAATAGCGGGAATCCGTCCAAAGTGCAGCCTCATCCATCGTTACGACAGCCGTTCCTGCACTTCCTGTAAAGCCGCTAATCCACTTGCGTCCCTGCCAATGAGGGGCTACATATTCGCTATTATGAGGGTCTGACGAAGGAATGATGACAGCATCAAGACTCTCGCGCTGCATCACCGAACGAAGAAGTGAAAGCTTATCAGTACTCATATAGTTTATTGGGCCTAATAGTCCTATTGGGCCTATTGGGCTTCTACTTGCAGGAAATCCACCAATTTCTCTACCGCCCTACCTCTATGCGACATGCTGTTCTTTTCTTCTGCCGTCATCTCTGCAAAGGTTTTCGGGCTGTCCGTTTCTGCCGGTGAATAACCCTCCGGATAGAAGATAGGGTCATAGCCAAAGCCTTCTGCGCCATGTTTTTCTGTTGCAACACATCCCACAACCTTTCCCTCAAACATATGAGTCTCACCATGATATATCAAGGCAATAGCCGTACGGAACTGAGCCTTGCGATTATCAACACCCTGCAAGTTTCGCAGCAGTTTCTGCATATTAGCCTCAGAATTATGGTCTGTCCCGTCAATAGTAGCATAACGGGCAGAATAAACACCAGGTTCACCATTAAGTGCCTCAACCTCAAGCCCCGTATCATCAGCGAAGCAGTCAAAGCCATAGTGCTGGTTTACATACTGCGCCTTCTCAAGGGCATTTCCTTCAAGAGTCGGATGCGTTTCCGGCAGTTCCTCATGACATCCTATCTCCTTGAGCGAACGAACCTCAAAGCGTTCGCCCAAGATTTGGCGCACCTCCTGCAGCTTATGCGCATTGTTAGTAGCAAAAACAAGAATCTTTTTCATTCTTCATTCTTAATTCTTAACTCTTACTCCACTCCTTTCATCATTTTTTTAAGTAAGGGGCACAACAGGAACAGCAATACCGATGCGACACCTGCCATTACCGCAAACAGCAAGAAGAAGTCAGTGAGAGTTGCTATTTCCAAGCCCAAGAAATGCTTTGTAACACCCTGCTCTGGCAACAACGTTGCTAACTTTCCCGCCAAGATATTGCTGGCAGCATTACTCATAAACCATACACCCATCAGCAAAGAAGCCAGATGAGCAGGTGACAGTTTATTCACCATACTGAGCCCGATTGGCGACAATGACAATTCGCCAATAGTATGTATGAAATACAATGCTACGAGCCACCACATGGCAGCCTTCTGACCACCCGTTGTTATGCCGTATGTACCATAGGCGATGACCACATACCCCAAGGCAAGAAGCGCCAAGCCGATGGCTTGCTTGCGAGGGCTGGAAGGTTCCATATTATGTTTTGCCAGAGTTTCCCATAATGTTGCCATAACAGGAGCAAACAGCACCACGACAATAGGATTGATGCTCTGGAACCAAGTGGTCGGCATTTCCCAACTGCCAATAGTGCGGTCGCATTGCTGCTCTGCAAACAATGTCAATGACGAACCAGCCTGTTCAAAGGCACTCCAGAAGAATATCACGAACAAGGCGATGATATATATCACCCCGATACGCGACTTATCAACACTGGTAAGGCTACGGTCGGTTATGATGAACAATGGCAAGGCAACTGCTATAACATATATGGCGTTTGAGATATAGTCATTAAAATCTGCCACATCCCTTGACAGCAAGAAATAGAATACTATGGCACCAAGTATGCATCCCCACAGACGGAAAGGAGAATTCTTTGCCACCTTTTTGGGAACCCTAACCTCCGATGCCTGCATCTGACGTCCTTCCAGCAGGGCTTCGTCCTCTTCTTCCTGAATTTCCTTCAGCTTTAACAACTCCGACTTCGACGGAGCCAAGCCAATGCCGAGTCCCTCAGGAGTTACGAGATATCTGTCCTTCAGGGTAGAGAATACCACTACAGAAACGACCATAGCGACACCGGCACAGAAGAAGCCCCACTTAAAGTTATGAGGATTCATCCAGTTACCATCGCCCAAATATCCGCACAGCAACGGTGCCACGAAAGCACCAGTATTGATGCCCATATAGAATATGGTAAAGGCAGAATCCTTGCGATGATCCTGCGGCTCATAGAGGTCGCCTACCATTGTGGAGATATTCGGCTTAAAGAAACCATTACCGAAAATCAGCATCGCCAAGCCGCCAAACATCAGCCACATTGAGAACGTGTTATCAACAGAAGGGTCTATTGAGCCCCCTTCCGTAAAAATGCTCTGCTTCACGAAACATGCGGAAGCAAACATCAGGAACTGACCTATCGCCATCGTTATTCCGCCAAAGATGATAGAACGGCGGTTTCCCCAATACTTATCAGCTATATATCCACCCAACAGAGGGGTAAGATATACCAATCCGGTATATGAACCATATATCTGGCTGGCTTGGTCATTTGTAAAGAAGGCAGCAACTAAATATAACACAAAGAGGGCACGCATTCCGTAATAGGAAAAGCGTTCTGCCATCTCCGTAACGAAGAGGAGGTATAAACCTTTTGGATGTGACATTCCTTACAAGCTCTCAAGAATTCTTTTTATTACCACCTGTGCAGAAATCTCCCTGTTTGCAGCCTCTGGTATAACGAGGGAGTTTTTGCTCTCTATGACATCATCGGTAACGATGAGTCCGCGACGAACTGGCAGACAATGCATAAACTTACCGTTATTTGTCCACGACATGTGCTCAGCATCTACCGTCCAATTCATGTCTCGGGAGATAATCTTTCCGTAGTCAGCAGGATTTGTGACGCCAGGGCAAGACCAGTTTTTTGCGTATATGAAGTCAGCACCCTCAAAAGCTTTCTTCTGGTCATATTCTATTGTTGCACCTTTTGTAAACTGAGGGTCGAGCTCATAGCCTTCCGGATGCGTTATAACAAGATCTACATCCGGAGCCGCCAGCATCCATTCAGCGAAAGAGTTAGGAACCGCCTGCGGCAAAGCACGACAATGCGGTGCCCATGTCAGGACAGCCTTAACACGCTCCGTTGCTTTATGCTCCTCGATGGTGATGAGGTCTGCAAAAGCCTGAAGAGGATGAACCGTTGCCGTCTCCATGGCAAAGACAGGCTTGCCAGAATACTGTACGAACTGGTTTACTATTGTCTCTGCATAGTCATACTCCCTGTCCGTCAAACCAGCAAAAGAGCGGATGCCGATAACGTCGCAGTAGCATCCCATTACAGGAATAGCCTCCAGCAAGTGTTCCGACTTGTCACCATCCATGATGACGCCACGTTCCGTTTCCAGCTTCCATGCTCCGGCATTAACGTCAAGCACTATGACATTCATGCCGAGATTCATTGCAGCCTTCTGTGTCGAGAGGCGTGTACGAAGGGAGTTATTAAAGAACACCATCAGCAAAGTCTTGTTCTTGCCGAGGTTCTGAAATGCATAACGGTCTTTCTTAACTAACTGTGCCTCAGCAAGAGCAGCTCTTATGTCGCCGAGGTCTTGAGGGTGAAAAAATGTCTTCATTTATATGTCTATTTTTCTGTCAAGGTGCAAAGGTACGAAAATTATAACGAAAACGAAAACGAAAACGGAAAAAAGTGCTCACTTTTCATTCCTCCGGGAATTTACCGTTGAGTATGTAATTTACTATATACATCACATCGGGCATCCCTATTTCGCAGTCTTCGTTGGCATCGGCTCCTATCTTATCGAATGAGGAGTCAGGAGTCCCCAGGATATAATTCACTACAAACATCACGTCAGACATACCGACTTCCCCGTCGCCGTTGGCATCGCCACGAACAGGACCAATCACCAAGCCATCTGTCGGGAATGCCTCCAACAAGGCACGAGTTTCGGCAGGATGAAGCGGGGTAACACTTCCGTGACGAGGAGTAAACTTTCCTGACGTTGTCGTTTGTGCTACCAATGTATATTTTTTCCAGTCCGTAGTGGTGCAGAACTGGTAATAGCCGCTGCCATAGCAGTCATACATAACCACGTAAGTGTTGGTATCTGTAAGGCGGAATATACCTCCACCTTCGACAGCCACATTCGTCTGCTGGATACCACCACCCAGGTTTCCCCACTGACTGCCCGTAGGCTTGCCCTCTTCCGCCGTCAGACGCGAAGCCGACACATGACTGATGGAATTGATACCCTCATTCTTGTATATCATGTGGTAGAGCCGGTCTGTCTCATCATACACTATGTCGGCATCAATGGTGGCACTTCCCCTGTCAAACAAGTGTACAGGATAGTCCTCCAAATCGGTAAAATCGTCATTGGCATAGCAATAGAACACCTTGTCATAGTCACATGTGCCGTCATCACTTGTCAGCAAAGAGAAATACACCATATACTTTCCCGTTTCACGGTCGTAGATAGTTTCTGGTGCCCATACTCTGGTGACACTGCTCCATCCGTCCGGAAAACGTTCCGGGAAGTGTACCGTGCTGTGTGTCCAGTGGATGAGGTCTGTACTCTTGCTCATCACTATCCCCCTGTTACTACTCCACCCCAGGGCACTCCTCATGTCAGTATTCACCATACGGAACACTCCATCTTCGCCACGAAGGATATGCGGGTCGCGAATGCCGCCAGACCGAGTAAAGTCCCAAGAATTCAGAATCTTCTCGCCATTATTCAGAGGCGTATAGTTGAAACCATCAGTTGAAATGGCATAATAGAGGTTTTCATCACTATTATTTGGGAAGTAGGCGAAGAGATAAGCATTACAGAAATCGTTTCGCTCGACAGGTATGCGGTAGGCATCCAGTTCCGCATATTTGGCAGACACGTTAGAAATAGCCTGCACGACCTGCTCCGGGGTTTCTGCCAGCCTTGCGTCATTGACAACGCTGGCACCTTCGTCCTTCAATTCCTGAGTAAGAATTGTTTTAGTATCTATAAGGTTCTGGAGCTTGTCTATCAGAGTGCTTAGTATCTCTTTGTTATTCTCATCTGACGAGCCAATCCACTTTATCCTGAAATTATCTACTGTCATCCAGTTGGCATCGGTATTCTCACACCCGAAGCCAATAGTCAGTTCACCTCCTGCTGCTGTAGCGGTGACTTGATATGTCGCAGTGGCAGTAACCGCCGTTTTGTTTGAGCCCGCCATCAGATATACACCGCTTACAGGATTGGTATTCCCCTGTTTCTCTGCATGGCAGGTAGCAGTAACGAGGTAGTCGCCATCTTTCAGTCCCGTAATGGTTTGGGTGACGGAAGCATCAGCCAAGCTATACCTGCTGTCACACCACTTTTCGCAGTAGTAAGACCCCGTCTTTGCAGCGCTGGGCTCTGTGTTATTCTGTGTCTGCATACCATTATTTATCCATCCGTCAAATCCACTTTCGAACGATGGATTTACGATATTACTGGTATAATCAATCGGTTCGGTTACTTCCTCCAGTTTTACCCCACCCCAGACAAGCCATTGTCCAGGGTCGGCAGGACTGCGTTGGTCAATGCCCAGTCCGATAACAAGATTACCATCAGCGTCAGCACGTCCTACGACGGTGTTTTTATACAATCCTTTGCTGAAACTGGCAGCAGCCTCTTCCATAGTATTAGGATAATCACTGCCCTCCCTGTCTTCTGCCCAGGTCTTCAAGCGCGTTTTAGCATCCCCACACATTATATAGGCATTACCCATTATCAGCCCATCATTATCGGCAGCGACGCACAAAGCATTGGAACTTGCGCGGAAGAATGCGGGAATGCTGAAACGATACAGTCCGTTAGGCGTAAGTCCCGAGACAGTCTGTGAGATTCCACCCATCAACCTATAAGCCTCGTTAACAGTAGCGCGAGAAGTTGGTGATTTATAGAGAAGGTTTCCACTTGTGTAGAAAAGGTGGAAATCATTTGTCCAATCCTCTACCCCCGATGCCATCGAGGCATTCTTGACAAGGTCAGTCACATCCTTGCTAACGCTATACTCAGTCTCTTCATTAAGAGGGGTCAAAGACTTTATATATTTTTCATACGCAGCGCCTGAAACAATCGTGAAACGCGTTGCCTCTGCGCTATTTGTCGTAAAGGAAGCCCCTTCCCCGGAGTTTCCGGCAAAGTATTCTCCCGTTGCAACATTCTCAAGCCACAGGTTACCGCTTCCAGCATTGCGGAAACGCCACTGTATATTCTCTCCTTCTGTAGCAGCGACATCGGTATATGGGTTTGTGATATTACCCAGATATTGGTCAGCCAAATCCAAGTAGCGAATGGTATAGATGTCGTTAGATACATTCCTTATCTCTACCGGCACACCGAATGGTGACAGAGCAGCCCGTGTACCCCATGTCGCGCCCCTTGAGAGATATTGTCCGCTATCGCTGTCTTTCAGGTAGAACGTTCCCTCTTCAGGCATCAATCCGACACTCAGGTTTTCGCCTTCGGTAATGTCCATCTCGTAGATGTTAAACGAGTATGCCGGAACATTGACTATTATGTTTGTACCGTATGCAGAGAGAGTCGTTTCTTGCGGAACGACATTATACATATTACTATTCGTATTCTCCGCCTGGTCACTATCCGCCGTCATCTGCGTCAGCTTTATGTTTGATGCAGAGTAACCGGTAGTCGTAAGTGTCGTTGAATAGTCTGCAGCCGACGGATTGACGAGTTTCACATACAGTTTGTTGCCGTCACGGCTTGCAGAGGTATATACCCTCCGTGGGGTCGGAGTCTTTGCCAATGAGATGTTATGACACAGCTCACCATCTATGTAACACTTGACATTGCTCCCCTGCACCTCTATACGCAAGTCGTATGTCTGACCTGTAACAAGCGCGCCCGCTCTGTTATCATACTGGGACTTCGTTCCGTTGACAGCGCGTTCTATGCAGAAGCGGGTATTACCCCATCCGCCGAGGTTCCACCAGCAGTAGTTGTTCTCGTCTTTATAGCCAAAGGCAATAAGGAAGCCCTCCTGACCGCCTGTCTTTGTGGCTTTGAGCTGTATTGTGTAGTTCTCACCCAAGTCAATGTTCTCGTTGACGTACAGAAGCCCCTCCATTGCAGTACTGTTTTGCGTCAAGGTACCGTTCGCCTCGCTGAAAGTTCCTGCCTTGTCCGTCCAGTCAGAAGTGCCGTCAAAGGGGGCAGAATAGACCACCTCGCCGTCTTTCAATATCTTGTAGTCAGAGAACGTCGCCGACGTAAGCCATGTGGAAATACCCCCGTAATTTGCGGAAGAAGTTTCTGTGTTCCCCTCCTCCGTCCACGTGATATTCCGTGTTCCGAGCTTCTGCGACATCAGCTTCTGCACATAGTAGGACGGCGTGCCATAGCTGTATGTAGCGTCAAAGCGTATCATGTCCGGCATCCACTTCTGGTCGTTCACATTCACGAAGATAGGAGCATACGATGCCATCGTCACGATGTCCGAGTTACGTTCCATACCCTGCATATATACCGCCTCACCAAGAGCAGCGGCAAGGTTGCCAGTAGTACCAAAATTCGATGTCACGGCATATTCTCCCGGGTAAATCTTTGGTCCGTTACGGTCGTACGTGTCATACTTCTCATAGTTGTTTACAAACCATGCAGGGTTACGATAATAATGTTCATCCACCACATCCACAGGATAGCTGTTTCGCCATGAAAGGTTATCCGTACCCCATGCCTCCACATCCCCTATACATACTATATCGGGATATTTCGCCTTTAATGCCTGATAGAACTTATAATAGCGGTCCGGGTACTGATAACTTTGGTCGCTATTGTTCCACATGTTGTAGTTATAGTTCT
>DJWZ01000042.1 GCA_002449535.1 Prevotellaceae bacterium UBA7017 | reverse complement strand
TAACATCGGACGTTTCTGGAACGTAGGTCCACAGCAGACACTGTTCCTTCCGGGATGTTGGCTGAAGAAGGGCAAGAACGAGATAAAGGTATATGACATTACAGGTCCGAAAAACCCTGTAGTAAGCGGAAAGACAAAGCCCGTCATTGCCGACCTCCACAAGGAATACCTTCCAAAGGATGCCGTAAAATTACCAAGCGGCAACAAGACAGAACCAACCAAAAAGAACACACAAACCGCAGCAGGCAATGATGCCGCTCCAGGAGCGAAATAATTCATTTAATTATGGCAGATAGATTATATATTTTCGACACCACTCTGAGAGATGGTGAACAGGTTCCAGGATGCCAGCTGAATACCGTAGAAAAGATTCAGGTGGCAAAGCAGTTGGAACAATTAGGCGTTGACGTCATAGAGGCAGGATTTCCCATCAGTTCCCCTGGTGACTTCAACTCAGTGATTGAGATTTCAAAGGCTGTTACATGGCCAACGATATGTGCCCTTACACGTGCCGTGGAAAAGGACATTGACTGTGCAGTCGAGGCTTTGAAATACGCAAAACACAAACGCATTCATACAGGCATCGGTACTTCGGACTCACACATCAAGTATAAGTTCAATTCTACCCGTGAGGAAATCATCGAGCGTGCCGTAGCAGCTGTTAAGTATGCCAAGAAATTTGTTGAGGACGTAGAGTTCTATGCGGAGGATGCCGGTCGTACAGACAACGAATACCTCGCAAGAGTCATCGACGCCGTTACAAAGGCTGGCGCCACCGTCTGCAACATTCCTGACACAACTGGTTTCCGTCTTCCAAATGAATACAACGAGAAGATAAAGTACCTCTATGAGCATGTCGATGCTTTCGCAGCAGGCAAGAGTATTCTCTCTACCCACTGTCACAACGACCTCGGCATGGCAACGGCAAACACCATAGCAGGCGTCCTCGGAGGAGCACGTCAGGTGGAGGTTACTATCAATGGTATCGGTGAACGTGCCGGAAACACCTCGCTGGAGGAAGTGGCAATGATATTCAAGACCCACCCAGACCTGGGCATCGAGACGAATATCAACACCCAGAAGATATGGTCTACAAGCCGTATGGTAAGCACACTGATGAACATGCCTGTCCAGCCAAACAAGGCAGTCGTTGGTAAGAATGCCTTCGCACACTCTTCCGGCATTCATCAGGATGGTGTGTTGAAGAATACTTCTACTTACGAAATCATGAATCCAAAGGATGTTGGTATCGACGAGAACAGCATCGTACTCACAGCCCGTTCAGGACGTGCTGCATTGAAGCATCGCCTCTCCGTGCTGGGTATCGAGATGGATCAGGAGCATCTTGACAAGACATACGCTAAGTTCTTGGAGATGGCAGACAAGAAGAAGCAACTGGGTGACGAAGACCTGCTCGTACTGGCTGGTGTCAGCGCTGACAGCAACGAGAACCACGTAAAACTCGAATCACTTCAGGTTACTTCAGGCAAGGGCGTTACTCCTATCGCTGCCATAAAGCTGAAGATTGCCAACGAGGTATTCGAGGCTGCTGCAACCGGTAATGGTCCTGTGGATGCTTCTATCAAGGCTCTGAAGAATATTATCCACCGCGAAATGGAACTGAAGGAGCTCACCATCCAGGCTATCAACAAAGGCTCTGACGACCTGTGTAAGGTTCATATGCAGGTAGAACACGAAGGCACACGCTACTACGGCTTCGGCTCAAACACAGACATCGTAACGGCATCTGTGGAAGCATATATTGACTGTATCAACAAATTCAAAGTCGCAAAAATATAATGAACACACTTTTTGACAAAATCTGGGACGCCCACATCGTTCAGGTGGTGGAAGACGGTCCCACACAACTGTATATTGACAGACTGTATGCCCATGAGGTAACATCGCCACAGGCATTTGACACCCTTCGTGACAAAGGTATAAAGGTATTCCGCCCTGACCACGTAATAGCGATGCCTGACCACAACACTCCTTCCGACCAACAGGATCATATCGACGACCCTATCGGCAAGAAGCAGGTGGACACATTGAAGGCTAACTGCGAGGAGTTCGGCATCAAGCACTTCTCCATGGGCACCAAGGACAATGGTATCATCCATGTCGTAGGTCCTGAGAAAGGTCTTTCGCTGCCAGGCATGACCATCGTTTGTGGTGACTCACACACTTCTACACACGGTGCTGTCGGTGCTCTCGCCATGGGTATCGGTACATCTGAGGTAGCACAGGTATTGGCATCGCAGACCATCCTGCAGTCAAAGCCAAAGTCTATGCGCATCAACATTGAGGGCGAGTTGCAGAAAGGTGTAACAGCCAAGGACGTAGCACTCTATATCATGGCACAGATGACAACATCAGGTGCTACAGGATATGTTGTGGAATATGCCGGTTCTACTATCCGCAACATGAGTATGGAAGGACGTCTGACACTCTCCAACCTCTCCATCGAGATGGGTTCAAGAGCTGGTATCATTGCTCCTGACGAGACAACGTTTGCATACCTCAAGGGTCGCGAATATGCTCCAAAGGGCGAGGCATGGGACAAGGCTGTCGCTTACTGGAAGACTCTGAAGAGCGATGACGACGCAGTATTTGACAAGGAGGTGACATACAAGGCTGAGGACATTGCTCCACGCATTACATACGGCACAAACCCTGGTGCCGGCATCGCTATCGATGGTACTGTGCCAACTCTCGATTCTGTTTCTGCCGAAGAGGCTGCACAGCTGAAGAGCCAACTCGACTACATGCAGTTTGCTCCGGGTGAGAAGCTGGAGGGCAAGCCTGTGGATTATGTCTTCCTCGGCGCTTGTACCAATGGTCGCATAGAAGACTTCCGCGCCTTCGCATCTATAGTAAAAGGTAAGAAGAAGGCTGACAGCGTTGTAGCTTGGCTCGTTCCTGGTTCATGGCTGGTACGTCAGCAGATTATCGACGAAGGCATTGACAAGATACTCAAGGATGCCGGTTTCGAGCTGCGCCTGCCTTCTTGCTCCGCATGTCTTGCAATGAACCCAGACAAGGTACCTGCAGGAAAGCTGGCTATCTCCACTTCCAACCGTAACTTCGTAGGACGTCAGGGACCTGGTGCGCGGACCGTTCTGGCAAGTCCGCTGACAGTGGCTGCCAGCGCCATAACAGGAGTAATAGCCGACCCGAGAAAAGTTTAAAGTTTAGAGTTTAAAGTTTAAAGACTTTTAAAACAATGGCAAAACAGAAATTCAACATAATCAAGTCAACTTGCATACCTATCGAGATTGACAACTGTAATACGGATCTCATTATCCCAGCACGCTATCTGGCATTCACCACACGTGATCCAAAGTTCTTTGGTGATGCTTTCATGCACGACCTGCGCTATGATGCCAACGACAAGCCAGTGGCAGATTTCGTCATGAACCAGCCCGAGTATTGTGAAGCACCTCATGAGGGTGTTCACGAAATCATCGTCGGCGGCAAGAACTGGGGCTCTGGTTCTTCTCGTGAGCATGCTGCATGGGCAATAGCAGGATATGGTGTTCGCGTGGTTATATCATCATCATTTGCTGACATCCACCGCAACAACCTCCTCAACTGCTTCGTACTGCCCGTAATCGTCACTCCAGAGTTTCAGGCAGAGCTCTTTGCAAGCATAAAGAGCAACCCCCAGACCGTTGTGACGGTAGATGTACCAAACCAGACCGTTACCAACGAGGCAACCGGCAAGAGCGAGAAGTTTGACATCAACGGCTACAAGAAGTATTGCCTCATGAATGCCCTGGACGACATCGACTTCCTGCTTGAGAATCAGGACAAGATTGTTGCCTGGGAGGAGAAGAAGTAGGCAGGTGGTCTAAGGTTAAAGGTCTAAAGTCAAAGATCTAAAAAGGTAAAAGGTTTAGATGTTCAATTACATAGAAATACTCGACTCGACACTCCGTGATGGCGAACAGACCAACGGAGTGTCTTTTCTGCCTCACGAGAAGCTGAGCATAGCACGTCTGCTGCTGAAGGACGTCAAGGTCGATCGCCTTGAGGTTGCCTCGGCACGTGTCTCAGAAGGCGAAAAGGAAGCCGTCACTATGATATGCCGCTATGCCCAGCAGTTGTCTGCCGCTCCCGTTGAGGACGGTGGCAGACCTGATGCGCTCGACAGCATCGAGGTGCTGGGATTTGTTGATAACGGAAAGTCCATACAGTGGATTACCGACTGCGGCGGCAAGGTTATCAACATGCTCACCAAGGGTTCCCGCAACCATTGCGTACACCAGCTCTCGAAGACTCCCGACGAACACATTGCCGACATCAAGGCAAACGTGGCAATGGCGCATGAGGCAGGACTTAGCGTCAACGTTTATCTTGAGGACTGGAGCAACGGCATGCGCGACAGTGCCGACTATGTATATCACATGATAGAGTCGCTGAGCAACATCGGCATCAAGCGTTTCATGCTGCCCGACACGCTCGGAGTACTGACGCCGACAGAGACGGGTGAGTTCTTCAAGGATATCACGACCCGCTTCCCCGACCAGCATTTCGATTTCCATTCCCACAACGACTACGACCTTGCCGTCGGTAACACGCTGGCTGCTGTCCGCAATGGTGCGAAGGGCGTCCACGTCACCGTCAACGGACTGGGCGAACGCTGCGGTAATGCTCCGCTGGCATCCGTTCAGGCATCGCTGCACGACCAGCTGGGCATCAAGACATCCATTCAGGAGGATATGCTCAATGAGGTGTCACGGGTTGTAGAGGGATATTCCGGCGTCACAATTGCTCCTAACCAGCCTATCGTGGGCGACAACGTCTTCACCCAGGTGGCGGGAGTGCATGCCGACGGTGACAACAAGCACAACCTCTATTGCAACGCCCTCGTTCCGGAACGCTTCGGCAGGAAGCGCGAATATGCCTTGGGCAAGAATTCCGGCAAGGCGAACATCGAGAAGAACCTGCAGGAGCTGGGACTGGTGCTCACCCCCGAGCAGACCAAGAAGGTGACGCAGCGTATCACCGAGCTGGGCGACCGCAAGGCTCTCGTTACACAGGACGACCTGCCTTTCATCGTTGCCGACGTGCTGAAACACTCTGCCCCCGAGGACAAAGTGAAGCTGAAGGGCTACATGGTAAGCCTGTCATACGGTTTGAAGCCCCATGCCTGCGTCAAGATAAGCATCAACGGCAAGCGCTACGAGGCAGACTCTTCCGGTGACGGACAGTATGATGCCTTCGTGAAGGCTCTGCGTTATATATATAAGGAGACGTTGGGACGCACGTTCCCGATGCTTGAGAACTATTCCGTCACCATCCCTCCCGGCGGTCGTACCGATGCCCTGGTGCAAACGCAGATAACATGGCGCATGAAGGACGGCAGGGTACTGCGCACCCGCGCCCTCGATGCCGACCAGACAGAGGCTGCCATCAAGGCAACAATAAAGATGCTCAACCAGATAGAGCCGGAGTTTCCAAAAAATTAAAGGTAACGCCCCACCCCAGCCCTCCCCAGTTAGGGAGGGAGACAGGTTAACGGTTAAAGGTTAACGACAAGATAAAAATCAAGCAGGAATCGCAATTACGCGGTTCCCGCTTTACTTTATATACACGTAAAAGCAAAAACAATATGAAAGAATGTCGCGGTTGACCCGCGAGCA
>DJWZ01000057.1 GCA_002449535.1 Prevotellaceae bacterium UBA7017 | reverse complement strand
GCCTCCACCGTCTATCATGCACTACCCCTCTACAAGCACTATCGCGGACAAGGACTCGTAGGCCGCCGTTCCGTCTGGAAAGAGCGATTGCGCCGTTGGGATCATGCCGCTATCTACTGGCATATCGCGGGCTCCTACTCGCCACTCACCCTCATCGCCCTGCGCACACAGGGCTACTGGGGATGGGGACTGTTCATCTTCGTGTGGGCTTGCGCCATTGCAGGCACCCTCGTCAGCTTCCTCCGACTGAAGGAGCACTCCAACGTAGAGACCTTCTGTTTCGTCGGCATGGGACTCTCCATACTCGTTGCTTTCAAGCCCCTCCTTGACACGGTGTCTACAGCAGCCATCATCTGGATTATCGCCGAGGGCGTATGCTATATTACGGGAGCCGTATTCTATTCGTTCAACCGTCAGCGCTACATGCATTCCGTTTTCCACTTCTTTGTCCTCGCCGGCAGCCTCTGTCACATCATCGCCGTCTGGGACGTCTTGATGGAATATGTATAACTAGCTTAACTCTGCCGGATTGAGATAACCTGCGGCTATTGCCCTTACTATTAGTTCTGCCATATTTCGAGCCCGCAATTTCCGGAACAAGTTCTTCCGGTGATTCTCTACTGTGTTTTCTGATATAAACAGAGCTACCGCAATCTCTTTAGTTGAAGAGCCTTGGGCAATAGCCTGCAAAACCTCTATCTCACGCTGAGACGGTATATCATTCTGGAGCAAAAGCCGTTGCTGGTTCTTTTTATATTTTGTACAATAGTATCGGTGGCCGCTGATGACGGTATAGACAGCCTCTAACAACTGTTCCAGATGCGCATCCTTATACATCACACCATCTACATCTTTTTTCATCAGCTCGCCAACTACCCATATCTCATCATGTATCGTATTGATAATGATATGGGCATCGGGATGAATCTCCCTAATATTGTCAATGAGTTCAGAAGCACTCATGTCGGGCAGTTCCACATCTACAATGTAGACATCATAACGACATTGCAGCATGTTATCAAGCAACTGTTGAGCTCTGCTGAAGGCCCTGACATGCCCCACGCCATTTTTCTCCATAAAGCTACGGAATCCTTCCAATACAACTTCATGGTCATCTATGATGGCCACAGAAATATTCTCCAGTTTGTATCTTTTCAAATCAGTCATACCCGCGCTATATATAATCCAAAAGGCGTGAAATCCACCCACTTATCCTGTTGGTAGGCTCTCGACTGCCCAAAATCCTGATAAGAGAACGGCTCACGCCCCTTGAGTGGTATATACTTTTCAGGTACATCCAACACATGGGGAGAGCGTTTACTTCTTATTTCAGGACCTATTTTGATGAGTTGTCGAGATTCACCAATCAGGAAATAAGCAAAACACGCTTCCTTCACAATGTCTGTCAATCCTAAGAATGACAGTGCAAATATACAGAATTCTGCGTTAAAACTACTCATTCGTGAGCCTTTTTTTCATTTTGGGGCAAAAATAGTAGAAATATTGGAACTTACAATCACGGAAATCCGTGATTTTTCATTTTCTTACCACCAATTTGACTACATTTCCATATTGATGATGATAGAAATCCAATGATGCTCCTATGGCTTTTGCCCGCTGCTGCATCGTTGTCATGCCAATACCACCAGCACCGCTACTCTCAGGAACCGCTTTACTGCCATTATCGCTGACCACCAGCATCACGTTCTGGTTTTCATCCAAATGCAAACCAATAGAAATCATGCTGGCTGAAGAATGTTTTAACGCGTTGCCTACTGCTTCTTGTGTGATTCTAAAAACCTCTTTGGCTGTCGTCTGGGAAATACATGACCAGTCTGCATCCTGTGGCGTAGAAGTATAAGTTACCGCACATTTCCGCAACCCATCCGTCTGAGTGCTATATTGTTCCAAAATTTCATCAAGCGAATAGTGGATAAAATCTGGCGGGAGCAATTCGTGAGAGACATGCCTCACCTGTTCTCTGCTTTCATTCAATAGCTCCATTGCCTGTGGTGTCAATCCATCGGTACTTAGTTTCATTTCTACAGCCAACAGCTGATTGGCCACTCCGTCATGAAGCTCCTTGGCCAGACGACTGCGCTCGCTCTCCTGTCCCTCAATGAAACTCTTTTGATGGTCTTCATCTTTTCTCCGTTTATACCATCTACGAATCAAGAATAGGTAAACACATGTTACTACTATTAAAGACATTATCAGGATAAGCACCCACGACTCCCAGAGCAACGAGAATGGGTTTGTTCTTGCATCATGGCGTGATTGCAATGCCACGCTCTGATCTTGGATCAAAGAATCTGCCTTAGCAGTATCTGTGCCCACGGTGGTATCGTTAGGCATCTCTGGTTTGGAATATGGCATAGAGGTCATTTCATGACTTGTAGCTGTAGTCGTGTCTTCCCGCGACTTTATCCGTTGCTTGGCTAACACTTGGTCTCGTATCCTGACATAGTTGTTTTTGACATCCTCCGATTTGGCTATAGTCAATAGCATATCGCCCGCCTTTATCCAGTCGTATTCGTCAGGTCGTTTCTTGTACTCCTTGTCTTCACAGACTATCAGCTCCGTACTCAGCAAAAGCGCACAGTCATAAAGCTCCAGTTCTGCAGCATCCGCAAACGACTGTTTCAGCAACGGATAGACCAGCCGATATTCCTTATTATTTAAAAACGGACCTGCAATATGCGGCATCATTGTTGCCCGCAACTGATTGTCGTTACATACCGACAACCAACGCAATCCGATCTTGGCATAATGCAATGCCTCAACAGTATTGCCAAACTGCTGATTTAGTACTACCAATTCAGCATATATAGGGATATACAGCTGGAACATAACATGATTCTTTGGCTCGTTATTTTTTGCTATATGCAGGAAATCTGCCTTCTCGCTAATATCCGCACAAACAGTATATTCACGCAATGCTTTCTGATACTCTCCCCTGTGCATTCTGCAACTACCCATAATATTACGGATTGCACCTTGGGACATGGCATCTTGTTGTTCCATAGCTTCTGGCAAAAGCCTCTCAGCCGCGTTGAGAGCATCGTCATACCGCTGCTGCTGCAACAACGCGCTCACTTGGGAAACGCGTTCAACAAGAGTACTATCGTTAGCTACCGCCGTTTCGACAACAATAAACAATAGCAAAAGAACAAATATCCTTAACCAATTCGTCATACGTGGCAAAATTACGAAATTCGGAGCACATGATGCACATTTTCCTACATTTTATTACTTATTAACAGCTTCTGACTATCAGTAACCCATAAAAATAGCGGTTTTCCGCTATTTCGCAGTCCAGCGTTTATTGCTACCTTTGTAGCCAAGTATCAATAACTAATGACAAATATGAAAAAAACAGTGCTTTCAACGTTCATGCTCATGGGACTATTGGTTTCATCTGTCCCATGCAATGCACAATTCTTCAAGAACTTAGGCAAGGCTTTGGAAGAAGCAGGAAAAGAAATACTACAAGGTTCCACACAACATGCAGCCTCAGTAAGGTTCTCTAACCTGCGGCTAACCTACGACCAGATTGATGCCAAGAATGGAAGGAAGATGCTACAGGTCCACTATACGCTGAGGGCCGACGGACTGCAAGGACATACGCTGGTGCCTGTCCTGGCTATCGAGATACCACAAGGTACCTTCCATAAATTTGCCAATGGAAACGACATGAAACATGAAGGCAATCAGCTCAACTGCAGCTATCAATCGACCACATTCAGCGGACAGTGGCAGGCTATCTACATCGATGCCCTCAACCCACTCCCAGGCAAACGCACCTATTATGCTCGCATCTATCTGGTTGACCTGACACAACGCAAGCAAATAGCAGCCAGCGATTACATAACATTCACCAACACTGGGGAGCAGCAATCTGCAGGACAACCCCAGCAACAACAGGCACAAACACAAGAGCAATCGTTAAAGCCTGCAGTGAAAGATGTATGGACTATTTCAGATGGAATATGCACTCTTCCAACTATCGTAAAAGATGCTCCCCCTACGATTTCTAAGACTTATGTGCGATCGAAAGCGTCTTTTGGTGCTGACGAGGAAAATCCAAGATACTCAAGCCGATTCCAAAAAGCATACGCAGGGATTCTATATACATTTGGAGTGACATCACAATCAGAGGTAACCATCTTAAGTGTCTATACAAGGGGGCTTTATCCCAATTCGATAGAAATGCCTAGTAAAATTACAAACAATGGTGTTACTTATATAGTGACAGGGTTAGGTGCACAATGTATGCAAAGTTCACAGGTAAAAGAGATGATACTGCCTAAGAATTTGAAGCGTATCGGTAAGGATGCTTTCTTAAGATGTCTGTTTGAGCATTTTACCATTCCATCAACAGTAACAAGAATAGATGCCTATGCTTTCCATGAATGCAAGCAATTGCGTGAAATTATAATCCCTGCATCAGTCAGGCAGATAGGATATTCCCCTTTTAGAGGATGTGTACGTTTGCAGAACATCAATGTTGACCCTAACAATCTAAATTACACTTCGATAGATGGTATCCTGTATAATAAGAGTGTGACCGAACTCATTCAGATACCCTATCCTCGAAAAATGGAAACGTATATAGCCCCATCTACTTTGGTATCAGTCAACAGAGAGGCTATATATACACAAAGTATTAGAAATTTCGTATTTCCAAACGGGTTGAAATATATTGCCAAATACGCCTTTAAAGGCTCAAATGTTAACTCTATCGTGATTCCTGCCTCAGTTTTGTCAATTGACGAGGAGGCCTTTACAGGTTGCAACAGGCCTAACATCGGCGATGGACTGGAAGGAGAATACATTGGCAAAATGATAGTAACCGCCATTCGTCCACTA
Source organism: Prevotellaceae bacterium UBA7017 (assembly GCA_002449535.1). Taxonomy (GTDB): domain Bacteria; phylum Bacteroidota; class Bacteroidia; order Bacteroidales; family Bacteroidaceae; genus Prevotella. Next base: position 8,256 of record DJWZ01000057.1, on the reverse strand, counting down.
AAGATGCATGCCAATGCTTTTGGTAGTGGCTATTTCAAAAACAATCCCACCCTATATGTTCCTGCTGGCAGTAGAGAAGACTATCTCTCCACTGATGGTTGGAGTGACATTAAGAATGTGATAGAGGTTAATTTTCAATATGAATAAACTGATAGTCGGATTGCACGAAGACTGTATTTAATGGAACCAACAACTAAAAAGTACGATATATGAAACAAGCAACATTCACAACGAGTATTATTTGTATATACTTATTACTTACATCTAATGCGTTTTCTCAAAACTATTGGGAAACCATTATTCCAGAGCCTTGGACAAAATTCGTTCAACCTAACTATCGATTTCTTAATCAGTATTTTGATAATGCTAATAACCGTACAGGGAGCACTCCCTTCACGGGCAACGTTGTAGTGCCTCCCTATGTAATAGAACGGGTAGAAGGTGACGACTCCGATGCTATCATGATGATAACCAAAATCTCTGGAGGCTTTCATGGAGGTGGATGGATTGTTAAAGTTAACAGAAGGTCTGGATATAGTGAGCAATTAGAGGTAGGAGGTGGCCCTAATACAAATGATAATTTTTATGGTGCGTTTTACAATGCAGATATAGATACACTTCGCTTACCACAATCCATTAAAGAAATAGGGTCTTTAGCTTTTGAAAATGGCAAGGTAAAGGTATTGATTTGCGGTTCTATAACCCCACCAAAACTCAGCCTAAACGCTTTTGGAGATGCTGACATGCATGTCCTGATAGTTCCAACGGGTTGCATGAAAGCATACCAAGAAGCAGAATATTGGAATGTCTTTAAGGAAATCAAGGAAGGTGCTGAAAAATATATGTATGCACAATTAACAGAAAAAGACGGCGCATGGTATCAGTTGGCAGAAGATGAAACAGCAACCATGATAAACAGTGATGACACATATAATCTGGTTATACCTAATGAGGTGAGTTTTAATAATAAATACTATCCGGTTACAACTTTGGGGCCAGCCTCTATTAACCGCTATAAACTAAAAAGCATTACTTTAGGGACAAATATAAAACACTTCGCCCCATCACACATTCAAACCTCGCACTTCAGGAGCGATAGCTATAGTTGGGAGACCAGCAAGAATACTGTAAAACTTCAGGAGATCCATGTCTCTCCTGATAATAGCGTATATTCTGAGGTTAATGGCGGATTATACACAAAAGACGGGACGGCTTTAGTGTACTTGCCATATGTTTGCGAAAATGTCATTTCGGGTCTTTCTTCTGAGCGCTATTATACCATTCCTGACGGCGTAACAACCATAAAGAAAAATGCTTTTCCAAAGTATTTCGCATATAACTATAGTAGAAGTGTGAACGCAGGAATAGTAGCCATTCCACCCTCTGTGACTCGGATTGAAGAACAAGATGTCATGTATGGATTTCATTTCAAATTTACTTCGGAGACACCTCCAGAAATTGTGGGATTTGGAAGTTCGTGCGAAAGTGCCTTTTATGTGCCACAAGGATGTTTATATACATATTTGGATAAATATGGCTCTTTGAAGGTCTATGAAAGTTCAGACAAAGCAAACATAATTAAACTTTATATGTCAGATAAGGTGTTATACTGGAATTCTTCTGAAAGGTGCTATGACTTGAATTATTTAGTTACAGACCAGTCTGATGTCCTTCTTCCGTCTTTTGCAAGTTACGGATTGATGGAAGGAGATATTAAAACTGTGGGGAAATATGGTTATCTGAAATACACAAATTTTTCATTAAAAACTTCTAATACTTTGCGTTCATTGACAATTCCCGAAGGGGTTGAGGAGATTTACCTAAAAGGGGTTAATACATTGCAAACGGCCATTCTGCCTAACACCCTAAAGGTGATAGGACCATATTGCTTTAGAGGAAGCAAGTATCTTGAAAATGTTGAAATAAAGGGGAATTTGGAAATCATTCACAACTATGCTTTTGCAGAATGCGAGAAGATGAAAGAAATCGCGCTCCCAGCAAAACTTACACACATCGGTGATGAAGCGTTTGAAGGATGTACGGCGTTGTCAACTGTACGAATGGAGGCACCCATGCCGCCAAGCATTTTTCACTCTTTTAATGACTGGGGGGAATATCCAAATGTTCCATATTCATTTGTTTTCAGCTATCCTGCAAAAGAGGCGACTCTTTATGTACCTGCTAATTCAAAAAATCTATATAGTGAATATCCTGTATGGAAGGAGTTTGGACGTATTGTACCCGTAGGAGAGAGTGATAATCCAGATGCTGCTGGTATTAGCACAATCAACATTCAAGAGGTAGACGATGTTTATTATACTCTTGATGGCAGAAAGATTGAAGGAATACCAACGACCAAGGGTATCTATGTGTTAAATGGGTGTAAAGTAGTTGTGAAATAATTGAAAAATATGAACCCATAGTAAAATAATTAAATGTAATTTATGAAACAGTTTTATTTATTTATCGTAGCTGCTCTGCTATTTAGCTTTGCAGAAGAGAGTAATGCCCAAGGCAAGGCTCCTTGGACTGTGACGAAGCATTGGATTACGCCTGGAGGTGGAACCGTAGAGTCCATGAATGAGCAGTATATGGATGCTTGGATATATGGGAAAAAGGCAAAAGGAAGATGTGAAGATGAACCAAATGCCATCTGCAATGGCGGCATTAGTATCTCTTGGAAGGATGATGTTATTGCGTATGTCATCTTGAACTATGCCGGTAAAAATGCCAAGGGCTATATCTACAATGCCACTTACAAGCAGAAAGGCGGGACACCCGTAAAGGGTAAATTGTTGATCCGAGTGAAAGGAAACCAGACTACAGGTCCGTCCATTGATATATCAGCCATTACAGGCACGTTAGAAGGATGTGATGTTGATGGTGTCACGCTTGTTGGTACACCTACAACAATGGAAGAGTAACTAACAACAAGTTTCAAACGAGACGCGCGGGGGGCTATTTATCTCCCCGCGTGTCTCACAAATCACACTAATAATTTGTAGATGTAGCATGAACTTCTATGCTGTCAGTGTCAACCTCTAAGACCTGTCCAATCTTGGTGGGTGATATGGGGTCTTCTTCTGTCGCATTATCGTACTCTGTTACCTGCAGGCTGTCGGGATTAAACCTTCCGTAGCACAGATATACGCGCTCACCGGTCAAGAATGCATAGTAGTAACCATCGCCTTCGGTTTTGACAACTACGGCATTCTTACCTTCCTTGGTTACACTACCCTGCTTCTTTACTTCGTTGACAATTTCTGTATACACTTTCTTCATTTGGCCCTTTAACTGTTCTGTGCGATCTGAACTGACATATACCTGATAGCGAGAAATAGGCTGGGCGCTCCACTCATAATTGGTGGATGCAAACCATCCACTACGTGTGCGGGTGGTTTTAATCAGCCCTTCTTTTGCAATCTCAATGTCAACCAGTGCCTTGCCGAATTTCATGTCGGCCGTAAGATATTCGCCATAAGTGTTATATTTGGCAGCATTGTTTATGAAATTGCACATATTTGGCAGATTAGCTATTGTCTCAATGGCTTGCGGTGCCCTCATGTCAAGAGTCAATCCTAGGAAACCGTTTTTCTGTATCTTCAGTCCACTAATGATGTCTCCGATATCTACGTAGTCGCCTTCAAAGACAAAGTTGGGAAGGCTTCCATTGCTTATGCTGTAAACATCCGTCTCTATCCTTTTTTCTTTACCCTTACGGTCCAACAGCACATAATCAGCTTTGCCTATCTTGGCAAGTGTATAGTCTTCGCCCTTATGGAAATTGAAAATTATCTCATATTCATCGTCACTGATTTTTTCGCCTTCCAAGTCATAAAGCCTATACCCATCATTGCGGTTTTTCTTTCCTACAAGAACCTTGTCATCAATAAAACCTAAGTTGAAAAAATGGGGTCTGATAAGAACTTCGCCATCTTTGCTAATTAATCCATACTCGTCGGAGCCTAAAAAAGTAATATAGTCTCCACGACGATATTTAAACTGTGACAGCTTGTCGCTGGGCCTAATCACCCACTCTCCGTCCATACCCATGATACCTTCTACATCTTTGTCGTTCTTGGTAGTCGACACCACGATTCCGTCATCAACGAAATGGTCACCAGTACGATAACTTGTTTGCACTACACGCAGTGAGTTAATCTTGGCTTTTTTGAGAGTGCCAATTTCTTCTCCACTTTTGCTTAGGCAGGTGTACTCATACTTTTTCTCATCATCAGCGTCCTTGTATCGCTTGTTCAAACCGAGCATCCTGCCGTCTGAATCGATGCTAAGCTGCAGATACTCTGGTTCGACGACAACTTTTCCGCTAGTATTGACAGCACCCCAATATTCGCCGACTTTCACCAGTGCCAAGCCATTAGTGAAATTCGTGCACATTTCTACCGGCTTCCCATTCAATTTGTCAAGTGTCACTTTGACGTCACCGTCTTTGTCAATAAACTGAATGGGCTTTCCCTTCTCAACAACGGGGGCTACATTCTCATAAAACATACCGGCTTGTAAGTATTCGCCACCAATCTTCTCGGGGTTCTTGTTGGCAGTATAGATTTCCCACATACCGTCAGAATTCTGTACGAGGAAACGACCATTGATACAAAAAGAAGGCTCATTAGTGAACTCTTCAGAAAACAGCACTTCGCCTTCGTTGCTGATAAGTCCCCACTTACCGTCCTTGTTCTCTTGGAATGGAAAATACTCGACTTCGCTGTTGGGGTCTTGCTGTTTTCTACACGATGTCACAACAACTACAGCCATAAAGGCCAGAAAAGAATACACAGTAGTCTTTTTCATACGAACTGTCATTTAAAGTAAGTAATCGTTCTTGTTTCGGTTCCATTGCTGCTCTTGCGCTTAGTCCAGTTGCCCACTTCGTCCTTTTCCACATAGGTGAACTGCAGAGTGGTAATCTCTGGCTGACTTTCGTCATCACCCATCTCAGGGGCAAGCTCCTGTATCTCCTTTGCAACATTGCCATCAGTATCGTAGATGAGTTTACGGCTAAAGCCGTCTTCATCTATAGACGTTGGCTTTCCATCGGTATTGTAAGCATAATGAATGCTGCCATAACCATCCATCTCTGTATCTGTCAAGCGTCCGTTCTTGTCACGCTTTATGCCGCCAGGGAAAACATCTTCCAACTTTTGATTATTCTGGCCAATCCACTTGCCTTGCTCGTCAAACAAGTAGGTAGTAGTACCATTACTGTTTTTCCACACACATTTCTGCACCTTTCCTTTTAGGTCGAAAATAACAAGGTCGCCTGCGCTACCTACAGTGTTGTCACTTTCCGCCATAGCCTGCTCTTCAGGTGATACAGCAGTGGAATCCACGTTAGTGCTGTCAGCAACTTCTCTCGCTGAATTCTGTGACTTGTTTCCACAGCCCACTACGAACATGAGGGCGAAACCAAACAATACAAAACTTATTTTCTTCATAGTCTTTTAAGATTTTATTGGGTATTATATGGGTTAGAATATCAACTACAAAGATACTAAGATTAGCACATATGGACAATAGCGGTTTTCCGCTATTTTATGGGTTGCGAGCCGTAATGTCGTGGGCTACGAGTCGTAATGTCGTAAAAAGGGGCAACACTCCCCCCAGTCGGCTGCAAAGCCTTTGTACAAAGGGTTTCCAGCAAGATAGGGGGGATTAGTGATCCACATAGAACGTCACCTCATAGCGAGGGCCGCCATTAGGGAACAGTTCGAAGTCTACCTTTACATCCTTTCGGGAATACCAACCGCTGACGTATGTCATCACAGGTTGGTATTCTTCGTAAGTGTAGCCACGCGCCAGCAAGGATTGGACAACAGCATTGGCATTGTAGTTGGAGATGAAATGTATCTTGCTGACTCCTCGGGCATTATCTTTCATCGGATAGACTTCGGCAGCATACCATGCTGAATCACACTGCATCTCATAGAACTTGAAATCGGTGGTAAAACCCAGAGAACCTTTCTTCATTCCGTGATGTGTCATAATAATATCGCTCTGCTCGCAGCTGTTGGTTCTGATTATCTCGTCGGCAATAGCCACGATGTCTATAGTGCAGTCTTGCTGCGCACAGACAGGAAGACAAATATAACTGAAGAGCAACAGCACAGCGAGAACGATTCTGTATATGCGGAAAATCATCATGTACGTGTTTTGCTGCAAAGGTAAGAAAAGAAAATGAATCCACCATAAACTAGAAACAAAAAATGGCGGAAAACCGCTATTTCCGTATTGCAGGGAAAGCATTATCTTTGCAAGCAAAATATCGTATTAACGAATAACTATTAAGGTATGAAAACAAAAGAAATCCTTCTGTCCGTATGTGTCATGCTGACAGTATCGTGCTCGCAGGAAGCTGAAGAGCTATTGACAAATCAAGGTTCAGATCCTTCATCCAAAGCCGTCACCTTCAGTGCGTCATTCGGTGAGGGGACTACCCGTGCCACAGAGACTGCATTTGAAGCAGGCGACCAGATTGGTGTGTGGGCGGTACAGGCTAATAGCTCGTTGAAATCGTCGGGTAACTATGCTGACAATGTACCTTACCGCCACTCTGGAAGCAACTTTACGGCTGTAGGAGCTGGCATTAGCCTTCCCAATAACGGGAGCGGGCTGGCTTACTTTGCGGTATATCCTTATTCTGCGTCTGTCACCAACACGAGCAGCCTTTCCTTCACCGTCAATTCTAACCAAAGTAGTTATGCTAACTATACGGCGAGCGACCTGTGTATAGCTTCCACAGATCCGACAACAAGTCAGGCGGTGAATCTGACTTTCGATCATGTTATGAGCCGGGTAATGGTCAGACTGACAGGTAGTGCATTGGCCAACAAGCGGGTATCGGTTAGACTGAAAAATGTATTGACAACAACTGCCATAAATATGCAGACTACTAAGTTCCAGAGTCAGGACAACAGTGTCAAGGATGTGACCATGTACGAGGAGTCGACGAATGTCTTTGTGGCTGTGGTGGCCCCACAGAAAATCCCTGCCAAGATGACTCTGCTTGAGATTACGGTAAACGGAGAATCCGACTATGCGTCGTTCGATTATGAAATGACTCTGAATAGCGGCAAGCAAACTACGCTAACAGGTGAATATACCGAGAATGGCTCTATAAACTTTGGTGGAAACATCAACCCGTGGGAGGAAGAAGGATCTGTGCCTGCAAATGTGGTACCCTACGAACTGCAAGAGAAGATGGGACAATATATCCCGCTCTATACAGGAACTACTCCTCCTGATCTCAACATTACTACAGGCAAAGGTGCCATCTTGTTTGCCCCGTCGTCTACCGTCTATTGTTCAGACTATCTGAATGGTACGGGTAGAGGTTTTAAACCCGGATTTATTACAAACCCAATGCTCTTTAATTTCTTCAATCAGAATTCAAGTTCTAACACCCTGAGCATTGAAATGGCCGAATATTATGTGGATGAAAATAGTAATGTAACCCAGACCTCTTATGAGCAGTCAGAGACGGCTTATATATGTGGCAGTAATGACCATTTTACGGCGTGCTATAACACCACAGGTACGACTAAGGGAAAGAACAACAACCTGATAGAATACACGACGGCAACGGTTATTTCCGGTACCAAGACCTCTACAGGCATCAGTAATATGTACAGGGCCTTTGTTATGATATCCAAGACAGGTGACACGTATAACGACCTGATGGATGTGCACGCTTTCCGAGTGTTTAAGGATCAAGACGGATTCAGCGACTATGTGGAGGCGGACTTGTCCTCGTCCACTTCTCGCCGCAGCGGCGCATCACGCCCAGAACTCGGCACCCCATGGGATAATTCCGCGATAGGTAACAGAAAATAACCAAGATTTTCTTCTGTCATGAAAAAGAGTTTCTTTCATCATGCAGTCATCGTCATCATCGCCAGCATGCTGCCTGCATGCGGCGGTGGCGGCAGTGACGATGAGCCGCAGACAACAGATGGCGACACACCATCATCGACTGGACATGTCAACTTCAGCGTGACCGTAGGCGACTACCAAGGCTCGTCAGGCCACAGTTGGTCATTCCTGCGGGGCGACGAACTGGGAATATATGCCGTAGAGGCAGCGGGCAACCTAAACCTGCAAGAGTATGGCAACTACGCTGACAACATGCGCTATCAATGGGACGGAAGCCGTTTCCTGGCTGTAGGTAATTCCATATCCAAGTCGCTGACAAAACAGCTGGCATACTATGCTATCTATCACTAGTGTCTCTTAAAATTT
>DJWZ01000058.1 GCA_002449535.1 Prevotellaceae bacterium UBA7017 | reverse complement strand
TTCGGGGCGTGCTTTTAAAAATAAAAAGTAGTTGTAGTCGATGCCGATACCACGAATATAAAAACCTATCGTTCGAAAAATTGCAAATTTATTTGCATTTTTTGCTCACTTAATCGTACCTTTAACGGTGTTGAAGGTACTCTGTCATGGAAAAACCAAAGAAAAAAACTTTTTCTTTTGTTTTTCTCATAACTTAATCGTACCTTTGCAGTCAAATTAACCTAAAAAGTAAAAAATAAGACAGATGATATTATCGATGACAGGCTTCGGCAAGGCCGTTGCAAAATACCAGGACAAGACGATACATGTAGAGATAAAGTCTTTGAATTCTAAGGCTATGGATTGCTCAATGCGTATAGCTCCAATCTACAGGGAAAAGGAAATGGAAATACGCAAGGTAATACAGGACAGTGCCGTCAGGGGAAAGATGGATGTGTCTTTATGGGTAGAAAGAGATGGGGCAGCCGATGTTGCTCATATTGACACGGCATTGGCGAAGACATATTATGACCAGATAAGGACGATGTCGGAAGAGCTGGGCATAGAACAGTCAAACATCCTTTCAGTTATTATGCACATGCCGGACGTGCTTGCAAAAAGCGAAACAGAAGAACTTTCAGAAGAGGAGTGGGCGGTAGTGTCAGAGGCTGTCGCGAATGCCCTGAAAGCCCTTGAGGATTTCCGCAAGCAGGAAGGAGCTGCCCTTTGCAAGAAGTTTGAGGAGAAACTTAATAATATCTCTGCCCTGATGGCGTCAATAGAACCGTATGAACAGGGTAGGGTAGAGAAGATACGCCAGCGTCTGATAGAGAGGCTTCAGGGTATTCCCGAGGTGGAATATGACCGCAACCGCCTGGAGCAGGAGATGATTTTCTATCTTGAGAAACTCGATATCTCAGAAGAGAAACAACGTCTTACAAACCACATAAAGTATTTCCGCGAGACAATGAACGAACCTTGGCAGCCAGCCTCTGAAGGAGGTAAGAGCCAGGGTATGGGCAAGAAACTCGGTTTCATAGCCCAGGAGATGGGACGTGAGATAAATACCACCGGTTCAAAGAGCAATCAGGCAGAGATGCAGAATATCGTAGTGCAGATGAAGGATGAACTGGAGCAGATAAAAGAGCAGGTGCTGAATGTTTTGTAAAGTTTACAGGTTATAGGAATAAAGAAATGGGCTGACTCAAATGTGAATCAGCCCATTTCTTATTGTAGTTATAAAATGGATATCAGCGCATAAATTACTCTTGACTTACTGGTTCCAACTTGATAAGCATCACCAGTCCCTCTTTGCTACCCTTAGTGATGACATACTCGGTGCCGGCAGTAATGGCGATAGGTTCAAGTTCGTAATATTTCCCTTCTGTATTCAGAGTACCACTGACGGTTGTGGTGACGTTATTGAGCTTCACGTCGCGACCGTCCTTAGCAGTGCCCATAATGATGGTCATATTGTAATTCTTTTGAGGAGTGAAAGTAATAGAACCCTTGGAGTCAAGTTTCACGCCTTTCTTGTAGTATGTTTCGTTGTAAGTGATTTTACCGTCACCATAAGCACTGGTGCTGCCTACAGTAAATATGTTGGTAGAAGGAGCACCGTCAAACGAAGCGAGTATGGCGTCTTCTGGAACTGGCGTAGGATCAGGAGTCGGGTCTGGTGTTGGGTCAGGATTGTCTCCTCCACCGCCTTGACCACCTTCATCGCTGGCTTCGCTGTAAATGCCTATAAGTTTGGTCTTATAGTTTTGAAGTGCATTTTTTAATCCTTCGATGACATTGTAGTTGTTATCTTCCGTAGCATTGTCAAAAGTCCATTGGAAGTCACCATGTCCCATGCGTCCTGCTCCAAGCCAACCTGTAACGATAGAAGGAACATCAGCTGGTGCATCAGGTGTGTAAGTGTACATAATATCGGGGTTAATATCCCAGTTGGCAAAAACACGTCCGCCAACCTTTGCCTTCACTGCGGCAGGAACCTGTTCGTCGCGTGTTGCTGCCTCATAAGCATCAAATTCAACAGGAGCCTTCTGATAGGTAACATAACTGATGGCACCAGTGATAATGTTGTTGAAAGACTTTATCATGCCACCATCTTCACCAGAGAATGTACCCTTGGGATTGGTTGCCACATCACTTCCCTGAAGAGATATGAGCATAGGATATTTACAGTTACGGAAATAGTTTGCTTCTACAAAGGCGTTGCTCCTATATGCTGCACCGACACCATATTTTGCATTGCCGTCATAGTAGTTATTCCAAACGTGTACACTCATAGTACGGATACGAGGATGGCGAGAATCGGAATGGTCGAACCAGTTGTGGTGATATGTAATCCAGTTAGGACCGGATTCGCTCTTCATGCCGCAAAGCGATGCCTTACCGCTGTCCCACAAGTGGTTATAACTCACTGTGATATACTTAGAGTCTCCCTTCATGTCGATGGTGCCATCGCCTTTTGCCTGGTCGGCATCACCACCTGTGTTGCCATAGAAGAGGTCGAGGTTGTGTACCCAGATGTTTGAGTTATCGGTATCAATAGACACTGCATCATCCATGCACAGCATATTGGCAAAGTTACGCAGCTCGATGCTGCTGGCGTTGCGGATGAGGAATCCGAAGCCGGTAGTAGTGGCATCGTCGCCAACACCTTCTATAGTGATGTTCATTGGCATTGCAACCTTCGCACCCTTAATCTGAATACCCTCTGCAGAACTAAGGAATTCGTCACAGTCGCTGGCTGATATAGTTCCTATGATACGTATGCAGAGCGGCTTCTTTTCATAACTGCCATTGGCATCACCCTTCTGATATCCATAAATCAACTGTTGGAAACCAGTGTATGTGGCTGTTCCGCCCTTGCTGTTTTCAGCGATGTCGAGAGAAACCGTCTTGGCATTGTCCTTTGTAATATATACCACGTTGGCATTAGCCTTCAGCGAACCGTCGTTATTATAGGCACCAATACCTTCTGTGCGTCCCTTGTGGGCAAAGCCAGAGCGGTCGTATGCGGTGACCTTGATGCCTTTTGCCTCATTAGCAGCACCTGGCATTTCCTCTCCGTCAGCATTGACAGGCACGACCTTGATAGAATAGCCGTCTCCGGCTACCAAGCCCAGAACGTCAGCGCGGCCATAGGTGTCATACTTGCGTACAAGTTCGTTGTCAATCTTTGTGTAGTCATTATAGCTGCCACCTTTTATATATACATTATAGGTCTTGGCATCAGCGATTGGAGTAAATTTCACATAGGCTGATTCAAACCATCCACGAGCCTCCGTGATGGCAACTTTATCATCTGTATTATCCACCTCGCCTTGATTTTCGGAAGAAGCCTTTGCAAATTGTATTTCAGAAACATTATTGTTGAAAGTGTAGCTGCCTGCAGCCTGTTTTACTGTTACTTTCTCGTCTGCGATTGTAACATTGTCAATGCTTTCTGTATTGTAGAAACGTTTGCCATTGCCAACGGTGAGAACCATTTGGTTCTTCATGCCATTTGCAGATGTGGAGTAGTCATCATCGCGTACGATAGGAGTATCGCTTTCGCCACTTTCGTCATCGTCATCAGGGTCATTGACTGACATCTCATAGATATACATCGCTCCAGTAAATGTCAAAATTACGTCACCTGCTGTTTCAACAGTGCCGACATTGGTCACCTGGTCAGTGCTTGTTTCATTAAATTTTCCAGACTTGGGCGTAACGTTTTCACTGACGTTGATACCACGTGCAGTGCTATTTGAAGAGGTTTTTGCAATCACCTTAACTTCTTTGCCAGCCTCTACGTTAGGAATTACTATTGAGCAAGAAGTTCCAGCTATCCACAAACGTTTATTCTTGATGTCAACGCGAAGGTTGCCATTAGTAGCGCTGTTGGCAGTTACCGTGAACAACAAACCTTTAGCATACTCAAGTTCTGCATCACCAGCCTTTAATGGCGCAGTGGTCTGTGCTGTTATCAGGTGGTAGCGATTGTTGCTGCTGCTTGATTCGTGATACCAGTTAGTCTGGTCTGCGCCAATCAAAGCTATATCGTCGTCGCTGGCAGTCATAAAGTTCCATGACTGCGCCATTCCCATCATGCTCGACAGCATGAGAAGAAAAAGAAAAGAATATTTCTTCATGATTGGTATGTTTTTCTAATTCTTTACAAATTTAACAATCTGGTTGCCAGCTTTGAGGACATACACACCTGGCTTTAGGCTGCTGACATTTATCCTTGAAGCCATTGTAGCCATAAGTTGTTTTCCGGAAGCATCGAAAATCACTACCTGTGTTCCTGCCGGCAGTCCCTCGATATTTAGTTCGCCATCAACAGCCTTTTTCATTTGGAAGGCTGTAATATCTTTTATAGATGTTGGTGAAGACGAGAAACGCAGAATGACATTGCCCATGTCTTCTGATATTTCCGTGGCATCCGAGAATGTGAGAACGGCAAGGTCACCATTAAAAGTAATCTTCGTTACAACCTTTTCAATAGTCTCCCCATTGATGACAAGAGCCTGAGTTGTTGCTGCCTTTATTGGTGATGCAAGCATCAACAAGGCGGCTGAAAATAAAAATAGTAATTTTTTCATTATTATCAGTATTTATTGTATTTTCGTTTGAATCTCGTTACTCAGTCGGGAACTTGCCGTTTAGGATGTATTGCACTACGAACATCACGTCAGGCATACCGATTTCGCCATCGCCATTGACGTCAGCAGCATCAGTGTTGAAGTCTTCAGCCGGATTACCGAGGATGTATTGCACCAAGAACATCACGTCAGGCATACCGATTTCCCTATCGCCATTGACATCACCCTTTGTCACTTCTGGTGCTGTCATGACGCCCTCTATGGAAATATTGCAGAATCCAACGTCCTTCAGATTCTCTGTACCGTCATTTTTGTAAGAACTGAGGTCATACAGGTTTATGATTAGCTTGCACTCCCCTGTGGTAGCGTCGCCATCCAAATCTGTGGAGTAGGTAGAATAGAAAGGCGATTGATCCTCTTTGCCTGATGGGGTGTTATTACGTTTTGGTGTAACAGCGTTACATATAACTGACGTACCATTGTCATCAACCCATTTGGCATCTATCTTTCCTTTGTCAGTACCGTTTCGCGTAGCCGTAAACATTACGGATGTTGGCTTCAGAGAATATCCTTTTTCAGGAGTGATGCTAAAGATGATGGTGTTGGCATCTGTAGGGGTGGTAGCATTAGGATTTGTCTGCTGTATCTTTGTCTCATCGAGTCCTCCTGCTGTCAGTTTGCCGTTATATTTCAGTTCAGAGCCAAGTGTTACCGTCGCACTCTTGATGCCCTTCTGTGCCAAGCCGTTTAATGTAGCCAGCTGTCCTTCTGCTCCCGTGTCGAATTTCCACAATATGCTGCAGTTTGCCGTTGGGGTAGGAGGGGTAGGGTCATCATCATCTGGCATTTTGACACACTCGGGATAATACTCGTTTACTCCGCTCAGGGCATCAGCATTGCCACCCTTCATAATATCTTCAACGATGGAGCTGAGATAAACCTCAAGATTGGTGTACCAACCTTTCTCAGTATCGAGAGTTACGGTCTTGCCGTCAGCAGCATTATTGGGATTCAGACCGTTGAGTCGCTCCCACTCGTCAGGCATACCGTCGCCATCAGTGTCGAAGTCTGTTGCACGTTTGCCAAATCCAAAATTCTCTTCTGTATATCCATTTACATCCGACACCAAATCGACACGCCCCAGCTTGCCTGTTACAGAACCCTTATAGGTGGCGGTACCGTTTTTGGCTTCCTTCATATATCTGGCATCCACATCATCGCGATGTAGCGAAGCACCGGCATATTCAAGTACCTTGCTATAAGCCGTTTGGGCATTATGGGTAGTGACTGTACCATAATCTGTAGGACTGGTCAGTTCCATCTGGACACAATCAGTTCCCGCTGTGTTCTTAGAATATGTTACGTTGTCTCCATAATAATGGCTTGGATCAGGAGTATGGTGTTTTCCGTTGATAATGTATGTCGCATCCTTGTCGTAGGTTACTGCATCCCAATTCTTTGAACTTCCATCAATCATATTGCCCATAATGTAATAGCGGCTCAGGATAGTCCAGAACTCTTTGTTGTCCGATGAGGATGTACTGTTCGCTACCGATGCCGTCGTAATATATTTGGTAGTGCCTGCAGGTCCAGATTTGTAGTAGTTGTTGACCATATTTATCTGACCACCGCCAGGACCGCCGTAACAACCATTGCCACAATTGTAAATCACGCAGTTGCGGAAGTCAACGTTCTCAGCCTGTATGGCATTTTTCCAATTAAACTCGCTGTAACGGTCATTGCCAGTGTAACCTGTCCAGTTATATCGGGCACCATTGAAGCGTGGCGAACGGTTATTTACGTGACAAATCATGTTATGATGGAATGATGCCAATTTACCGCCCCAGATGCCGCCATAGCCGTGAGCACCCTTACCGTGACCGGCATTGTTCAAACTTTCACCCAGTGTACACCATTGCATGGTGAAGTTGTTATTGTCATAGAAAGATGCCACTTCGTCGATTGACCACGAGAAAGAGCAATGGTCAAGAATGATGTTCTTCTTGTTGCGAGTCCAGGTGGCATCAGCACCGTCATTGATGTCTTTCTCTTGTCCACGGCGGAAACGGACAAAGCGAACAATTATATTGTTGCCGCCATAGAGCACTGTACGGTAACGTAGCGTGATGCCTGGCGCAGGTGCCGTCTGACCTGCAATGGTCGTATTGGCACCAATTGTCAAGTCACTCTGCAAGGCAATGACACCTGCGACATCAAAGACAACAATCTTTTTCGTGGCCCCACTGACGGCAGTACGGAGAGAACCTGTTCCTGAATCATTGAGGTTTGTGACATGACGAACCTCACCGCCTCGTCCGCCAGTGACATAACGACCGTGTCCTTCTGCTCCAGGAAATGCCGGAGCCTGTCCCATCATCGTGACGGTAACAGCAAGGAATACAAGTGTAAAAAGTATTTTTTTCATGTTTTGATAATTCATAATTTAAAGGTCTCCTCTCACTCCCCTTTCACTCCTCTTTTTCACTCCTCTTTCACTCCATTGATATATAGGTTGTTCAATCTTATGTCTCGTGTCTTGCCGCTTATTGAGTTGCCATCCTTGACACCGTTGAAGCGACAATTCTTCACGTTGATGTCATAGACGTATGTATCCTCTTCAAGACCTATAATCTGCACACCATATTGTGACTTCTCGCTTGTGATATTCTCGATGTTTACATTGCGGACAATAGGGTAGAAGCCACGGCAGCAAACCTCTTTCGGCTCATAGTTAAGGTTTATCTTTAGAACAGACTCCTTGCAGACGCCCACTTTTATGTTCCGGGCATTGATGTTCTCGATGATGCCGCCACGACAAGAATTGGTCTTTATGCGTACTACCCGTTCCAGTTCTGGTGAGTCCATCACACAGTCATGAGCAAACACATTCTGGCAGCCACCTGATATTTCCGAACCGATAACTACACCACCATGTCCGTTTTTCATTGTGCAGTTACGGATTATGATATTTTGGGATGGCATGTTGCGCTCGCGTCCATCACGAT
>DJWZ01000076.1 GCA_002449535.1 Prevotellaceae bacterium UBA7017 | reverse complement strand
GGACAAGAGGCTAATGCGCTTGATGTCAATCTCGGTGCTGCCGACGAATTGGCACGCCAGTTGCGCCTGCGTGATATGGGGGGCATTATCGTTGTTGATTTCGTTGATATGCACCTTGCAGAAGACCGTCAGTTGCTCTATGAGCGCATGTGTAAGAATATGCAGAAGGATCGTGCCAAGCATAATATCCTTCCATTGAGCAAGTTCGGCTTGATGCAGATAACACGCCAGCGCGTGCGTCCTGTAATGGATGTTGTTGTTGATGAGGAGTGTCCTGTATGTCATGGTTCAGGGAAAATCAAGAGTAGTATTCTCTTCGTAGATACCCTTGAAAGAAAAATAGAACGACTTGTTAACGTTGGCATAAAACGCTTTACCCTCTATGTCCATCCTTATGTATATGCATATATAGATAAAGGTATATGGAGTATAAAGCGTCAGTGGACATGGAAATATAAATGGGCTGTGAAGGTGGTGCCATCTCAGGAATTGGCTTTCCTGCAGTATCGTTTTGTTGACACCCAGGGAGAGGAAATTGACATGAAAGACTCTTTAGATGTTAAAAAGTGTTGAAATATTTGGTGGTTTGAAAAAAAAGTATTACCTTTGCACCGCAATTAAGAAAAACAATACTTCTGATTGCAACATATAAAAGAAGGTGCGTTAGTTCAGTTGGTTAGAATGCCAGCCTGTCACGCTGGAGGTCACGGGTCCGAGTCCCGTACGCACCGCAACTAAAATTCCCCTCGACAATGTCGGGGGGAAATCATTTCCCCACAATCAGTCTCTATGGAAAAAGATGTCATACAGATAAAAGGTGCAAGAGTTAACAACCTAAAAAATCTATCTGTAGATATTCCTCGTAACCAGTTTGTTGTTATTTCTGGTGTCAGCGGTTCGGGTAAGTCGTCCCTTGCCTTTGATACATTATATGCTGAGGGCCAGAGACGTTATGTGGAGAGCCTTTCTGCTTATGCTCGCCAATTCTTAGGACGAATGAGCAAACCGGAATGCGACTATATAAAAGGTTTGCCGCCAGCAATCGCTATAGAGCAGAAGGTTATAGCACGTAATCCTCGTTCTACCGTTGGCACTTCTACTGAGATATATGAATTCCTGCGTTTGTTATTTGCCCGCATCGGAAAAATCTATTCACCTATATCCGGCAGCGAGGTAAAGAAACATTCTGCTGACGATGTTGTAGCTGCTATGTTAAAGCACGCAGAAGGTGAGAAGTTCATGCTTCTGTCACCCCTGAAGGTTACGGAGGGACGTACGGTCGAAGAGCAACTGGAGGCAGAACGCATGCAGGGCTTCGAACGTACTCAAGAGGTAAATGGAACAATATACCTTGTTGTTGACAGATTGAAGGTCAGTGACAAGAAGGAAACAATATCCCGTCTTACAGATTCTACAGAGACAGCCTTCTATGAGGGACAGGGCGAGTGTGCACTCTATTTCCCAGATAGCAATGCTTTGGAGTCGTTTAGCACCCGTCTGGAGTGTGACGGAATGGTTTTTGAGGAACTCTCCGACAATCTGTTCTCTTTTAATTCCCCTGTCGGCGTTTGTCCTACCTGTGAAGGTTTTGGTAAGATAATGGGCATTGATGAGTCGCTGGTTATTCCAGACCCGACACTTAGTGTCTATGATGGCTGTGTGCAATGCTGGAAAGGTGAGAAGATGGGGGAGTGGAAAAGATATTTCATACGTAGGGCAGAGATAGACAATTTCCCTATCTTTACACCGTATAAAGACCTGTCTGAGGAACATAAGGGCTGGTTGTGGCACGGGCTGCCTTGTGATGCTGGAGCAGATAAATATGAAGTTGCCAGCATCGACAATTTCTTCCGCATGGTGCGCGAGAATCAATATAAGATTCAATATCGTGTGATGCTCAGTCGCTATAGGGGTAAGACAATATGTCCTGACTGCAACGGAACAAGGTTGCGTAAGGAAGCCGGTTATGTGAAGATTGCCGGCAAGAATATTCAGGAGTTGGTAGATATGCCTATCATTGATTTATATGAGTGGCTGACATCCCTACAGTTGTCCGAACACGACAGCCATGTAGCAGAACGCCTGCTGAAAGAAATAAACAGCCGCATACAATTCCTTTTGGATGTTGGTCTTGGCTATCTCACACTCAACAGACCTTCTAACACACTCTCTGGTGGTGAAAGCCAGAGGATAAACCTCACCACTTCACTGGGTTCCTCTCTTGTGGGAAGTCTCTATATTCTTGACGAACCAAGCATTGGTATGCATTCACGCGATACCGACAGGCTTATCAGTGTCCTGCGAAAGTTGCAGCAGATAGGAAATACTGTCGTCGTAGTGGAGCACGACGAGGAGATACTTCGTGCTGCTGACTATATCATAGACATAGGTCCTGATGCTGGCACTCTTGGTGGGCAGGTAGTTTTTGAAGGTACTCCTGAAAAGATAAAATCGCTGGCAAAGTCAAAGTCGCCAGTCACATCCCATACTATAAGCTATCTCACTGGTCGTGATACCATTCCTGTTCCTGTGTCACGCCGACCATGGAACAGAGTAATCAGTATCAAGGGGGCTAATCTCAATAATCTCAAGAATGTAGATGTTGATTTCCCTCTTAATGTGATGACTGTCGTTACCGGTGTCAGTGGCTCTGGTAAGTCCAGCCTCGTGCGTGGTGTGCTGTTCCCTATGGTGAGCCGTAATCCGAAGGACTATGGTGTTGAGTATGTTGAGATGGTCGATCAGAATCCTATAGGTAAGAGCACCCGTTCCAATCCCGCTACATATATCAAGGCTTATGATGCCATTCGTCAGCTCTATGCTTCACAGCCCCTTGCAAAGCAGTTGGGTATTACTCCTGTGCATTTCTCTTTCAATGCTGAGGGAGGACGTTGTGAAGAGTGTAAGGGTGCAGGTGTTGTTACTGTTGAGATGCAGTTTATGGCAGACCTGCAACTTACCTGTGAGGCTTGTCATGGAAAGCGTTTCCAGCACAATGTACTTGAGGTAAGGTATAAGGAAAAGAATATCTCCGACGTCCTTGATATGACAGTTGATGAAGCCATCGCTTTTTTCGATGGTGAGAAAGCCATTACCGATAAGCTCAAGCCCCTTTCTGATGTCGGCTTAGGATATATACAGCTTGGACAGTCATCCTCTACGCTGTCAGGAGGTGAAAACCAACGTGTGAAATTAGCGTACTATATCGGGATGGAGAATCAGGCTCCTACCATGTTCATCTTTGATGAGCCTACAACAGGTCTCCATTTCCACGATATCAAAAAACTGCTTCATGCCTTTGACGAATTGTTGAAGCGTGGACATACTATTGTGGTAATCGAGCATAACATGGATGTCATAAAGTGTGCCGACCATGTTATAGACTTAGGTCCAGAAGGCGGTGACAGAGGCGGAAAAATTATCGCCTCTGGAATTCCAGAGGCGATAGTCAATGTCAGTGAAAGTATCACTGGCAAGTATTTAAAACCTTACCTTTAATCTTTGAATTACATCATTCCTCCCATGCCTGGAGCACCGCCCATAGGCATCTGAGGTTCTGGTGCTGGCTTGTCGCATATTACAGACTCAGTAGTCAGGAACATACCAGCTATTGAAGCTGCATTCTCCAGAGCTACACGTGCCACTTTGGCAGGGTCTATGATACCAGCCTTGCGCATATCCTCAAAGGTGTTTGTACGAGCATTGTAGCCGAAGTCGCCCTTGCCCTCACGTACCTTCTGTACTACTACGGCACCTTCTCCGCCAGCATTGCTGACAATTTGGCGCAATGGCTCTTCTATGGCACGAACTACGATGTTGATACCTGTCTGCTCGTCGGCATTTTCGCCTTTCAGACCATTGAGAGCCTCCAGGGCACGGATGTATGTCGTACCGCCACCGGCAACAACACCTTCTTCTATTGCAGCGCGAGTAGCGCAGAGAGCATCGTCAACACGATCCTTCTTCTCCTTCATCTCTACCTCGCTGTTAGCACCAACATAGAGTACAGCAACACCGCCAGCCAACTTGGCAAGACGCTCCTGCAGTTTCTCCTTGTCGTAAGAAGATGTAGAAATCTCAATCTCCTTCTTGATGCCGTTAACTCTTTCAGCAATGGCTGCCTTGTCGCCGCTACCGCCAGCGATGATGGTGTTGTCCTTAGAGATAGTCACCTTGTCAGCAGTACCACACATTTCCAGTGTAGCCTGGTCAAGCTTCAGACCCTTCTCCTCAGAGATAACTGTTGCACCAGTCAGTACAGCGATATCCTCCAGCATAGCCTTGCGACGGTCTCCGAAGCCAGGAGCCTTCACGGCACATATCTTCAGTCCGCCACGCAGACGGTTTACAACCAGTGTTGTCAAAGCCTCGCTGTCCACATCCTCTGCTATGAGCAGCAGTCCACGACCGCTTTCAGCAGCAGCCTGCAATATTGACAGGAAGTCCTTCAGGGCTGAAATCTTCTTGTCATAGATGAGAATGTAAGGATTCTCCATTACACACTCCAGCTTCTCAGTGTCAGTAACGAAGTAGCCAGACAAGTAGCCACGGTCAAACTGCATACCCTCAACAACACCGATAGAAGTATCGCGGGATTTGCTCTCTTCGATAGTGATGACACCATCCTTGCTAACCTTACGCATAGCGTCGGCAAGCAGTTTACCGATTTCAGGGTCGTTGTTGGCACTGACGGTAGCAACCTGCTCAATCTTGTCATAGTTGTCACCAACCTGCTCAGCATTCTTCTTGATGTATTCTACTACAGTACCGACAGCCTTGTCAATACCGCGCTTCAAGTCCATTGGGTTTGCACCTGCGGTAACATTCTTCAGACCTTCGTTTACGATAGCCTGTGTCAGGATGGTAGCAGTCGTCGTGCCATCACCAGCGTCGTCGCCAGTCTTTGAGGCAACGCTCTTTACCAGTTGTGCACCAGTATTTTCGAACTTGTCTTCCAACTCTACCTCTTTAGCTACTGTAACACCATCCTTGGTAATCTGTGGTGCTCCGAACTTTTTCTCTATTACCACGTTACGTCCCTTAGGACCCAATGTTACCTTTACGGCATTGGCAAGCTGGTCAACACCTTTCTTCAGTGCCTCGCGGGCTTCTGTATTGAATTTAATTTCTTTTGCCATGATTTGTCTTTCTTTTTACCTTGTTTCTTACTTTACTATTGCCAAGACGTCAGACTGACGCATGATGAGATACTTTTCTCCGTCAAATTCCAGTTCTGTGCCAGAATATTTTCCGTAGAGCACTGTGTCGCCACTCTTCAGAATCATTTCCTCGTCCTTTGTACCGTTGCCTGTAGCAACTACTTCGCCCTTCAGAGGCTTCTCCTTTGCAGTATCAGGAATGATGATACCGCCAATCTTCTCTTCTGCCGCAGCTGGCTTAATCAGCACACGGTCTGCTAATGGTTGAATGTTCATTGTCTTAAAAATACTTTTTTTTTAGAATGAATTATAATTACACTGTTTTTGTTTCAATTCTTCATCATACCCTTATGCAAATACCGTGCCAACATTTACTTCCATTTTTTTTCATTCCTCTTTTTTCTTTTCCCCTCCACTCTTTTTTTCATACTACGGTCATTGTGGTCATGGTCATTTTGGGCAAAATCGTTTTCACATGTCAAAATCCGCCACCTCATGTTGATGAGATGGCGGAAATTATATATATA
>DJWZ01000040.1 GCA_002449535.1 Prevotellaceae bacterium UBA7017 | reverse complement strand
ACAGACAGGGCTTGACGCAATACTTCTGCATAGCGGATAGTGGAGTCGTTGAAGTAGCATTTTATCTCTTCTCCCAACAACTGGCTGCCCTGCGTCCATACAACAGGGTCTTTATACATTGTCATGCAGGAGTCTTTGGAATGGAAGACGAGAGAGTCGCATACTGCCTGTACGTCATTGCGGTAAGCCCGCACATGGTTATAGCAGTATATCTCACGTTGTACAGAATCGGTATTGATGTAGAGGGTGTGAATCTTGATGGTGTCACCATGCATCCATAGGGAGTCCTTCTGGGAATAGTCGATGCCGAGAGCATTGATGGTGGCATAGCCGTCACCTGTATTGTTGTTGTAGATACAATAGTCACCAAGGAGCATATTCTTGTTCTCTGTATCATGGTATATGGCATTTCCGAAACCTTCGCTGATGCCAGTATTGTCGTCATTGAAAAGACTGTCGGCAGTAATCTCCTTGGCACCATTATAGACGGTGGAACGTCCGTAAAGTTCGGATTTCTCTGTCTTGGTGTTATACCAGCAGTCGGTACTATTCACTTTGCTGTCTTTCTGGGTTATTACAGAAGGTCCTACAGCATGTGCCATAGAGGTCTTGTTGTAATGATAGAGGGTATCCGTCTCTATTCGCAGTCCTTTGTCATTTGTCAAAACAACATTATAGAAGAATTCCGAATGGTCATCTTCTGTGAAGTGTCGTCCCCAGTCGGCAACAAGGACGTCTGTCTTGCTTGTCAGCTTTATGCGGTTGGAACCATAGGCATCGGCAATGCCGTACATCCTGTCATAGTCGAGGGTATCACAATAGAGCGTTTCTCCACGGTGTTTCATAACGACATCCTTCCAGGCATGCGCCATCTCGTTGTTGCCGTCATAGTAACCATCCACGCTGGTGAGGGAAAGAGTGTCTCCCTGCCACATGTGAACATGTCCGAAGGCTTCAAAGGAATTGGACTCTTCGTAGAAATATGCACTGTCGCAGGTAAGGTGCATTCCTTTGTGCATGAAAGCGACATTGCCTTTTACGAATTGGGCATCGGGATGTGAGCCGTATGCGTCGTACATCAGTTCGT
This sequence comes from Prevotellaceae bacterium UBA7017, assembly GCA_002449535.1. GTDB lineage: Bacteria > Bacteroidota > Bacteroidia > Bacteroidales > Bacteroidaceae > Prevotella. Next base: position 6,570 of record DJWZ01000040.1, on the reverse strand, counting down.
CAGCGTGTTGCAGGTAAACACGTTGGTCAACTGTCTTCTTGCGGGGACGCTGTCCCTTCTTGCGGGCTGCATAGCCATCAAGCATGATAAGGCAGGCGAATGACGCAATAAGTGCAACAATACCTGCCCTCGTAAGACATGATGTTCTATTATAACCCTTCATCTAAATGTTTCTCTTGGGATTTTGGCTTACCTAATCCAACCTTCGTATTCAAAGTCGCAGCCTTTATAACGCTCGTCAATACGAACGTATGTATTCTTTATCTTGTCCTGAACCCATTTCTTCAGTACTTTTGCCTGCTCCTTCTCGAGTACGATATGGCTCATCAGCTGGAAGTCTTCTGTTATGGTTGCTCTATGTCCTTCGTTCCTGGCTTTCAGTTTTACGATGGCACATACTGTCTTGCCACGTGAGTTGGTCATAGTGAATGGGGCAGAGATTTCTCCTACCTTCAGGTTTGCAACGGCACGGGCTACCTCTGTAGGCAGTTCCTTCATCTGGAAACGTGATGTGCGTCCTTCTTCTGTGACGTTTGCCATCAAGCCCTTGTTGTTTTTGGTGTCTTTGTCATCAGAGATGACTGTAGCGCCATCTTCGAATGTGAATTTGTTGGCACGAAGGTCTGTAGCAATAGAGTCCATGCGCAGCATTGTCTCGTCGATTGACTTTTGGGGAACCACCGGCTTTCTGAGAATATGGCGACATTTTATCTTGTCACCTCGACGGTCTATGAGCTGAATGATATGGTAGCCGAATTCTGACTCCACGATTTTTGAAATCTTATTTGGGTCTGTCAGGTTGAAGGCTGCCTGGGCAAAAGCAGGGTCCAACATTCCACGTCCGACGTAGTCCATCTCACCACCATCGCGTGCACTGCCTGGGTCTTCAGAATAGAGACGTGCAAGGGTAGCAAATGATACTTCGCCGCTTTGAACACGGTCGGTATAGTTACGCAACTCGTTTTTAACCTTGTTGATTTCCTCTTGTGGAACCCTTGGCTGGTTGGTGATTATCTGAACCTCAACTGTCGTGGGAACAAAAGGCAGGCTGTCTTCTGGAACTGTTTGGAAATATTCACGCACGTCAGTAGGGCGTATTGTGACATTCTCCACAAGCTTCTGCTTCATGCGTTGAGCTAGTTCACGATTCTTGAATTCGTCATGCAACTCCTGCTTCATCTTCGTGATGCTCTGCTTACGATACTCCTCTAATTTCTCTTTGGAACCAATCATCTGTATCCAGCCATTTATCTGCTGGTCAATGGCTTGGGATATCTCAGATTCTGTAACATCGATACTGTCTAATGCTGCTTGGTTGATAAAGAGCTTCTGTACTGCAATAGATTCCGGTATGCGGCAATCAGGGTCACCGTCCCACTTGATGCCTTCCTGCTCTGCCTGCATGCGAGCTATCTCGATGTCGGAACGCAAGATAGCCTCGTCGCCAACAATCCATACTACCTCGTCAATATAATGAGGATTGGCGATTTCGGGCTTGGCAGTCTTAACAGAATCTGCAATAGAATCTACAATAGTGCTGTCATTGTCCTGAGCAAATGCAGTCAGAGAACACAGGCAAAGCAATAAAGATAAAAAGAGTTGTCTGTTCATATTATTTTATCGTGTTCAGAACATCTTCGTTAATTACGACAGGATAACGTTTCTTCAGTTCTTCGAGCCATTCCTGCTCCTTAAACTCCTGATAGTCGGCGGTAACAAGTGCCCGCACATCTGCCATCTCTTCTGGCTTCTTAATAACTTTTCCGAAGGTGGCAGTATAAGGGAAGTCCTTCATCGGACGTATCTTGGCATCTTTGTTCTTGAATATCTCCTTGTCAACAATCTTGTTGTCGCCCTCTTTGAAGATACCCTTCTCTACACGGATGCGGAGAATGGAGTCGTTATTGAAGGTAGTGCGAAGAATCTCAACCCATTTGTCGAAGCTCTGTTTCTTTACGCTTTTCTTGACGGCATCGATATCCTTCTCGTCGCGGGTATAGTATGCAATGCCCTTGAAGCGTGGAGCGTCCCACTTGTAGTTTGACTTGTGCTTGTTATAGAACTCCAGAAGTCCTGCCTCGTCATTGGCAGCCTTCTCCCATACGTCGCGGTTGCTTACCTCATAAAGCAGCAAGCCGTCATGATATTCTTGTATGAGATATTTCATGTCTTGGTTTATGCTTGCCAAGGAATCCGAACGCATATCCATCACCTGCTCGGTAGTGATACCCTTTGAGGCAGAGATTGCCTTCAGGCGTGCCTGTGCCAATGACTCGCGGATGTGACGTCTCTCAATGAAGTTGTATATATCTTTTTTCAGAGTGTCAAAAGGCTCTAACTGCTTGTGGCCTGTCACCTTTATAATATGATAGCCGGCTTCCGTAAGGACAGGCTTGCTGATTTCGCCATCCTGCATGGAGAAAACTGCTTCCTCGAATGCTGGCAGTGTCTGACCTTTGCTTATCCATCCTACAACTCCGCCACGTTGTGCGCTACCCCTGTCATCGCTCTTAGCCTTTGCCAAGGTACTAAAATCGGCACCTTTCTTCAGGGCGTAATATACAGAGTCGGCTAATGCCTCCTTTGCAGATTTCAGTGAGTCGCTTGGATTCTGACCAATCAAAAACAATATATGGCTTACGTTGACAAGTCCGCTTGGACCGATGTTGTCCTTGGTGCGCTGATATATGTTCCGTGCCTCCTGTTCTACATCATTGTCATTGATGAGGGTAGGGAGCACTTGCTGGTCGCGATATTGCCTGAACTCTTTGTTGTATGAAGACAACGTGTCCAAACTGGCATCCAAGGCTGCCTGCACCTTACGCTTGTAGTTGGCAAAAAGTTCTGCATATTCCTTTACAGTCTTCTTGTCAATAACATCATCTCCGTTATTCTTATTATATGAATATATGAATTCGGACTTTGTGACAGGCTTTCCTGCAACAGTCATTACTATTGGGTCATCTGCTTGTGCGTATGATGTTATTGGCAACATCAAAAGCAACATGAGGTGACTGGCGATTGATTTTCTCATGATGTAGTTTTACTGCGGTTTTGAATAGTTAGGAGCTTCAGATGTGATAATTACCTCATGTGGATGGCTCTCCAACATTCCTGCATTTGTGATGCGGGTGAATTTCGCATTGTGCAGATTTTCTATGTCTTTTGCACCACAATATCCCATACCGGCACGCAAACCGCCTACAAGTTGGTAGATAACTTCCTGAACGGTTCCTTTGTATGGCACACGACCGGCAATACCTTCTGGTACCAGTTTCTTTGCCTCTTTCACACCACTCTGGAAATATCTGTCGGCAGAACCTTTCTCCATAGCCTCCAGAGAACCCATGCCGCGATAAGCCTTAAACTTACGACCATTGTAAAGAATTGTCTCGCCAGGAGCTTCTTCTGTACCAGCCACGAGAGAGCCAATCATAACAGAATGTCCACCAGCAGCCAAAGCCTTTACTACGTCTCCTGAGTAACGCAGACCTCCGTCAGCAATCAGAGGTACTCCAGTTCCCTCAAGTGCAGAGGCAACATCATATACGGCAGAGAGCTGTGGCACACCGACACCGGCAACGACACGTGTGGTGCATATAGAGCCAGGACCAATACCTACTTTTACAGCGTCAGCACCTGCTTCTACAAGCATCTTGGCAGCCTCGCCTGTGGCAATGTTGCCAACAACAATATCTACATCAGAGAAAGCAGCCTTTGCTTCACGCACTTTTTCTATGACACCAGCAGAATGTCCGTGTGCTGTGTCTATGATGATAGCATCAACACCAGCCTTTACAAGGGCTTCCATTCTCTGGAACGTGTCAGCAGTAACGCCAACACCGGCAGCAACACGCAGGCGACCTTTTGAATCCTTACATGCCATTGGCTTGTCGGCAGCCTTTGTTATATCCTTGTAAGTGATAAGTCCGAGCAACTTGTTATTGCTATCTACAACAGGAAGTTTCTCAATCTTGTGTTCCAAGAGTATCTTTGAAGCATCCTCAAGGTCAACCTGCTGGTGTGTTACAACAAGATTCTCGGATGTCATAACCTCGTCAATCAGACGGCTGCCGTCGCTTTGGAAACGCAAGTCACGATTGGTGACAATACCCACCAGCTTGTTCTCTTCGTCAACTACGGGAATACCGCCGATATGGTATTCTGCCATAAGGTCGAGGGCGTCCCTTACCGTCTTGCCTGTCCTGATGGTAATAGGATCATATATCATACCATTCTCGGCACGTTTTACTATTGCCACCTGACGAGCCTGTTCCTCGATGCTCATATTCTTGTGGATAACACCGATGCCACCTTCACGGGCAATAGCGATAGCCATTGGAGCCTCTGTTACAGTGTCCATTGCTGCTGTAACGAAAGGTATCTTCAGGCTGATATTGCGTGAGAACTGTGTACTAAGTGATACATCGCGGGGAAGCACTTCTGAATAAGCTGGTATAAGCAATACGTCGTCGAAGGTTATACCTTCCATAACAACTTTGTCTTCGATAAATGATGCCATAATTATTTCCTTTCTATCTTAATTTGCGCGCAAAGGTACGATTAAGTGGGCAAAAAACCAAGAAAAAAAAGATTTTTTAAATTTTTTCTTGGATTTTTCGAATGTCAGTACCTTCAACAACGTAAAAGGGACGAGAAAATACGTAAAAAAACAAGTGAAAAGAAAACTTTTGTCTTTTTTAGAACATTTTCAAGTGAAAAAAAATCTTGCCAAGCAATGGTGCTATTTGAAAAACAAAAAAAAGTTATTTTTCTGCTTTTTTTTTGCTATTCTCATAACTTAATCGTACCTTTGCATCGCAAGTGTATATTTACTATGTTTTTAATTAATTACTTACAAACCTTCGGAAACTATCTCGTCCTGATGTGGCGAGCTATTGCTATTCCTGACCGTATGCGAATGTTCGGAAAGCAGTATGTAAAGGAAATGGCATCTTTGGGTGTTGACTCTATCGGCATCGTACTCCTGATATCGTTCTTTATTGGTGCCGTTATCTGTATTCAGATGAAACTGAACATCCAGTCCCCCTGGATGCCTCGTTGGGTCAGCGGATACACTACTCGTGAGATTATGTTGTTGGAGTTCTCAAGTTCTATCATGTGCCTTATCCTTGCTGGTAAGGTGGGCTCCAATATTGCGTCGGAACTTGGTACCATGCGTGTAACGCAGCAGATTGATGCTCTTGACATAATGGGTGTCAATAGCGCCAACTATCTAATAGCCCCCAAGATATTAGGGCTTATGACCCTGATGCCGGCACTGGTGATATTTGCAGATGTAATGGGCATCGTAGGTGCTTATGCGACAGCATATATCGGACAAATCCTTACTCCCGATGATTTGACTCTTGGCTTGCAACATTCTTTCAACTCTTGGTTTGTCTGGATGTCTATAATCAAGAGTATTGTATTTGCATTTATTATTGCCAGCGTGTCATCCTTCTGTGGCTATACCGTGGAGGGCGGTTCCGTGGAGGTCGGTAAGGCATCTACATCAGCTGTTGTGTCATCAAGTGTATTAATTCTTTTTGCTGATGTCTTTCTTACACAGTTGTTATCATGATAGAAGTAAAGCATTTATATAAGTCTTTTGAAGACAAGGATGTTCTGATAGACATCAATGCCGTTTTTGAAAATGGCAAGACAAACCTTATTATCGGTAAGTCGGGTTCGGGAAAGACAGTATTGGTGAAGAATTTGGTAGGTCTTTTTACTCCTACAAAAGGTGAGATACTCTATGACGGTCGTGACTTCGTGTCGATGAATAAGCATGATAAGGCTCATATACGTCGGGAAATGGGTATGCTTTTCCAGTCGGCTGCATTGTTCGATTCGCTGACGGTTCGCGATAATGTAATGTTTCCCCTTGACATGTTCTCTAATATGACCTTGCGTGACCGCAAGAGGCGTGCCCAGGAGTGTCTTGACAGGGTAAATCTCTCTGATGCCGGTAAGAAATATCCTGCAGAGATATCAGGCGGCATGCAGAAACGTGTGGCTATAGCACGTGCCATTGCCTTGAATCCGAAATACCTTTTCTGCGACGAACCAAACTCTGGTCTTGACCCACAGACATCATTGGTGATTGACGAATTGTTGCATGACATCACCGTGGAGTATAATATTACGACAATCATCAATACTCACGATATGAATTCCGTGCTCGGCATTGGTGAGAATATCATCTTTATATGTCGCGGAAAGAAAGAGTGGGAGGGGGATAAGACGCAGGTGATGACCTCAACGAACAAGGACCTTAATGAGCTTGTCTTTGCATCTGAATTATTTAAGAAAGTAAAAGATATCCAAAATGGAACTGGTATTCGATAATTTGTGGCTGGCATGGATTGTCGTCAGTATTGTCTGCCTTATCATAGAGCTCAATAGCGGTGACCTCTATTTTATATGTTTTGCTATTGGAGCATTGGTGTCAATGATATTCGATTTGTGCGGAGCACCTCTATGGCTGCAGGTGCTGTTCTGGGCTTTGGCATCCATGTTGTGTGTATTCTTTGTGCGTCCATCCTTGGCGGCACGCCTTCATGACAA
>DJWZ01000036.1 GCA_002449535.1 Prevotellaceae bacterium UBA7017 | reverse complement strand
GGGGAGAGTCAGCGTGTGAAACTGGCTACCGAACTCTCAAAACGTGATACGGGAAAGACCCTCTATATTCTTGACGAACCTACTACAGGGCTACACTTTGAGGACATCAGAGTATTGATGCTGATACTACGCAAACTCGTTGACAAAGGCAACACCGTTATTATCATAGAGCACAACCTCGATGTCATACACCAAGCCGACTATATCATTGATATGGGACCTGGAGGTGGAAGAAAAGGTGGACAAGTAGTCTCGGTTACTGAAATTCCTTGATGCGCTGTTCCTCTGACAGTTTACAGATGAGCAGCTTTCCATCATGTTCAGCAACTATATATCCGTCAAGCCCCTGAACGACAACTTCCTTGAGACCGCTGACATTTATGACACAATTCACGGTATCAAAGGTTCTGACAGCAGTATTCTGACTTATTATGCCGTTCCTATTGGCATCCTTCTTGACAAGGGTATGAAGAGAACCCCATGTGCCAAGGTCGCTCCATCCGAAGTCTGCAGGACATACGAATATCTCTTCAGCCTTCTCCATAATGGCATAGTCAACAGAAATATTGTCACACTCTGCATAACGTTCTGCTATAACCTCTTTCTCTTTCGGAGTACCAAAGATACCATCATCAAACATCTGTTCAAAAATGCGGGCAATACCTGGCTGATACATTCTGAAAGCATTTACGACAGTGCTTACATTCCATACAAAGATACCAGCATTCCAGAAATAGTTGTTGTGTTTGATATATTCCTGTGCTTTCTCCAGATTTGGTTTCTCACGGAAACTCTCCACACGGAAAATCTCCTTATTGCTCATACTCTGTGCCGAAAGATTTGCCTGAATATATCCATATCCCGTTTCAGGACGTGTTGGCTTCATACCAAGAGTAACAATAGCATCTGACTCTGCAGCAAACTGCAATGACGCTTTGATAACTCTCTGGAATTCCTGCATATCAGTAACGATATGGTCACTTGGAGTGACACAGATACTTGCCTTTTCGTCTTTTGCCTTTATGCGATATGAGACATAGGCTATACAAGGAGCTGTATTCCTGCGACATGGCTCTGCGAGAATGTTTTCTTCTGGTATCTCTGGTAGTTGCTCATGCACTTTCTGTGCATAGACATCCCCCGTCACTACCCATACATTCTCTGGATTACAGATGCCTTTGAAACGATCATAGGTAAGCTGTATCAGCGAACGTCCTACGCCAAGAACATCTATAAACTGTTTTGGATTCTCCGTTGTGCTCATAGGCCAGAACCTGCTGCCTATGCCACCTGCCATTATCACAAGATGATTCATAATCTTTCCCTCTTTATCTTTATCCTAAGTATTTTTTCAATATCTGTGCATTACCTGAGTCACGAAGCTTCAGGATTGCCTTCTCACGAATCTGGCGAACGCGCTCTCGTGTAAGCCCCAATTCGTCACCTATCTCTTCCAAGCCCTTTTCCGGGCAGCCAATACCAAAGCATTCACGGATGATTACTATCTCACGATCCTTCAATACTCTTCCGAGAACAGCATTCAACTCATGCGCCATTGACTCATGGTCCACTCCCTTATCGGTACGAGTATCATCACCGCTTGCCATAACATCAAGCATACAATTTTCCTCACCATCTTGGAATGGTGCATCAATAGACACATGATGTCCGTCAGCCATAAGGCTTTGGCTTATCTTCTCTTCGTCAATATTTGTAACCTCTGACAACTCCCCAACACTTGGATGGCGCTGGTTTTCCTGTTCGAACTTGTTGATTTCGTGGTTTATCTTATTGAGCGAGCCAACCTGATTTAGAGGCAGACGCACAATACGGCTCTGCTCAGCAATAGCCTGAAGTATGCTCTGACGAATCCACCAGACTGCATAAGAGATGAACTTGAATCCGCGTGTCTCATCAAACTTCTCAGCTGCCTTTATCAGTCCAATATTACCTTCGTCAATAAGGTCTGTAAGTGACAATCCCTGATGCTGATATTGCTTTGCGACAGAAACGACAAAACGCAGGTTGGCTGTGACAAGTTTTTCCTTGGCACGTTCGGCAGCAGGACCGCCCTTACGTATGATTTGCGCCAACTCTATTTCCTCGTCAATGGTAATAAGTGGTGCGCGACCAATTTCTACAAGGTACTTGTCCAGTGCTTCACTGGAACGATTGGTAATACTCTTCTGAATCTTTAACTGTCTCATCTATAAAACTTCTTATTGTCTTCTATCCTATCAAAATATCCAGTGACCCCGATGGGATTCAAACCCATGACCTCAGGAACCGGAATCCTGCGCTCTATTCAGCTAAGCTACGGAGCCAAATACACTCTAACGTGCGCTCACATACGTGGCGCAAGCGAAAAGTGGGTGCAAAGTTACAAAAATAATTTCATTTTCATACATAAAATCTCAAAAATAATGTTATTTAATGATAAAAAACAACTTTGCAGCATATTTTTTTATATCTTTGCACGCGAATTATGTAAAGACGATTCGCTATGAAAGAAAGACATGGTAAGATAATTGCATTAGCAAACCAAAAAGGTGGTGTTGGCAAGACCACTACTACCATAAACCTTGCCGCATCATTAGCCACATTAGACAAACAAGTATTGGTGATTGATGCCGATCCGCAGGCAAATGCCTCCAGCGGATTGGGAGTCGATATGCAGTCTGTAGAATATTCTTTATACGATTGTATTTCTGAAAATATAGACATCAGAGAAGCTATATATACTACCGATGTAACTGGTCTCGATATTATCCCGAGCAACATCAACCTTGCAGGTGCTGAGATAGAGATGATAAAAATGGAAAACAGGGAATTTATCATCAAGAATGCCCTGGAGCCGTTACGTTTGGAATATGACTACATCTTTATCGACTGTTCCCCATCTTTGGGACTTATTACTGTCAATGCCCTGACGGCTGCCAACTCTATCATTATCCCTGTACAGTGTGAATACTTTGCACTCGAAGGAATCGGCAAGTTGCTTAATACCATAAAATTGATTAAGGGACGACTGAATCCGAAACTTGAGATAGAGGGCTTCTTATTGACAATGTATGACAACCGCCTGAAGTTGTGCAACCAGATTTATGACGAGGTAAAGCGTCACTTTCAGGAGCTGGTATTCAAGACAGTCATACAACGTAACGTAAAACTGGCAGAATGTCCTTCTCACGGACTGCCTGTGATACTTTACGATGTCAACGCTGCCGGTACCAAGAACCATTTGGCATTGGCTAAAGAAATTTTAAGTAGAGAAAAGCATAAATAATACATATCAAATGGCAGTAAGAAAAAAATATAACGCATTGGGCCGTGGACTTGATGCCCTTATTTCTACCGATGACATCCACCCACAGGGGTCGTCAACAATCAATGAGGTAGCAATAGACCTTATTGACGCCAACCCTGACCAGCCGCGTCGTGACTTCGACCAGCAGGGACTTGAGGAGCTGGCTTCTTCCATAAAAGAGTTGGGCATCATACAGCCTATTACCCTTCGTGAAATGGAAGGAGGTCGTTTCCAGATTGTTGCCGGCGAACGCCGTTGGAGGGCATCCCAGATGATTGGTATGAAGGCAATACCTGCCTACATCCGCACCATTTCCGATGAAACGGTGATGGAACTGGCACTCGTAGAGAATATCCAGCGCGAAGACCTCAATGCCATAGAAATAGCATTAGCTTATCAGCATCTGCTCGATACAGCAGGAATGACTCAGGACAAGGTTTCTGAACGCGTAGGAAAGAGTCGTGCCGCAATATCCAACCATCTGCGCCTGCTACGCCTGCCAGCACAAATACAGCTGGCACTGCAAAAGAAAGAAATAGACATGGGACATGCCAGGGCTCTGCTCTCTCTCGACTCTCCTTCTTTACAGATAAAAGTTTTCAAGGAAATTCTGAAGCACAATTTCAGCGTTCGACAGGTAGAGGATTTCGTGGCCCGTCTGAAGAATGGAGAAGATGTGCAGTCAGGAGCCAAGACAATCAAGGGAAAAGCCCAGATGCCTGAAAAGTATATTGTCATTCGCGATGCCATTTCAAAAGCAATCGGTACAAATGTTTCTATCTCATGCACTTCTGCCGGCAAGGGAAAAATCACTATTCCATTTACCTCGGAGAAGCAACTGAAGGAAATCATGAAGGCTATTGAGTAATGCGAAAGGCAATCATTCTTTTTACAATTCTTTATTCATTACTTTTTTCTTTCCCTGCCTATGCGCAGAGCGAGAAGAAGGATTCTTTGTCCTCTGAAATAGCCCAGCAAGCCGACTC
>DJWZ01000110.1:23235-23670 GCA_002449535.1 Prevotellaceae bacterium UBA7017 | reverse complement strand
ACTTGGTACGCCACCATCATTATAGAAGATATTATCAAGCATACAGCGCAAGCATATTGTATTATGGGAAAACCTTTTCGCATTACTTATTCTTTTTACGCATGAGCAAAAGGAAAGCTATCTCCAGCACGCGAATGATTATGTTTTTTGTATTCTCTTTCATAAACTTTTAATTTTTTTAATCTCACACAGAAAGCAGAAGTTTTTTATCTTAACAAAAACCTAAAAGAACCCTTTTTGAAGCCTTTGACCCATTCCCCAAACTCCCTCCCCAACTGGGGAGGGCTGGGGAGGGGCTTTTATCCTTCGTCACCCGTTCCGCCGCTTTGGGTTCCGCCGCCGGTGGTTGGGTTAGTGCCCGGGTCGGTGCTTGGGGTCTGCCCCTGGGTTGGGTTCTCGTTCTCAGGGTCTTCCACTTCTCCTGAGTCAGAAGTT
>DJWZ01000110.1:1933-23040 GCA_002449535.1 Prevotellaceae bacterium UBA7017 | reverse complement strand
TGCCACGTCGTTCACGTCAGCGACACTTTCTGAACGCAGTCCGAAGCGCATGGTTCCGAGTCCTGGTATTGCCACAGAGTGACCTTCCGTTGCCCATGCCTTGATAACCTCGCCAGCAGCATCCCAGCAAGCAGCCATGACACCCTTTGAGACACCACTGCGCAGAGCAGCCTCTGCTATTACCTTGCTTTCAGTGAGCTTGCTGTAGAGCTCAGGCTTCAGCACATAGCGATAGCCAAGTTTGTTACCATCCTTGTCGGAAAAATGACTGAGGTCAGTCTCGATTGCTTTTACTTTGATAGACATAGTTAGTTAGTTGATGATTGATGATTGATAATTGAAAATTGATGATTGATGATTGAAAATTGATGATTGATAGTTAGTTAATGAAGGTTTTTGGTTTAGTATTTGGCTCGTTGTGGCGCCTTACATCTTACCTCTTACATCAGACCTCTGACCTCTTTAGTTAGTTGACAGTTGAAAATTAGGTTCTTTTTCTTACCTCTTACCTCTTACATCAGACCTCTTTTTTTTGTTTTATGCGCCAAAAATTTTTTTTCATGCGCCTGTAGCAAAATTTTTATACTTTTTCGTTTTGTTTTCTGGGTGCAAAATTACAACAAATTTTGCACCCTTACAATAGGTTTTGAAGAGTATTTTGGTGAGTTAATATTTGTTAAATAACAATAATAGAACTGAGGTTGAAAAGAGACAAAGAGACAAAGAGACAAAGAGACAAACGAGTTTTTTATATCAATGTTGGTAGGAGTGAGAATAGGACAAAATACTAATTATAAAATTTATATATTATATTATATAATATTATATTATATAATATAATATATAAAAATTAATAGACCCTTAATGTCGCAATTATTGAAAAATCGTGATGTCTCTTTGTCCTTTTGTCCTTTTGTCCTTTTACCACTCTTACAGGCCAATTTCTATTTTGGTAGTTTAAAAAATAATTTGTACTTTTGCAAATTGGTATGAGACTAGTCTCAAGGCATCAAAAACAAACGTTTAAGATGCAATCTCTATGCAGAGATTTAACCATTTGCGAAGTTGCTCTCGCAACATTGATAAATCGATTTTGCTCCCGTTCGACAGAGTTCAAACAAGCTTGAGTCTGTGCTCACTTAATCGCAACATTGCAACAATAATTCTACTAAACTATGGAAAAGAAAACACTAAAGGCAGCTAAGGATGCAGAGGAAATAGGCAGCAGCAAGGAGTTGTATAACTTCTTGTATGAGGCTTGTAATATTCTTCGTGGTCCTGTTTCGCAAGATGCCTTTAAGGAATATATAACTCCATTACTTTACTTCAAGCGCATCAGCGATGTGTACGATGAAGAGACTAAGGCTGCTCTGGATTTGTCTGGTGGCGATGAAGAGTTTGCTTCTCTCCCTGAACAGCATCGCTTTGTCATTCCTGAAGGTTGTCATTGGGACGATGTTCGCCAACGTACAACAGACATTGGTAGTGCCATCATTGGTGCTATGCGCAAAATTGAGTTGGCAAATCCTATGACTCTTTATGGAGTGTTGAGTGTCTTCTCTACTGCCAACTGGAGCAACAAGAATGTGTTTTCTGATGCAAAGCTTCGTGACCTTATAGAGCACATGAGCAAGCGCCGTCTTGGTAATGCTGACTATGCAGCCGACCTGATGGGTAATGCTTACGAAATGCTGCTGAAGAAGTTTGCCGACCTCTCAAAAGCAAAGGCTGGTGAGTTCTATACTCCTCGTTCAGTAGTAAAACTGTTGGTTCGCATTCTCGACCCTCAGCCAGGTGATACCGTCTATGACCCTGCCTGTGGTTCTGGTGGTATGCTTATTGAAGCTGTCAACCACATGAAGAATGATGCACAATGTTGTGGAGCCATCTTCGGACAGGAGAAGAATGTCACCAATGCAGCAGTAGCCAAGATGAATCTCTTTTTGCATGGAGCCAACGATTTCAACATCATGTGTGGTGACACCTTGCGTGCCCCAAAGATTCTTGCAAATGAGCACCTGGCACATTTCGATTGTGTGATAGCCAATCCGCCTTTCTCACTCAAAAACTGGGGCGCAGAAGCATGGAAGACAGACCGTTATGGTCGCAACATCTGGGGTACTCCACCAGAGACTATTGGCGACTATGCTTGGTTGCAACACATGATATGCAGCATGCGTAGTAAGAGTGGTCGAATGGCAGTTGTGTTGCCTCAGGGAGTATTGTTCAGAGGAAATGAAGAAGCTCGCATTCGTGAAGAACTCGTAAAGCACGATTACGTAGAAGCCATCATAACCCTTGGCGACAAACTCTTCTATGGCACAGGTCTTTCACCTTGCTTACTCATTATAAGAGACGAGAAGCCGGAAGCCCACAAGGGCAAGATTCTGATGGTTGACGGCTCGAAGATTCTTACTCAGCAACGTGCTCAAAACATCCTTAGCGATGATGATGTAGAAGAGCTATATCGACTTTATTCAGCCTATGGTGAAGAAGAGGATAAGAGCATAGTTGTAGATATCGAGCAGATAACTCAAAAAGGCTATGACCTCTCTCCAAACAAATATGTGAAGTATCATAAGGAAGAAACAAAACCTTATGCAGAAGTATTGGCTGAATTTAAGGCAGCATATCAGAATATGATAGATGCAGAAAAGAAGTTCCGTGACATCCTAAATCGTGAAGCAGTATGACAAAGCAGATAACACTCGACGAACTGGAGAAATACCTTTGGCAGGCAGCTGTTGACCTTCGTGGTCAGATAGATGCAGCAGCCTATAAGGACTATATCTTCCCTTTGGTGTTCTTCAAGCGCATCTGTGATGTTCGCGATGAGGAATATCAGCAATACATAGAAGAAGGAGGTGACGAGTATGCTCAGATGATGATACAGGAGTCACCCATTCAGATACCTGATGATGCCCATTGGAATGTGGTTTTCAACACTACAGAGAACATAGGCCAGGCACTTGTCGATGCTTTCCGTCAGATAGAAGTTGCCAATCCAGGCAAGGATATTGATGGCAGAAAGGTTGGTGGTCTTGAAGGCATCTTTGGCGATAAGGCCATTTGGACTAACAAAAACAAGATGCCAGACGCTATTATCCGCAATCTGCTCAACAGCTTCAATAAACTCACCTTGAGTCTTGCAGCCTGTCCTGCTGACGAGATGGGTACAGGCTATGAATACCTGATAGGCAAGTTTGCCGACGATGCAGGTCATACAGCTCAGGAGTTCTACACCAATCGTACGGTGGTGGAGCTGATGGCAGAAATATTGCAATTAAAACCTCATGAGAGCATCTACGATCCTACTTGCGGTTCTGGCGGTATGTTGATCAAGAGCCTCACGTACCTGAAAGATAAAGGTGAAGAATGGCGCGATGTGAAGGTCTTTGGTCAGGAGATCAATGCAGGCACCTCAGCCATTGCCCGCATGAACCTCTATCTGCATGGCATTCATGATTTCTCGATTGTGAATGACGACACCCTTGAGCGCCCAGCCTTTATCAAGAATGGCAGAGTGCAGCAGTTCAATGTCGTGCTTGCCAATCCTCCATATTCTATCAAAACATGGAATAGGGAAATGTTTGCCCATGATAAATGGGGACGAAACTTTTTAGGAACACCTCCTCAATCAAAGGCTGATTATGCTTTTATTCAACATATTCTTGCCTCAATGGATAGCGATAATGGTCGTTGTGCCATATTACTTCCTCATGGGGTTCTTAATCGATTAACAGAGAAAGACATAAGAAAGAATCTTATTGATGCAGATTTGGTAGAGGCTGTTATTAGTATAGGAAAGAATTTGTTTTTCAATTCTCCAATGGAAGCTTGTATTTTGCTTTGTAGGACTAATAAGCCAAAGGAGAGAAAAAACAAGATTTTGCTTATTAAGGCTACAGATCTTGTTGAGAGAAAGAACACAGAAAGCTATTTAACAGAAGAGCATATCCGGATTATCAGTGATATTTTCATAAACTACAAGATAGTAGAGGGCCGTTCAACTATTATTGACATATGTGATATCCCTATTGACAAATATTCGATATCTCCTAAGCTATATGTTAAATCGAATGATAATGTTGACACAGAGGATTTTTCAGAACTGCTCAGTAACTGGAGTGTTGCCTCCTCAAAGTGTGATAAGGAATTAATGTCGTTTACAAAACTATTGGGCAATGAAAACAGTTAAATTCTCTGATGTTGTGACTCGTGCAAATACGAAGGAAGATAGGTTTAATACCGACAAAATCTATTATGTCGGAGGTGAGCATATTGATTCCAATGAAATGAAAATAGAAAAAAGAGGTGTCATTGCAGGTTCAACCATTGGTCCTATGTTTTATTGTGGTTTTAAGAGTGGCGATATATTATTTGTAACAAGGAATCCTCACCTTCGCAAATGTGGAGTAGTTAATTTTGATGGAATATGCTCAGAGAAGACATTCGTACTTGAGACAAAAAACAGAGATATTCTGCTTCAGGAATACCTTGCAATAGTGATGCAAAGTGATGATTTTTGGAATTATTGCGAGGAAAATAAAAGTGGAGGCGTAAATTACTTCCTCAATTGGAGTACATTGGCAGAA
This sequence comes from Prevotellaceae bacterium UBA7017, assembly GCA_002449535.1. Classification (GTDB taxonomy): domain Bacteria; phylum Bacteroidota; class Bacteroidia; order Bacteroidales; family Bacteroidaceae; genus Prevotella. The sequence goes on along the minus strand of DJWZ01000110.1, from coordinate 18,445 downwards.
TATGAATTCTCCCTTCCATCCCTTGCAGAGCAAAAAGTTTTGGCAGAGAAACTTTGGGCAGCATACGAAGTGAAGCAGTCATATCTCAAAATGATTGCTGCCACTCAAGAAATGGTTAAATCGCAATTTATCGAGATGTTTGGGAGTGTGGATGATAATCCAAAGTCCTACGATATAAAAAAGGTTGGCGACTTCGCTGAATGTTTTGCTGGCGCAACGCCCAGTACAAAGATCTCATCTTATTGGGATAATGGTAATATTCCCTGGATGAGTTCTGGTGAAGTACATAAAGTGAGAGTACAAGATACCGATGCAAAGATTACACAACAAGGTTATGATGGCTGTAGTACCAAGATGGTTCCAATTCATTCCATCGTTATAGCTCTTGCAGGACAAGGGAAAACGCGAGGAACGGTCGCTATTAATGATATTGAGCTTTGCACGAACCAATCTTTATGTGCTATCGTGCCAAATGAGGAAGTTAATTATGAATATCTATTTCATAATTTGAGAGGCAGATATAAGGAATTGCGTTCTATGTCTGGAGATGTTGACGGAAGAGGTGGATTAAACCTTAAACACATCCAAAGCATTAAAGTTATTGTTCCTCCAATGTCCGAACAATTGAAGTTTGTCTCTATAGCACGACAGGCCGACAAATCAATCTCTGAGCTGCGCAAATCAGTTGACGCAATAGATAAAGTCATCAAGTCACTTATTAACGAAAATCTGTAAGATACAATGGCATTTAACGAAGACAATAATAAAGTAGTGAAGGCTACATCGACAAATACATCGCTTCTGTCAGACGTCAGATTGATAGTAGAACAGGGGTTGAAGACTGCCTATGAAGGTATAAACCAAGTGCAGATAAGTACTTATTGGCAGATTGGTCGTCGCATTGTAGAAGAAGAACAGAATGGTGAGGATAGAGCAGAATATGGTACATATCTGATGAAAAATCTTGCCAATGAAATGACAAGTGAATATGGTGATGCATACTCATTGCGTAATTTGCAACTTATGCGCCAGTTCTATCTGCTATTCAAGGATTTAGAGATTGTGAACGCGCGCGTTCACAATCTAAGATGGACACATTTCCGTTCCCTTTTGCGAGTAAACGATGAAAATGCGCGTTATTGGTATATGAAGGAAGCTAATGACCAGATGTGGAGTACTCGCACTCTTGATCGTAATATCGCTTCGCAGTATTATTATCGTCTGTTGCAATCTCCAAAGAAAGAGGAAGTTATAGAAGAGATGCACCAACTAACAGCTCCGCTGCAAGACCCACATGAGTTTATCAAAAGCCCAGTAGTAGCTGAGTTTCTTGGACTTCCTTCTAATGCTGCCTTTACAGAGACAGAACTGGAACGTGCTATTATCCATCATATTAAGGATTTCTTGCTTGAAATGGGCAAGGGGTTTGCTTTTGTGGCAGAACAACAGCACATTCGCACTGAGCAGAATGATTATTTCATAGACCTTGTGTTCTATAACTATATGTTGAAGAGTTTTGTGCTGATAGACCTTAAAACGACTCGTCTCTCTTATCAGGATGTAGGGCAGATGGATATGTATCTACAGATGTATGATGAATTGAAGCGTACTGAAGGTGACAATCCGACTGTGGGTATAATTCTTTGCTCTGAAACGGATGGAGATGTAGCTCGATATTCAACTCTGGCAAAAAACGACCAGCTGTTTGCTGCAAAATATCTCACATATCTTCCTACAGAGGAACAACTAAGAAAAGAGATAGAACAGCAGAAAATCCTTTTTGAGCAACAAAATCACGAATCAGATAAATGATTATGGCATACTTTAACGAAGATAATGTAACTGAACAGATGTGCATAGATATAGCCAAGGAAGCGGGCTATATTTATAGCAAGCCTGACGACTTGCGGGACGCAAAGAGCGACATCATTGTGGAGCCTTTGCTGCAACAGGCATTGATAAAGATAAATAGAATTACTCTTGCTGAGGCACAAATAGTGATTCAGAAAGTAAAGGATGTCATATATCAGGGCTTGAATGGTGACATCATAACTGCCAACCAGAACTTGAGGAATCTCTTCTTCAAGGAAAACAGCTTCCCTTTTGGCAGAAATGGTGAACACAAGTCTATCAGTTTCTTTGATACTAATCCTGAGACAGCAAGCAAGAATAATACCTATGTGGTGACAAACCAATGGGAATATCCTAAGAGCAGCTATTCAGGAGGAAAACGACTGGATATAGTGCTGCTCATCAATGGTATTCCTATGGTGATAGGAGAACTGAAGACAGCTACAAAGGCAAGCATTTCTTGGGCTGACGGAGCAAAGGATATTCTGGACTACCAGAAGTCTATACCAGAGATGTTTGTGCCAAACATTCTTAGCTTTGCAAGTGAAGGAAAAGAATTGTATTATGGCAGCATAGGAGCACCACTCACTAAGTGGGGCCCTTGGTTTGCTGAAGAAGAAAGAAAGCATGGCACTCTTGCTGACGTAAGGACAAATCTTAGGAGCTTGATAGACCCTTTGAGACTGCTTGACATATACAGATTCTTTACTGTATTCACTACCACAAAAGATTCTTCAAAGAAGATAAAGGTGGTTTGTCGCTATCAGCAGTATTATGGAGGTATGGCTATAGTAGAGCGCGTGTTGGCAAGAACCAAGACAGGCTTAGGTCCTAAGAAGGGCTTGATATGGCACTTCCAAGGTTCTGGCAAATCGTGGCTCATGGTGTTTGCTGCCCAGAAGCTGATGAAGATGCAAGAACTGAATGCTCCAACAGTAGCCATTGTGGATGACAGAATAGACCTGAGAGACCAGATAACAGGTGACTTTACTCGTTCAGAGATAGAGAACGTAGATTTTGCATATACAGGAGAAGAGTTGAGAAATTTCTTTGAGCAAGATCAGAGAAAGATACTTATCACGACAATCTTCCTGTTTGGAAAGGTACAGAAAGCTCTAAATGCAAGGGAGAATATCATCATACTCGTGGACGAGGCTCATCGTACTCAGGAAAGAGACCTTGGTGAGCGAATGCGACTTGCTCTGCCAAATGCTTTCTTCTTTGGCTTGACTGGTACTCCTATCAATAAGCGAGACAAGAATACGTTCAAGTGTTTTGGTGCTGACGAGGATACTGGAGGTTATATGTCGAAATATACCTTCCAAGATTCTATTGATGATGGTGCCACATTGGAACTGAACTTCCGCGAGGTGCCTGTAGAAATGCATCTTGATGAAAAGAATCTGCAAGAGGCTTTCGACAAGATGGCTGACGAAAATAACTTGACAGAAGAAGAGAGAGACCAGTTGACGAAGGGTACAAAGGTTGAAGCCTTCTTTACTTCGCCAAAGCGCATACATGAGGTATGTGACAACATAGTGAAACACTATCGACAATTCATAAGACCAACAGGACTGAAATGTCAGGTAGTAGTATATAATCGTGCTTGTTGTGTGGCATATAAGAAAGAACTTGATGCTATGCTTGCTGAGAGTGGTGATGAGACAGCTATCGTGATGCACACTAATGGCGACAAGAGTGATGAGTTTAAGGACTACAAACTTACCAGCGACCAGCAAGAGAAGTTGCTGGATAAGTTCCGCGACCCATTATCACCACTTAAGTTCGTGATTGTAACATCAAAGTTGCTGACAGGTTTTGATGCGCCAATTCTGCAATGTATGTATCTTGACAAGCCAATGAAAGACCATACTCTTTTGCAGGCTGTATGCAGAACAAATCGTGTGTATGAGGCTCAGAAGAAGTGTGGCTTGATAGTTGACTATGTTGGTGTGTTTGACAACTATGCCAACTCCCTGAGATTTGATGAGGAGTCTGTAAAGACTGTCATAAAGAATATCAAGGAAGTGAAGGAGAAGATTCCTGGCTTTGTGAAGGATTGTCTTGATTTCTTCCCAGGCGTTGACAGAAGCATTGGTGGCTTCCAAGGCTTGCAAGATGCTCAGGAGAAATTGAAGGACGATAATGTGAAGACACAATTTGGTGCTCACTATACACGCCTGAATAAAGCATGGGAGGTTGTAGCTCCAGATGAAGACCTGCTGCCATATAAGACTGATTATATATGGCTGAGTCAGGTGTATGAGAGTATAAGACCACCAGAGGGACGATATAATATGATATGGACAATTCTTGGACCTCAGACAATAGAATTGATTCACGAGAATGTGGTATCAATAGATATTGGTGAGTCAATAGAAGACCTCGTGGTTAGCGATACTCGCCTGTTGGAAGAGTGTATTAAGAATGAAAACAAACGCAATCGTACCATCATCGAAATTGAGAAGATGTTGAGATTGCGACTGGGTAATCCGAAGCATTCTGGTTCGAAGGAGTTTAAGAAACTTAGCGAAAAATTGAAGGAGTTGCAGGAGAAACTGCGTCAGAAGCAGATAGACAGCATTCAGTTTCTGAAAGACCTGCTTGCTTTGGCAAAAGAGACTCTTGAAACAGAACGCAAGATGGAACAGCCTCAGGACAAACGTCAACAGGCGAGGGCTGCTTTGACAGAACTCTTTGAAAGCATAAAGACTCCTAAAACACCTATCGTTGTTGAGAATGTGGTAAATGATATTGACAAAAATGTTGTGGATATTGTTCGTCGATTCAGTAATGCTTTCAAGACTGTCACTGGACAGAATGAGGTCAGGAAGATGCTTCGCACCATTCTTTGGCTGAAATACAAGATTAAAGACAACGAAGTGTTTGAGAAAGCCTACAAATATGTAGAAATGTATTACACTCCAGGAGGGGGTGATAATCCCTTTCAACCTTCAGCAAAGCATATAGATATGGTATATGATAGGCCAGAATATAATATACATTCTATGGCAGCAGAGAATACTGACTTGCAGAACCAATAGAGGATGCTCCACACCGTAAGGCTGGAGATGAATCTTGGATGGCCCTTATAGGGGTGAAATCTCAAAACTACCACCATCCTCTATACCATAGTGCTCACCCCTCGGGGTGGGCTTTTTACAGAAAAGAAAAATAATTATAAAACCTTTATGAAACTAGCAGAGATAGAAGAACTGAAAGATATGTTTAAGGCGTTAGAGGAAAGGGGATGGCAGCCTATGCTGTGTGATACTCCCGTTCCCTTTTTTGATAATCCCGTGAGTTGTGGCTCTCCGACGGATATCGGAGATATTCAGGAAAGCGTGACAATGCTTCCGAAAGAGTTCCTGTCTATGCAGCCCGAATTTGTGGTAAAGGTGATGGGTGACTCTATGAAGGATGCTGGTATAACGGATGGTGATTCGGTAAAGGTGGTTACAAATAATCGCTTTCATGATGGTGACATAGTGCTGGTAATGGTTGACGGGGATATTACCCTGAAATGCTATTGGGATGGGACTACTATGTAAAACAGATTAAAGAAACCCCACCCCGACCCTCCCAAGTGGAGGGAGAAAGAAGGGAGTGAAAAGAGGGAGCGACCCCTCCCCAGCCCTCCCAAGTGGAGGGAGAATAATATTAAGGTTAGAGAGAAGAAAGCAGGGCTTGTTTGTCGTGAGACACGCAAGCCTTTTTTGTGCATGCAAGACTGGTGTTATTGTTCTTTAGCCTCGCAAAGAGACAAAGAGACAAAGAGACATTTGGTATTTTGATTACGATATACGAGATTCCAACTATGAATTGCGTAGGCTGCACATTTGCAGCCTACGTTTATTTTTGGGGCTTTAAAATTGGGGCTTTAAAATTTGGAGCAAGCGGTAGCGCGGTGAAAACAGCATATATATAATAAAAAAGGTCAGCAAAATATGCTGACCTTTTATGTTGTCCTAGGCGGATTCGAACCACCACAAACAGAACCAAAACCTGTTGTGCTACCATTACACCATAGGACAATCCAAATAGACAATTTTTGAAATTGCGCTGCAAAGGTACGAAAAAAAAACGAAAACCAAAACGAAAACGAAAACTTTTTTTGTTTTTGTTCGTTTTTTCGACCTTTAGCCTTTACCTTTAACCGTTATTTCTTTCCTCCAAATCGGTATGTCATACCAACAGTCAAGGCACGTTTGTTGTATGTGCCTGACATTTCTTCCGCCCTCATGGTTGGCATGCCTGCGAGGTCGTGGAAGTCGGCGAAGACATTGATATGACGTCCGAAATCTTTGTTTACCTTTACTGAAGAATAGAGGTGTGGATGTGTGTCAAGAATCTTCGTGCGGCTGCTGTAGAGCAATACAGAAGATACTCTAAATCCTTTGCCCAACAGGAGTGTTGGTGCCAGTTTCAGGGTGTAGTAGTTGTCGTACCGACCACCTTCTGTCGCTGTGGCGTTTATATGGGTATGATAGTAGTTGACACCGGCTGTCAGTCTCAAAGGACCCTTGTTCCATGTAGCAGATGTCCTGATGGCTGTTGTCTGCTGGTTAGGGGTCGGGAGGTCATTCATCCAGGTATGGAGCACGTTACCGAAGAATACGAAGTTCTTGTTCTGATAGGTATAACGTGCCTCTGCACGCCAAACGAGGTTTGTCTTGTAGGCAGTATTGTAGGTTCTCTTGCCGTTTACTATTTCGCCATCGCCAAAGAAATCTTCTACAAAGGGGAGATAGTGGTCGCGATCAAAGGCTGCCTGTATGAAGTGTCCGTTGGTCTTATAGCCTGCAGAAGCAACGAATCCGTGGTTGTTACGATTGTGTGCCCACAAATCGTTGTCATTAGGGATGGCAAGACGGTTCCAGTAGTTCATGTGTCTGAAACGGTCACCGAGAGTGAACACCCAAGGGCCGTGAGAATAGTCCAGCTGCAGGTAAATGTTGTTGAGCATAAGTTGCTCACGGCTAACGCCTCTATACCATATATTGTCATAGTCAATCTCCCAACCGAACATTATCCACAGGTCGTTGTTAAGGACAGGGTAGTTGATTTCTGTGAAGAAGTAAGGGGCGGATTCTCTGCGGGCATTTGTATTGCTGCCGAAAACTTCATCAATGTTAGAGCTGATACTCGAGTAATCTGCTCCACCTTCAACTATCCACAATGCCCCGTTGTCGTTAACCGTGCGCTCGTATGTTATAACCATGTCGCCGTAACGGTTTATTGTAGGGAAGGCAGAAGTGGTGTTCGTGATGTTTGTTATCTTATGCTTATAGTCAATAAACTGCTGGTAGAGCTTAATCTTGAGGTTGTCGTTTTTGCTTATGTTCCAGTCAATGAGAAGGTGTGCTGCCTCTGAAGTGCTGCGTGATTTGAAAGTGCCGCCATCAGTAGGGTATCCCTTTGTATATTGCTGGTTGGTCATGGCATATCCTGTCAGGGTAAGGTTTGGTGATACTTTTGACGTGATGTCTGTATAAAGTTTGCCGTTACCGTATGTGCTGCCTTCGATTGCCACCTTGCCTGACGTGCCCTCCTGTGGCTTGTAATAGATGTCGATGACACCGCCGCCGCCATTGACACCCTTCGCTGCTGATGTGTAGTTGCATATCTGCACATACTTCAGTTCGCTCGCCTTGATGTTCTCAAGAGCGGTTTCCCAGTCAACAGAAAGGTGCGTGTTGTTTATACGTAGCCTGTAGTCGTTGGTGATGTTCTTGCCGTCGTACGAAATCAGTTCCGGACAGAGATGCAGAACATCTAACAAGGTCATCTCACTGTCGGGGTTCAGGGCTTCTACGTGAATTACGTAGCGGTCACCTCTGTGTTCAATAATGTCATCTGCCGAGATGGTCAGATTGCCCAAGAAAAATAGGGCGCTAAATAAGATAAATTTAATATTTTTCATAACAATTTTGATAAATGTGGCGCAAAATTACAAAAAAATATGTAAATTTGCACCAAAAAGTGTAATAAAATGGAAAATAAGGAGGAAAAAACACCAAATCCGCTGATTTCGGCTCTGCCGTTATTGACCCTTGTGTCATTAATTGTTCTAATCTTGATTTTTTTACCCGATGATGCTTTAAGTGGCGCGAGTCAGTTGGCATTGATATTCGCTACAGCCGTCTGTGTTGCAATTTCCATGATTGTCTATAAAATGTCATGGTCATCGTTTGAGATGTCTATCCAGGCAACTGTCGGTGATGCTGCCGTGTCTGTGCTTATTCTGCTCATGATAGGTATGATGTCAAGTACCTGGATGATAAGCGGCGTGGTTCCCACCTTAATATATTATGGTGTGCAGATTATGTCTCCTGCAGTATTCTTGCCATGTGCCTGTATCATTTCTTCCCTCATATCCGTTATGACGGGAACCTCATGGACGACAATCGCCACGATAGGTATTGCCCTGCTCGGTATCGGCGATGCCCTCGGCGTACCTTCTGCCCTTAGTGCCGGTGCCATAATCTCTGGTGCATATTTCGGTGATAAGATGTCCCCTATGTCAGATACCACAGTCTTGGCATCGTCTATGGCGAAGGCTGATTTGTTTTCGCACATCCGTTATATGATGTACACCACTGTGCCCAGCATTACTATTTCCCTGCTGTTGTATCTCTTCATAGGACTGCAGTTCGGTGGAAAGGAGGTAGAGATAACACAATATACCACAGCCCTCGACGGCTCCTTTAATATTTCGCTGTGGACAATGTTGGTGCCGTTGTTTACGGGTTTCCTCATATATAAAAAGGTTCCGTCTCTCATTACTCTTGTCCTGTCATCTTTTGCTGCCTGCTTGTGTGCATTGGTGCTGCAAACTGATGTGGTTGCTGGCATAGGAGGGGAGGGATATGTTACAGCTTCAGGTCTTCTTCAGGGAATAATGAAGGTGTGCTATACCTCAACCCATGTTGATACCGGCTATGACGCCATAAACAGTCTCGTCGCTACACGTGGTATGGCTGGTATGCTCGATACTATATGGCTCATCTTGTGTGCCTTCTGCTTCGGTGCATGCATGGTAGCCAGCAAAATGCTGGAAAGCCTGACAGCCATATTGCTGCGTGCCGTCCGCAATACCGTGAGCCTTGTCACTTCTACCGTGGTTTCTGGCGTATTGCTTAATATGATTATGGGCGACCAGTTCCTCTCTATCATTATGAATGCTTCTATCTTCCGTAATGAATATGAGAAACGCGGCTACCGTCCTGAGCTGCTCAGCCGCAGTACAGAGGACTCCTCTACGGTAACGTCGGTACTCGTTCCTTGGACGGCGTGTGGTATGACGCAGAGTACAGTGCTTGGTATTCCGACCATTGTATATCTGCCTTTCTGCTTTTTCAATATTATAAGTCCTATAATGAGTTGTCTGGTAGCTGCTTTGGGCTTTGTACCTAATCCAAATAAACCAAAAGAAGAATAGATTTTCCAACCTTCTTGTGTAAATAGATTTTTTTTTGTATATTTGCACCCAAAAATTGCAATATGACAGAACAGATACAAAAATTGACAGATACAGCCGTAAAGGCTATAAAGGATAAGAAAGGGCGTGGAATCAGTGTCATCGACATGCAGGGCATGGATGGCGTCATTTGCCAGGCTTTCGTGATATGTGAAGGTGGTTCGCCATCACAAATATCAGCCATTGCAGATAATGTAGAAGAGGTGATGCGTAAGGAACTTGGGGAGAAACCGCTCAAAATCGCAGGTTTGGAAAATTGCTATTGGGTAGCAATGGATTATGTGGATGTTATAGTTCACATCTTCCTTCCTGAGGCTCACGATTTCTACGACATAGAATCACTATGGCAAGATGCAACGGTAACAGAAATCCCTGATGAAGAATAGTCAAAGGTCAAAGGCTGATTTTCTTAACTCTTAATTCTTAATTCTTAACTCTTAACTACAATAAATGCCATCAAATGCTTCAATGAGTGGTAATCGACCACCTCGGATGCCAAAATTCAACATGAGTTGGATTTATCTTGTTATCATCATAACTCTTGGCGTCATATTTTTTACAGATAATGATCAGTCGATAGGTCAGAGTGCTGTTCGTCGTGCATCATATTCCAATTTCAAGGCGTACGTAGATCGTGGCTATGCCAAGAGCGTCGTTGTCAACAAGCAGGAGTCGAAACTCCGTATGTATGTTCGTTCGGAAAATGTTCGTGACTTGTTCCATCAGGGCAAGCAACAGACAGGCGATGCGCCATACGTGGAGGTGTTCTATGGTAGTGTTGACCAAGTGGAGGCTTTCTTGGAAGCTGAGCGTGCCAAAGGTAAATTCAAGGGAGAACTCGTTTATGAAGACCCCTCCCGAAATGGTATTCTCGACTTCCTTATAAGTCTTGCCCCGTGGATATTGTTTATCTTTATATGGTTCTTCCTGATGAATCGCTTCAGCGGTGGCGGAGGCGGCGGTATCGGGGGAATCTTCTCCGTCGGACGCTCTAAGGCACAGATGATAGACAAGGGTAATTCTCTCGGAATTACATTTAAGGATGTAGCCGGTCAGGCAGGTGCAAAGCAGGAGGTGCAGGAGATTGTCGATTTCCTCAAGCAGCCACAGAAATATACCGAATTAGGCGGAAAAATACCTAAGGGAGCCCTCTTGGTAGGTCCTCCGGGAACTGGTAAGACATTGTTGGCAAAGGCAGTCGCAGGAGAGGCTGGCGTACCATTCTTCTCTATGTCTGGTTCTGACTTCGTCGAGATGTTTGTCGGTGTCGGGGCATCCCGTGTACGTGATACGTTTGCTCAGGCAAAGGCGAAGGCGCCAAGCATCATTTTTATCGATGAAATCGATGCTATCGGTCGTGCCCGAAGCAAGAACCCTGGCTATGGAGGCAATGATGAACGTGAGAATACCCTTAATGCACTGCTTACCGAGATGGACGGCTTTGGCACTAATTCCGGTGTCATCATCATGGCAGCAACCAACCGTGTAGATATGCTTGACAAGGCATTGCTGCGTGCAGGCCGCTTCGACCGCGAGATACATGTGGACCTCCCAGATCTCACTGAAAGAAAAGAGATATTCCAGGTTCATCTGCGTCCGATAAAGGTTGACGAAAACCTTGATATAGACCTCTTGGCACGTCAGACACCAGGCTTCTCGGGAGCAGACATTGCCAATGTATGTAACGAGGCAGCCCTGATAGCAGCCCGCCATAACTCAAAACTTGTTACGAAGCAAGATTTCCTTGATGCCGTTGACCGCATCATTGGAGGATTGGAGAAGAAGACAAAGGTGATGACAAACGACGAAAAGCGTGCCGTTGCCCTTCATGAGGCTGGACATGCTACCTGCTCATGGTTCTGTCAGTATGCTAATCCTTTGGTAAAGGTGAGCATAGTACCTCGTGGCAGAGCCCTCGGTGCTGCATGGTATCTGCCGGAAGAACGTCAGCTGACAACCAAGGACCAGCTGCTTGACGAGATGTGCTCATTGCTGGGCGGTCGTGCTGCAGAAGAACTCTTCACAGGACATATCTCTACAGGTGCTATGAACGACCTTGAACGTTCTACGAAGATGGCGCAGAGCATGATAGCTATATATGGCATGAGTGACATCTTGCCAAATATCTGCTATTATGACAATAATGATTATAATTTCACAAAACCATATTCGGAAGAAACAGCAAAGGTTATCGATTCCGAAGTGCTGAAGATGGTTAATGAGCAGTATGCCCGTGCGAAAACTCTATTGGAAGAGCATCGTGAGGGACATAACCAGTTGGCAGACCTCCTGATGCAGCGTGAGGTGATATTTGCAGAAGATGTAGAACGCATCTTTGGCAAGCGTCCTTGGACTTCCCGCGCAGAGGAAATCATTGAGGCTAACGGTAACGAAAGCGTTAATGAAAACGATAACCAAAACGAAAACGAAAATAAACAGGCTTAACCATGTCTAATTTCATAACTAGAACCATAACGGGAATACTTTTCGTACTCGTTATCCTAACCTGCTTCCTGCGTCCTACGTCGATGGCATTTCTCTTTGCCCTCGTTACGGGAATGACTATATGGGAGTTCACTGGTTTGGTAAATAAACGGCAGGATGTCGCTGTCAATCGCTTTATATGCACGGCAGCAGGGGTGTTCCTGTTTATCGCAATGGTCGGCTTTTGCAGTGGTATGACACCGTCATCAGTGTTCATCCCTTATCTGCTGACAGTGATATACCTATTCTGCAGCGGTCTGTTTACACGCAACCCTGACCCAATCCATGATTGGGCTTATGCCATGATGTCGCAGATGTATATCGCCTTGCCATTCTCATGTCTTGCCGTCCTCGCCTTCAGGGGATATGCCGACTCTGGCTTGGTGATGTATAACATGCTGCTGCCTGTCAGCGTCTTCATCTTCCTTTGGATGAATGATACAGGCGCTTATTGCACAGGCTCCCTTCTTGGGCGTCATAAACTATTTCCTCGTGTCAGCCCGGGCAAATCATGGGAGGGTTCTGTAGGTGGTGCCGTAATAGTGCTTTTGGTGGCTTACCTGATATCTTATATCGATGAGAATGGCTTCCTCGCGTCCTTGGACGTTATGCCGACAGGACTCAACACCGTGGAGTGGATGGGACTCGGACTGACAATTGTTGTCTTCGGAACTCTCGGCGACCTTGTAGAGTCATTGTTTAAGCGTACCCTTGGCATCAAGGATAGCGGCAACATACTGCCTGGTCACGGCGGAATGCTCGATCGCTTCGACTCATCTCTCATGGCAATACCGGCAGCTGTAGTGTATATATACACCTTGACGGTGGTATAAGAATCGTAAGAGTTGACAGTTGATAGTTGACAGTTTTTCTTCACTCTTCACTTACAATATTCAATATTCAAAATGAAAAAGATTTTTTTTACTCTCAGTCTTATTCTGACGTTTTCTGTGCCGTCAGTAGCACAGTATCCTATCAATCCAGTACCTTTTACGTCTGTTAAGGTCAGTGATTCTTTTTGGTCACCTCGTTTGAAAGCCTCTCGCGATGTTACAGTTCCTTTGGCTTTCGATAAGTGTGAGGAGACAGGTCGTTATACCAATTTCACCAATGCCGCCAAATGCATGGCAAATCCGGCACAGGAATATCCTGATACCGCTTGGACCTTCACTTTCGACGATACAGACCCTTATAAAACCATCGAGGGTGCCAGCTACTTGCTGCAGACCTATCCGAAGGCTCTCTATCATGGACGTCCTCTTGACAAGTATGTAGATAGTGTCATTGCTGTCATAGCAAGTGGTCAGGAACCTGACGGCTATCTCTATACCGCTCGTACCAAGGCTCCTCACAAGCCTCATTCATGGGCAGGAAGTAAGCGTTGGGAGAAGGTGGAAGTGTTGTCGCATGAGTTCTATAACCTCGGTCACCTCCTTGAGGCGGCATGTGCCCACTATCAGGCAACTGGGAAACGTAACCTCCTTGATGTTGCCATTAGATATGCCGATTGTGTTTGCCGCGAGGTTGGTCCTAACGAGGGGCAGGCGCATGTAGTTCCCGGGCATCAGATAGCAGAGATGGGACTTTGCAAGCTCTATGTCCTGACCAAAAACAAAAAATACCTTGACGAAGCAAGATATTTCCTTGATATGCGTGGTAAGACACAGCGTCGCGATGCCTATTCTCAGGCTCATAAGCCCGTCATAGAGCAGAATGAGGCTGTCGGTCATGCAGTACGTGCAGAATATATGTACAGCGGTATGGCGGATGTGGCAGCCCTGACAGGTGATACGGCATACATCAGCGCTATCGACCGCATTTGGCAGAATATCGTAGAAAAGAAATACTATATCACAGGAGGAGTAGGGGCACGCCACGATGGCGAGGCTTTCGGGGCAAACTATGAGCTCCCCAATGCTTCTGCTTACTGCGAGACTTGTGCACAGATAGGTAATGTTTATACCAACTATCGTCTATTCTTGCTTCATGGCGAGGCAAAATACTATGATGTACTTGAGCGTTCACTCTATAATGGCGTTCTCTCAGGCGTATCTATTCAGGGTGACGGCTTCTTCTACCCAAACCCTCTCTCCTGTACAGCAGAGCAACAGTATGCACGCAAACCCTGGTTCGGCTGTGCCTGCTGCCCAAGCAACATCTGTCGCTTCATACCTTCAATTCCAGGCTATGTATATGCTGTAAAGGATAATACCCTCTTCATAAATATGTTCATGGGCAATACTGCCACTATGAAGGTGGGCGGAAAGAGTATCACCATCAAGCAGGAAACCCTCTATCCCAATAATGGCGATATAAAAATGACTATAGTAAAAGGTGGCGGTGAGTTCACTATGAAGATTCGTATCCCAGGATGGGTGCGTGGCGAAGTAGTGCCAAGCGACCTGTATTCTTATGTTGACGGCAAGAAACTGGGATATTCCATAAATGTAAATGGCACACAACTTACGGGCGAGGGAATGAAACTCCTTAACCTTGACAACGGATATGCTACAATACAGGCAAAGTGGAAGAAAGGTGATGTGATAGACATCCACTTTGACATGGAGCCACGTCTGGTGAAGGCTAATGATAAGGTTGAGGCTGATCGCAACCGCCTCGCTGTAGAGCGTGGGCCACTTGTCTATTGTGCTGAATGGCCGGACAACAGTGCAGATGTGTCAACATATCTTCTCAATGCCCGTCCACAACTGGCAATGGGACAGAATATCAAGATAACCCCTGACCATGAGGTGCAGAGCATCACGACTGATGCACAGGTGCTTTCTGTTGGTACCGATGGCAAACTGAAGACTGCTGACAGCAAGCTTACCCTCATTCCATATTACGCATGGGACCATCGTGGTCAGAAGGGCGGTATGGATGTTTGGTTGCCAGCAAGTGTGCAGGCAGCATCTGCAACCCATGTGACGACGGAGAAACAGAAAGATAACGGATTCTTTAAATGATAAACGTAGAAGGAATTACAAAGAGCTTTGGCTCTATACAAGTACTGAAGGGTATTGACCTCCATATCTCCAAAGGAGAGGTGGTCAGCATCGTGGGACCCTCTGGAGCAGGTAAGACAACATTGCTACAGATAATGGGCACCCTCGACAAAGCCGATAGCGGCAATGTTGTCATCAATGGTGTCAATACCTCGTCCCTTTCTAAGAACAGATTGGCGGACTTCCGTAATAGAAATATAGGATTTGTCTTCCAGTTTCATCAACTGCTACCAGAGTTTACGGCGGAGGAAAATATCCTCCTGCCGGCACTCATAGCAGGTACCAAGCGTAGCGAAGCGGCTGCACGATGTGCAGAATTGCTCGGCTTCCTTGGCATGAGTGACAGGGCAAACCATAAGCCGGCAGAGTTGTCAGGCGGTGAGAAACAGCGCATAGCGGTAGCACGCGCGCTAATAAACAATCCTGCTGTGGTGTTTGCTGACGAACCGTCCGGTTCCCTCGACTCTACCAATAAGGCAGAACTGCATCAGCTGTTCTTCGACTTACGTGATAAATATGGTCAGACTTTCGTCATTGTGACTCATGATGAAGGACTCTCACAAATAACCGATCGTACAATCCATCTTCGTGATGGCATTATAGAACAAGATAATGGCACAACTACAATTAGGACGAACCAATCGCCTGAAGGCGGTATGGAAGGTTGATTTCGGAATGTATCTGAAGGCGGAAGGGTATGAGGAAAAAATACTTCTTCCCAAACGCTATGTGCCTACCTTCCTTGAAGTTGGTGACGAGATAGACGTTTTCCTCTATCTCGACAATGAGGAACGTCTTATTGCCACCACGCAAACTCCGAAAGTACAGGTGGGCGAGTATGCCACCCTCGAATGTGTCGATGTCAACAAATTTGGCGCCTTCCTTGACTGGGGGCTCATGAAACAACTCTTCTGCCCCTTCCGTGAACAGAAACATCGCATGGAGGTTGGAAAGACATACCTTATCTATTGTCTCATCGACGAACAGTCATATCGTATCATGGCATCCTCTAAGGTGGAGAAATGGCGTAAGCCGGAAGATGCCCGTCGTATGGTGACTAATTTCTCTGATACCCTCCTGCGCTATCTTCAGACGCAAGGTGGTCGTTGCCATCTCAGCGATAAGAGTAGCCCCGAAGACATTGAAGCACAGTTTGGAGTTTCCAAGCGCATCTACAAACAAGCCATCGGTGACCTATACAAACGCCGCCTCATCACCATCACCGACACTGGTATAGAGCTCGCAAAATAAACTCTTAAACCTTTGACTGGCTCTGCACTGTCACCTCTCACCTTTAATAACCGGTTTCCCATCCTTAAATTCGATTGGCAACCAGATGTATCTCGCATCGCTTGGATGCCTCGGACGCCAGATGTCTGCCATGAAGATAAACCCGTCTTTATAGGGTAGAATAAAGGTGCTTTGTCCTCCAAAAGTTATCTCTGCCTTAGGACCGACGCAAGGATTCGGATGCTGTGTCCACGGTCCCCAGATACTGGTAGCAGAGAACATACGGGCTTCATTAGGCTTCCAACCGGTACATCCGGAAGTTATCATCCAGTATGTACCGTCTTTCTTGAATATAGCAGGAGCCTCATTATGCCCTGCAGGAGCAACGCGTGTATAGCGACCTGAATGGTGAAGATAATCGTCGGTCAGCTCTGCAATATGCAGGGTAAGGTTGTCTTCAGA
>DJWZ01000110.1:0-1692 GCA_002449535.1 Prevotellaceae bacterium UBA7017 | reverse complement strand
GCCAAATTCTATTGGGTATTTGCCGGCATTAGCGCGTTGTGAATACAGGAAAGTGTAGGGGCCCTCTGGCTTGTCGCTGACGGCAACACCATAGCGGGCAGCATTATACCCCTTACCCTTGAGTTCCAAGTGAAACCACATACAAAATTTCCCAGTCACCTTATTATATATCACCTTGGGGCGTTCCAGTATGCAGCCACGTTCTATGTCGTGTCCTTTCTCATCAACTACCGACAGCGCAGCACCGCAATTACGCCAGTTCTTGAGGTCCTTGGAAACATAACATGTTACCCCCACCAAAGCATCAGAAGTATGGTCAGACTTATGCTCACCAAACCAGTAGTAAGTATCGTTATACTTCAGCACTCCACCACCATGAGCGTTGATATGTTTCCCATCGGTATCAGGTAAAATTTCACCATAGTGATAAATACCGTTCTCTCCCCACATCGCTATCGACGCTATGGTCATAAACAGAAAAAGCAGTAATCGCATAATATAAGCAGTATAAATCGTGAATAATTTCTGTGCACAAAGATAAGTATTTCTATTTAATAAAAAAAAAAATTGCGGATATTTTCGTTTCATTAATAGGAATAAGGTGATTAGAAAGATGCAGGAGCAGGAATTCAACAAACGTATGTTTGAAGAAATCAGCCAACTGCCAGAATAAATAGATGAGAAATATTTTGATAATCAGCAAAAAACATTTATCTTTGTAGCGTCATTAAAAATATTAATAATATGAAAAGGGTTATCAGTTGGATGATTGCCGCCATCCTTATCTGCGGCGCAAGTGTTTTCACAGCGTGTTCATCGGACGATAATAACAAGTTAGAGTCTGATGTTATTGAGAAAATTGTAGGTAAGTGGCTTTACGTTGAGTATGATGGAAAGCCTGCCGTGACAGAGGAATTTTCGGTTACCACCTTTGTCAAGGAAGGTTCTACATTGAAGGCTTACATCACCCAATCGATGCAGCAATATGATTTGTGGGTACACAATCAGCCTGCTGAGGTGACGCTTGACGGCAAAAAAATAACGGTGACTATGCATACAGGCAACGTGACAACAGTGGAAGAGATGACTGACATCAACATTGATGACAATAACTTGCGCTACACCAGCAGGTTCACCGTCTATAAGGATGGTGTGGTTGTCGATGATATGCGATACAAGTTGCGCAGCGTCAAGGTTAAGGATGATTATTCTAAAATCTTCATAGGCCGCTGGGAGGGAGAGATTACAAGTGATGAACCTGGATATACTCCGAAGCCGTTCTGTGAGGAATATCTTCCCAATGGTACTAACATTGAATATGAACTCGTAAACAATCAGTGGGTGGCAGTGGATGCAGAATATGCTGAATATTTTATTGATGGCAACTTGTTGTGCACACGTTGGAAGTACCCAGGACAGGAGGAAATGCGTGAGAACAGTGTCTTCGCCTCATACGATAATGGTACAATGATTGTAGAGGAAAGAGTAGTGCGCAATGGTCAATTGTACACCGAAATAAGTAAACTGCAAAAAGTAAGCGAGTAAAGAGTGAAACCTCCTCACGCTCGGTAGTATCAGAAAATTCTTCTGAACTATGTCAACTGTGAGGAGGTTCGCCCGATGAGGCAGAGATTGTTATATTACCATCAGCGTTGTTAATTCAACGTCTTTGAATTGGTCGCGACCGCAGAG
>DJWZ01000126.1:2480-18005 GCA_002449535.1 Prevotellaceae bacterium UBA7017 | reverse complement strand
GTTGACTCTGTTAAGTCTCCGCTTGCTCTAAGATATGGATACAGAAAATTGAGATATGGTTCTTTTGACAAACGGGTATATGAATATATGTCTCCATACGAAGTGCAGGCTGGTGTCCCTTCTTCAGGTATCTTTGTAGATACAGAAACGGAGACATGCTCAAATGGTGTTGCAATGAAGGCTAATGACTGGAAGATATATCGCGGAAATACCTTCTTGCAAGATATAAGCATGGAAGCAGAGGCATCTTCTACTTTGGACTCATTGTATTATGTAGGAAGGGCTCCTGCTCTCAGCGGAAGGCCAAAACTTATTTCACGCGATGCAAAGAGTTCGTCACCTTTCTATGAGGACATAATGGGACATACGTTCTGTAAGTTGGAATCTAACAACCCGGCAAATATGTCTGGTGCCCTGTTCAATTTTACAAACGTTCTCTCTAACGTATGGTATGACCTGTATGTATGTACGGTGCCAGCGCAGGCTTATGACAAGAGTGACACGGATGTTTTGCCAACCCGCATACAGTGTACGATATACTGTAAGGATCCTGAGGGTCTGCAGGACTCCATTGAGTTCAAGACTGCTTATGACCCGTCAAAGACGTATGGAAGAGGTTCTATAAAGGTAAAGAACTTCGGAAACATTACGGTTGATGAGGATTACTCCAGAAACAAACCATATTCTTACGAGACAGATCCTACAAAGGTTGATAAAGTCTATATCGGAAGAATAAAATTCCCAACATGTACCTGGGGCTTGCCAGACCCGATGGTTAAGTTGCGCGTAGAGGTAAATGTGCTTTCAACTTCAGTAAATGTTACAAAATCCAATATGCTATATTTGGATAGAATATTACTTTCACCTGTCATAGATGAAACTATCGAAGACATCAAAAACAACCTATAACTTATGAAACAATATATCTATAAATGCGGAATATTAGCGTTGGCATTGACGTTTGGTTCGACAATTGCCTATGCACAGGATGATGAGATAGAAGAGGAGGCTGTTGTACGTAAGGTCGTCAAGGTTAAGAAAAAGCAGTATGAAACCCGTACTGTCACCGGTCGTGTCATGAATGCTGCTACGGGAGAACCTATGTCAGGTGTTATCGTAAAAGCTACTGCTGTAGAAGGCTATTCTGGACTTACAGACGACAATGGTAACTATAACATAAAGGTTCCTGTTTTCTCTACAGGCTTGTATATTAGTACTCCAGACTTTAATGCTGCAACAATAGGTCTTAGTGTGGGAGAGGTGCAGAAAGATGTATTGCTGCTGCCGACTTCTTTCAAACCTGATTATGCGGCAGAAGAGGATATTCTCAAGAATGTAAGTGCTGATGACTTTAAGTATTCCTATGCAACCAATATCAAGGAGGAAATTCAGAATCAGTTGGGTGCGTATGCATATTCAACATCTCGTTCCGGTGTTCCTGGTCAGGGAATGTCTATGTTCATTCAAGGTCTGAACTCTCTTAATGCTAATGCACAACCATTGGTAGTAGTAGATGGGGTGATTATAGACCAGCAGTACGATCGTACACAGTTGCACTCAGGTTTCTACAATGATGTACTTACAGGTATCAACCCTGCAGATATTGCCAATGTTGAAGTAATGCGTAACGGTACTGCTCTATATGGCGCGAGAGGTGCCAATGGTGTTATACTTGTAACAACCAAGCGTTCAACTTCTATGGCAACACGTATTACTGCGTCTGCATCTGTCGGAATCAATATGAAACCAAAGTTTTATGATATGATGGATGCTGAACAGTATCGCAACTATGCGTCTGAGATGCTTGGTAGTACCAATACAAAACGTTCTGATTTCAAATTCTTGGGAAGTGACCCTTCTTATCCTCACTATAACCGATATCATACATTCACTGACTGGAAGGATTATACATATCGTACGTCAGTTTCACACAACTATGGCATAAATGTCATGGGCGGTGATGATGTTGCACAGTACAACTTGTCTGTAGGTTATACTTTAGCAAACAGTACATTGAAATATAATGATATGAACCGTATCAACATACGTTTCAATTCAGACATAGCATTGACATCCCGTTTGGATGTTCGTTTTGATGCTTCGTTTGTCAATACTACCCGCTCATTGCGTGATGATACGGCACCGTCAGCATATAATGAAGGAACTCCTACATCACCTGCATTCCTTGCGTATGTAAAGTCTCCATTCATGAGTCCTTATGCTTATGGTTATTCAAATGGTGTCGGTTCTTTCTCTTCTTCTGTATATGATATAGAAGATGAGTCATACCTTGATGAGGCTTTGGTAGGATATGCTAACTATAATTATAGAATAGGTAATCCAGTAGCGTTCAATGAATATGCAGATGCGGAGCATAAGAATCGTTTTGAGACATCAATGCTTAATCTTTCGGTAACACCAAAATTCAAGATTCTGCCAAATCTCATTATATCAGAGCA
Organism: Prevotellaceae bacterium UBA7017; assembly: GCA_002449535.1. Lineage (GTDB taxonomy): Bacteria > Bacteroidota > Bacteroidia > Bacteroidales > Bacteroidaceae > Prevotella. Next base: position 15,546 of record DJWZ01000126.1, on the reverse strand, counting down.
TTTCACATACAATCTCCTGAATACTAATAATAAGTATTACATACCTATAAATGGTGTTCCTACATATTATGTAGCTTCCGTAAATGCAAACCGTGAGAATCTTGTGGCATCAAAAACGTCACGTCAGAACTCATTGCAGTCAGACACTCGTCTTAGTTGGAAAAACCAGTATGATGCACATTCTGTTTCTGTATTCGGTGGTATGCGTATGATGTTTGAAAATTATAATTCTTCTGCACCTTCTGGATACAATACAGGATCTGATAAGACTCCGTTCTTGTCAAATGGTCTTCTTAATGTAGATGCAGCCGGTGTAGATGAGTCATGGCGTTCTATCGACGCATACGCTCAGGGTAACTATAATTATCGTGGAAGATATTATGCACAGGTTAACCTGACAGCATCAAGTTCTTCACGTTTTGGTAAGAATCGAAACGGAGGTGCTATCAAGTTTGGTGGTGTGCCTTGGGGAATATTCCCTGCAGTACAGCTTGGTTGGATTATGACTAACGAGTCATGGATGGCAAATGTCAAGGGTATAGATTATCTGAAGTTAACCGGTGGCTATGACGTCAGTGGTAATGATGATGTCAGTCTTACTGCTGCGAGATCTTATTTTGCGTCACAACTGTATCTGAAATCTATAGCAGGTTTGAGCCTTGTTTCTATTGGTAACAATGACATTAAGTGGGAAACCACACAGAGGTGGAACATTGGACTTGAAGCAAATTTCCTCGCAAATCGTTTGCATTTTGGTATAAATGGCTTCTGGAGTAGGACATCTGACCTTCTTTCTATGCAGACAATGGGCATGTTGGCAGGTATCAGTCAGCAGTGGACCAATGGCGGAAAGATGAATAACAGTGGCTTCGATGTTAATCTGAGTGGTAAGATTATTGCTACAAAAGACTGGTCTTGGTCTGTTGGCGCTTCTATGGGACATTATAAGAATGAGATAAAGTCTCTTGGACGCAATGATGGAAAAGATTATATGGTAACATCTGTCTATAATGCCAATATCCTGACAAAAGAAGGACAGGCAGCAAATCTGTTCTATGGATATAAGACAAACGGCGTATATGCTACAACAGCCGATGCTAAGGCAGATGGTCTCTATATCCTCAGTGAGAATGGCGTTGACAAGCATGAATTTGGTGCTGGTGATATGAAATTTGTTGACCTTAATGGCGACAAGCGTATCGATGAGAAGGATATGCAGGTAATAGGTAATCCAAATCCTGATATCTATGGTAATATATTCTCTTCATTATCATGGAAACGTTTCAAGTTGGATATGAATTTCAATTATTCTATTGGCAATGATATTTACAACTATATGCGTTCACAACTTGAAGGCGGTTCACGATTTATGAACCAGACAACTAATATCACACAGAGATGGCGGGCAGAAAATGAAAATGATGTAACAAGTGTTCCAAAGTTAACTTTCCAAGACCCAATGGGTAATAGCCGTTTCAGCGATAGATGGATTGAGGATGGTTCATACCTTAAACTGAAGAGCGTTACACTGTCGTACAATCTTCCTATGAATACAGCTTTCTTGCAGGGACTGGAATTCTGGATACAGGGAAACAATCTATTTACTATTACAAAATATTTAGGTAGTGATCCTGAGGTATCTGTTACTAACTCTGTCATAGGACAAGGTATTGACTATGGCAAGGTGGGAGCTAACCGTAGTGTAGTCTTTGGTGTGAAAGTTAAACTCTAAATTCTATTTGATACTATGAAACTTAATAAAATAAAATTAGTATTAGGGTTGGCGTTAGGATTATCGTTGACCTCATGTCAAAAGTTCTATGATGTGGAGTCAAGTCACCTCATAGAGGCAGATAAAAATCATTTGGTGGACGCTAATGATACAATATATTCTGTTACTGGAATTCTTAACAAGTTACAGGCAATAGCAGATCGTACAATATTGTTGGGAGAACTTCGTGGAGATCTTGTCAACATTAATAAGCATACCTCTTCTGACTTAAGAGATATAGCAAACTTCCAGATAGGCGAAGATAATAAATACAATGTGCCAAGTGACTATTATGCAATCATTAATAACTGTAACTATTTTATTGCCAATGTAGATAGTGCACAGCAGAATAACCGTGGCGAACGTATTTTCAAAAAAGAATATGCCGCAGTGAAATCAATACGTGCGTGGACATATTTGCAATTGGTTCTAAATTATGGTAAGGTGCCGTTTGTTACCAAGCCCATTCTGTCAAAAGAAGATGCAGAGAAGAGTTATCCAATGTATGGTATCAATGATATCTGTGACTATTTCCTGTATGATGATGGACTTGCAGACGACCCAGAGTTGCAAGATAGTACGCAGAATATATCATATATAGAAGTGCCAAATTATGGTGATGTAAACAGCAAGCCCTCAAGGTTGTTCTATGTACCTTTACGTCTGTTGCTCGGTGACTTGAACCTCTGGGCAGGAAATTACTTGAGAGCTGCTGAATACTATCATAAGTATATTCGTCTCAGAAACGGTGAGAATTCGGCATATCCGACGACGAACATGGCAACTAACTGGTCAAATGATAACTGGTTAGGTTGGTCTTCATCCTATATTAGCTTCTTTATGGATGAGTCGGTGGGATCTACTTCCGAATTGATTACAATGATTCCTATGGAGGATATTCCGTCTAACGGAAATTATAGTCAGCTTCGCGATATATTCAACTCAACAGGTAATAATGACTATGTGGCACAGGTAAATCCGTCCAAGGTGTTGCGTGACCTCTCTGCTGCACAGAACTATTATTACAATAAATGGGATGGCGACGGTGAAATAAAAATTGTTCCGAAAGATGGAACGGTCCCTGAGAGATACTGGGGTGATTTGAGGTTAGGTACTGTGTGGAACTATGATCAAAACGGAACGCATCCTCTGACAAAAGAAACTACGGAAAGACAAGAAATATATAAGTATTCCACAACAAATGTACATATTTATCGTCGTGGACTTGTTTATTTGAGGTTAGCTGAAGCATTGAACCGTGCCGGATACCCACGTTTCGCATATCACATCCTTTCAACTGGAGTCAACAATACGATTCTGAACGACAGCATCATTCCACATTACAAACCATCGAAGGATTACCTTACTCAAAATTTCCCCTTCCCGGCAAGTGCAACAGCTGCTAATGGATATCGCGTTGTAGTTAACCCTAAAGATCAGTCGCGAGGTAATACTATCGGTATTCATGCGCGTGGATGCGGATTTACTGTGATGCATCCAGAGGTAGTCGATTATGGTGACCGTGGATATTTCATGCCTTATGATGCCGATAAGAAAAAGACTCTCTCAGCTGCTGATTACCTGAAGTGGGAACAGGAACAAGTGGAAGATATGATTATGGATGAGGAGGCTTTGGAAATGTCCTTTGAAGGATATAGATTCTATGACCTCATGAGAGTGGCATTAAGACGTGGAGACCCTTCATATCTTGCTGATAAGATTAAAGCCAGGGATGTAGATGGCAGTATAACGGTAGATCTGACAGATACAAAGAATTGGTTTTTGAAATGGAATAATCAAATTGGTTTTTGATGAATAAAATAGTTAAAATATTTATAGGAACGATGTTGTTGGGATTTCCAGCAACATCGTTTGCGCAACGTCCTGCACGTACATCACAGTTCATAAAGGCAAGTATATACTCTGCTGTTCCTGTAACTTATAGAGTCAATTCGGATATTTCGTCGTTGACTACTCCTGCATCCCCGATTATGTGGGGTATGGATACTGCATGGGATTCTGAGGACAATGTTATACGCGGAACGAACTACATTACCAAGGATGTGATGAAGATAGGTCGTGTGTCTTTTCAGGCTACTGATGTGGTAGGAGAGGATTTGGTGTTGACTTCTGCCCAACAGGCAGCATTACAAACGCGTCTCAATCATATAGGGTTGTCGGGAGTAAAAAAGATTGCTCTCAATCATGATAATGGACAGTGGAGTGACCCAGAAAAGGGTCCTACCTATAAGGCAAATTATTATGGTAAGCCTGTAAATTGGTATAGAGTAATAAAGGCAACAGTTTTATATGCCAGGAAAAAAGGTTTTGAGGTGGTGTCAATATCACCTTTCAATGAGCCGGATTTTAAGGGATGGGCTGATGCAAACACCGGACTGAAAGCAGGATGGACAGACCAAGGAACTGTTGCTCATTTTAAGGAGGTAGCTAGACTTTTGACAGAGGATACAGATTTAGCGGGAATACGCATCTCTGCCGGCAATACCTTAAATTGTGATGAGGCGCTTACATGGTATAATGGAGTTAAACCATATGTTTCAGAAGGCAATACCCACCAGTTGGCAGGAAGTTTTAATAATTATGCCAACTTTTGGCAGACAGTACGAAATAACGGACATATAGCAACAGCTGATGAACTGCATAATACTATGGAGGCATTTGTCGGCATACACTATGGCTTGCAGCAAGGAATCTGGTGGGGGTGGGATGCTGCCTCTCGTGGAGAATTCTGCAAGGCAGCATATTATGGTAAGGAAATAGGGTATGCTGAGAACCGTTCTACATGGACTGCTGCATCTGTATATAAGTGGCAGGAGCCTAAGAAGAAAATGCCACAGGTAATGCAGGTGGCGGCTTTCCTTGGATGCAGTGAGAGACAAGCAAATCCGCAAACATACGAAATAATATCTCTTGACAGACCTGTATATTATGATTCTTACGGACCGGTATATAGATATCCAATGTATTTGCCAGCAGGAACAGGATATAATGTTGGACAATATAATGCGGAACGTATGATTCAGGTAAATTATGGTGAGGATGTTCCGTTTGAACCTATTTATACAGACCGCAGTTATGTGATTGAGAACAAGGCATGCAATTATTGCTTCAGTGCAGCAAATACTGCTGACGGGACAACGATAACCAAAGGCTCCTATACTGGGACAGCATCTAATAACTATCAAAGATGGATATTTGAGCCGATAGCAAGTAATAGTGGTGGTGACTTCGGATATTATATCATTCGTAGTGAGAGGAATAAGTCACAAGTGATAGATCTAAAAGATTGGAGTACAACCACAGGAGCGAATATTATCACATGGGTTGGTGCCGGAGGTACTAATGAACAGTGGTTTTTTGAGTATGCAGGCGATGGATATTATTATATTCGTTCGCGTCATTCAGGATTGTATCTGGGTGTAACGGGAACGAGCGCTCTTGGAGCTGTCATAACCCAGGCTTATACTGGAGATGATAAGCAAAAGTGGAGATTTATTCCGACAAATGCTGCATTGGAGAAAAATTCTCCGACGGTTCCTACAGAACTGAAGGCTGAGATACGGTCGGCAAGTGTCAAGTTGTCATGGACAGCAAGTACTGCCAGTGATGTCGCCGGATATATGATATATAGGGCAAAGGAAACGAATTCTGACGAAGCGATTGATGCTTCTGCATGGGATATGATAGGTCGTATTGTAGTAGGAACAGAGTTTATCGACAATGATATTCAAGAGGGAACGAGCTATAGATATAAGGTTAAAGCTATAGATAAGAGTCGTAACCTGTCGAAAGTCTCTGACCCAGTCAGTGTGAATACTGCAATGCTTTCCAAAGAACTTGTCGTCCATTATGCGTTTGAGAATAATTTAGAGGATGAAACGCAGAATATCTTAGATGCTGTTGATGAGAAAGCCTCTTACAGTACTACAGAAAAGAAGGTTGGAGAAGCATCTCTTTTGCTGAATGGCACCACTGCGCATCTGTCTCTGCCATCAGGTGTGATATGCAGTAAAGAAATGACCATTTCCACATGGGTATATTCTACTTCCTCATCCAACTGGCAGAGGATATTTGACTTCGGAAATGGTACAGACCAATACATGTTTCTAACTCCAAACAATGGTTCGCAGATGCGTTTTGTTATGAAGAATGGAGGAGAAGAAGAAATCCTTAGTGCTCCTACTTTGGGAAGAAATGCCTGGCATCATGTTGTAGTAACTATTGGGGATACCGAGGTGGTATTATTCGTTGACGGGGTTGCTGTAGCGTCTTCAAAAACAATAACGATACGTCCAACGGATATTAATCCTGTGTGCAATTATATTGGTAGGAGTCAGTTTGTGAACGACCCACGTTTCAAAGGAAATATTGATGACTTTAGAATATATAATTATGCTTTGTCTGCAGAAGATGTTGCAAAGTTATTTAAGGGAGAAGAACCTACAGGTATTAATACACCTATGCAACGAAATCATACAGACACCGTCAATATATATGATATTTCAGGCAAAAGGCTCATGGCTCCTCAAAAGGGTGTTAATATTATTAATGGTAAGAAGGTAATTTATTAAAGAATAATATATGAAGAGGATTTTTATTTTTTTGATTATAGGATTAGTTTCCTATATTAATGCTTTCTCAGCGAATGTGGTAACCAAAGTTGCACAGGTTACAGGAAGCGTTGATGTAAGTGCAAATGTAGATTATACTATCACATCTACTGAGCCATTCACAACAACAGGCAGTGTAAATATTACAAATACCGAGCATGCGGTTGTTATTATCTCTAAGATAAAACCGAGTAAGGTAATAGACAGCTGGCTCAAAAACCATGTATATATAGAAGGAAAGCAGGCTGTGAACGGCACTAATTGTGATGTTCGTGTATATAATCGTGGTGCTATTATATATCCTTATAGCAGCGATTTCAAGCCTCTGACGGTTTTTTCAGAACAGGAATATGGTGGTACGGCTATCAATGACTTTGGGTTAGAAAACTCGGGAGGATATATGAATACCCTTTCAGATGCGAAGCTTAATAACAAGATTCGTTCCTTTAAGCTAAAGAGGGGATATATGGTTACATTCTCTACTCGTGCCAAAGGTAGGGGATATAGCCGTTGCTTTATAGCTGATAAGGAAGATTTGGAATTCTCTACATTACCCCTCGTTCTTGACCAGAAGATTACTTCTTACCGTATTTTTAAATGGTGGAATACCCATAAGGCAGGTTTGGCAAGTAATGGCAGGCAAGCTGACAATGATGCCCTTAATTCTTCATGGTGTTATGACTGGGCTCAAGGAAATGCTTCCCTGTCTCCTGATGTAGAATGGGTGCCAAATCATATCTATGAGGATTATCCATCATCAGCAACATGTGGTTCGCGTACGGAATCATGTCACATGAAGACAAATAACGAGCCAGGTAATAGTGCAGACGATCATCCTCAGGATGTGGCAACGGTACTTGCAAACTGGGAAAACCTCATGGCAACAGGTATGCGTCTTTGCTCTGAGTCTTCCCATGATGGCTCTATGAGTCACTTGAAAGCCTTTATAGATTCTATCGATGCTCGCGGATGGCGTTGTGATATCCTTGACCTGCACTGCTATTGGGATTCTGGAACATTTAATAGTCTTACATGGTATTCTGACCATTATGGAAATGGTCGTCCTATATGGATTTCGGAATGGGTGTGGGGCGCATCATGGAACCGTAATGGCTTTTGGGCAAGAACATCTACACCAGACGAATGTTCTGAGGCAAACCAGACAATATGTTATAATGGAACAGTACCAATCCTCAATGTCCTTAACAATAACAGTAGGGTAGAACGCTATGCTTACTGGAATAGTGAGGCAGCAGGAACGCATATCTACCATGATGGAAAACTGACAAAACTCGGTGAGTATTATGCAGAAATGGATGAGGGTATGGGATATGATGCCAGCATTCAGAAAGTGCCGACAAATCCGCGACAAGTCGGACCAAGCAGTCTTACCGGGAATTACAATCCAGATACCAAGACGATGCAACTCTCATTTAAAGAGAATAATGGTGAATACAATAGGTTGTGTAATATAGAATTCAGGACTCCTAACTCAACAACTTGGGAAACATTGGAACCGGTAGAGTTGAAGGAAACGGCTGCTAATTACAATCTCTCTATAAATGCAAGAAGTAACTACAGATATCGTATCAGGGTGGTTGACCTTAATGGAAAAGAATATATCACAAACGAGGTAATGGCGGTGGACGATAATCTGTCTTTCGGAGACCCTGTTGAGGTGGAAGAGGGTACAAAGTACCTTGGTGGTAACCAGCTTGTGAATGGTGCATTCGATCTCGGACTATATGATTGGAAAACAGGAATAAACGGTTTGTTAGCGGCTCCTTATTATCAGTCAGTACCTGTCGGAGGTTACAACGGTTCAAGCTATCTCCAATGTTATGGTAATTCAGATGTAGAAAGGAATGAGCAGTCTGTACGTAAGGTGATAACGTTCGAAGAGGGGGATTATGTATATGTGACAGCTGCAGGCTGTAATAATGGTTCTGGAGCTTCCAGTCAAAAGATTGCTGTTTCTTATACAAAATCAAACTTCGGAATGGCTGATGATGTCTTGACGATGAAAGAAACGACAAAATGGTACAAGCAGACTGGTACAGTAAAGATATCAGGTGCTCTTCATCTCGGTATCATACTCTGCAACCTCGGTGGTACCGCCCAGTTTGATGACTTTATGGTGGCTAAGTTGTTCGATACTCCAGAAGCAGCTCTTGCTGATGCATTGGAGTGTGAAAAGAAAAGAGCTGAGGCATTTAAGACGTGGAATACGGAATATACATTCCTAAATACGGAAATGGACGATGCTATATCTAAGATAGACGACCCAAATGATTTGGAATCGCAAATTAAGCGTAGCATTGCTGCCGTTTCGGTTTTGAATTCCGTCGGAAAGATTGCTGATGATGTAAACACAGCAAAAGCAAACAGAATGTCAGGATATGATGATTTGGCAATAGCGTATGATAAGTTCATAGAGGCAAACACAGCTGAAGAAGTAATACAATATTACAGTGATCTCATCTCTAAATATAATGAAGTATTTGCCTATTCGATAAACTCTTCTATGATTACGAATCCAAGTTTCTATGATTCGTCAGACGGATGGAATGTGAAAACAGGAACATATACTGGAGGAGACCAAAGTTTTAAAGTCTTGAGTGGTAAGACATGTTGGAATGCTTGGTGGGATGTCACTGCCGAAGGAGGTAGCGCAACGACATTAGGAATAAACCAGCAGATAAAAGCTTCATCTGTAGAATCAGGTTTATATGCTTTGGAATGTAAAGCCCTTACGCAGCATTATTGTGAAACGGATCAGCATGCTTTCCTGACAAATGTTTCACAGGACAATCAGAAGGTTAATTCCCCTGTACTTCCTTATGGCGTCCAGGATTTACCGCAAATTGAGAATGCTGATAAGTGGCTGACATTAACAACACCTTATATATATGCCTGTGAAGGTGACAATTTGACGATTGGATTTGAAAGTTCCAAAGAAGGTGCAGATGATAACTCATGGGTAAGATATGGCAATCCTGCTTCAAAAGATAAACGTCAAGGATGGTGGTGTGCTACTGCATTCCAATTTAGATATATTCCTGCAATAAAAAAGGTGGTTGAGAATTCTGGCTGGGAAACAATATGCTTCAAGTATGCCTTCAATATACCAGAGGATGTAAAGGTCTATAATGTGGCAGGAATATTGAAAAACCACCAATACATCTGTCTTGAAGAAGTTAAGGGAACAAGAGCGGGCAGACCATATATTATTCAGGCTCCTGGAGGAAAAGAAACGACTTTCTTGGAGTATGGTAGAAAAACCTCAATGGAAGGAGCATATCAAGGATTATACGGTATGTTTGTTGAAAGCGGTAAGTATCCTGTAAAATCATTGGTGCTGGAAGATGGGGTCTTTAAGTATATTCCTGATGAGGAAAGTCGTATTGATAAGAAGAACTATTCAGCTTATATAGATATGGAAGATTTAGTAGAGCTTGATGAATGGGCAGAGGCAGTAATACCTACATCAGGACTCGAAGACCCTACCGCAATCAAGAACGTAAAGTCTGTAGGAAATTCCGAGAAGCAACCTGCTGATATATATGATCTGTCAGGAAAGCGTGTCAGTGACAGTACGAAGGGCATTGTTGTCGAAAAAGGCATCAAGAAAGTAAAATAATTAGTAAAATATTTGCAAGGGAAAGAAAAAAGTGTTACCTTTGCACCCACAAAAGAAATGATGGAGGGCTCTCAAGAGTCTTCCATCATTCGTTAAAAAGGTTTTACTCCTTAATATCTTTAAAAATGGTAGATAAGAAAAAAGTTGAGAGTGTAGTCAAGGAATGGTTAGAGAATAGCGACAAAGGATATTTTCTTGTTGATATAGAGGTCTCTGATGACTCTCGTATTGTGGTCGAGATAGACCATGCTGAAGGTGTATGGATTGATGACTGTGTATCTTTGAGTAGATATATAGAAGACCACATCAGTCGTGAAGATGAAGATTATGAGTTGGAGGTGGGCAGCGCTGGCATAGGACAGCCTTTCAAAGTTGAACAGCAATATATCAATAATATCGGAAATCAGGTAGAGGTGTTATCCACCAAGGGTGATGCAAAGGGAAAGAAGGTTCTTGGAACCCTTTCTGCTGTAAATGGCAGGGAATTCACAGTTCTTACCCAAGAGAAACAAAAAGAAGAGGGAAAGAAACGTCCTGTTCTGGTAGAAGTAGAGAAGACTTTCTCTATGGATGAAATAAAATATTGTAAATACGTAATAGATTTTAAATAAAAATGGCAAAGAAAACAATTGATCAACAACCAAGCATGATTGATACTTTTCGTGAGTTTAAGGAAACGAAGAATATTGATCGTGCCACCCTCGTTAGTGTGCTTGAAGAAAGCTTCCGTAATGTAATTGCTAAAATCTTTGGCAGTGACTCTAACTTTAATGTCATTGTAAACCCTGATAAGGGTGACTTTGAGATTTATCGTAACCGTGTGGTTGTTCCAGATGGTGAAGTGAGTGATTCTAACAAGGAGATAGCTCTTTCAGAGGCACAGAAGATTGAAAGTGACTATGAGGTAGGTGAGGATGTGTCAGAGCGTGTCGATTTCACAAAGTTCGGACGCCGTGCAATCCTTAATCTGCGTCAGACTCTTGCATCAAAGATTCTCGAGTTGGAGCATGACTCTCTCTACAATAAGTACAAGGATCTCGTTGGTGAGGTAGTCAGTGGTGAGGTTTATCAGATATGGAAGCGTGAGGTCCTCGTGATTGATGATGAAGGAAATGAGATGCTCCTTCCAAAGTCAGAGCAAATTCCATCTGATACATATCGTAAAAATGAGACAATACGTGCTTTGGTGCTGCGTGTAACCAATGAGAATAACAACCCAAAGATTATTCTTTCGCGTACCTCTCCATTGTTCCTCCAGCGTCTTATGGAAGCAGAAGTGCCCGAGATTGCTGACGGTTTGGTAACTGTCAGAAAGGTTGTCCGCCTGCCAGGAGAACGTGCAAAGATTGCCGTTGAGAGTTTTGATGACCGTATTGACCCTGTTGGAGCATGTGTTGGTGTAAAGGGAAGCCGTGTACATGGTATCGTCCGTGAGCTGTGTAATGAAAACCTTGACGTTATTAACTATACAACAAATACAAAACTCTTCATACAACGTGCGTTGGCACCTGCTCAGATTAACTCTATCGAGATAGATGAGGAGAATCGCAAGGCAGAGGTCTATCTGCGTCCGGAAGAGGTTTCTCTTGCTATTGGTCGCAACGGACAGAATATTAAACTTGCATCCATGATTACAGAATATACTATTGATGCCTTCCGTGAGACAGATACACAGGGTACTGATGAGGAAGATATCTATCTGGATGAATTCAATGACGAAATAGATCAGTGGGTTATCGATGCTGTTAAGGCTATCGGTCTTGAGACTGCAAAGCAGGTTCTCAATGCTCCTCGTGAGATGCTTATCACAAGAGCCGACCTTGAAGAGGAAACAGTTGATCATCTGCTTGAAGTATTGGCTTCAGAGTTTGAAAATTAAAGAAGGGAGGTATAAATGAGTGTAAGACTAAACAAAGTAATAAGCGAACTTAACATCGGCTTGCAAACAGCGGTGGATTTTCTTGTGAAACATCCAAAGCTTGGAGAGGTGAAGCCTGAACTGTCCTTCAAATTGAACGATGAACAGTATGAGGCTCTCGTTGCCGCTTTCAAAGGCGATAAGGAAGTCCGCTCACAAGCTGAGAAAATTTTTAAGAAACCTGAGAAGAAGGAAAAGGCTCATAAGGAATCAGCCCATGAAAAGGCTGAAACACCATCAGACTCTATCCTGAAAGAGAAATCAAACATACAGCCTCTCGGCACTATTGACCTATCTGCTCTGAGCAAGCCTAAAAAGAAGAAGGCTGAGAAAAAGGAAGAAGAGCCTGTGGTTGATGAAGAGCCGAAGGTTGAGATGGCTCCTGCAGAATCGGAAGTTCCCGAGGTTAAAGAAGAGGAGGCTAAAGAAGTCCAAACTCCTGTAGTAGAAGAAGTACATGAAGAGGTTCCTGAGGTAGCGGTAGTCGAAGAAACTCCTGAGGTAAAGGAGTCTGTTGATGAGCAAGAAGCAGGGAATGTAGAGGTAGAAAAAGCATCCGAGGAACCGGAAGTTCCAAAGTCAGAACCAGAGGTGTTTACTCTGAAGAGTGAGAACAAACCTGTTGTCATGCCTAATGTGCTTGGCACTATTGACCTTTCCGCTCTCAATCAGAGCACTCGCCCTAAGAAAAAGTCAAAGGAGGAGAAGAAGAAAGAGCGTGAGGAACGTGCTGCACAGCAGTCAGCGGTGAAGAAAAAGCGTGCTCGCATAGGTAAGGAACGTGTAGATATCAATGATGTTGCCAACCAACCTGGCAAGAAGGATAAGAAAGCACGTAATCAGGAAGATAAGAAGGCTCGTAACAAGAAGAAAAACTCTCAGCCAGTAGTTTCTGACGAGGATGTAGCACGCCAGGTAAAAGAGACTCTTGCTCGTCTTACAAGCAAGCAGTCTATGAACAAGAAGGGTGCTAAGTATCGTAAGGAAAAGCGTGATGCTGCCGCTGAGCGCCGTGAGGAAGAAATGCTCACGGAGGAAATGGAGTCAAAGACACTGAAGCTTACAGAGTTTGTTACTGTTTCCGACCTCGCTACTATGATGGATAT
>DJWZ01000126.1:0-2276 GCA_002449535.1 Prevotellaceae bacterium UBA7017 | reverse complement strand
GTTACTGTCATGGGTCATGTCGATCATGGTAAGACTTCGCTTCTCGACTATGTCCGCAATACCAATGTGATAGCTGGTGAGGCTGGTGGTATCACACAACATATAGGTGCTTACAACGTTAAATTACCGGATGGACGTCGTATCACATTCCTTGATACCCCTGGTCATGAGGCCTTCACAGCTATGCGTGCCCGTGGTACACAGGTAACTGATATCGCTATCATCATCATCGCTGCCGATGACTCTATAATGCCTACTACCAAGGAGGCAATAGCGCATGCTCAGGCTGCTAACGTGCCAATGGTGTTCGCTATCAATAAGATTGATAAACCAGGTGCTAATCCAGATAAGATACGTCAGGATCTTGCAGCCATGAATCTTCTTGTTGAAGAGTGGGGTGGTAAGTATCAGTGTCAGGAAATCAGTGCCAAGAAGGGTACAGGTGTAGAAGAACTGATGGAGAAAGTGCTTCTTGAAGCAGAGATGCTCGACTTGAAGGCTAATCCAAACCGTAAAGCTACTGGTTCTGTCATAGAGGCTTCTCTTGACAAGGGACGTGGTTATGTTGCAACAGTGCTCGTTTCTAATGGTACCCTCAAAGTTGGTGATATCGTCATTGCTGGCACTGCATGGGGACGTGTAAAGGCTATGTTCAATGAACGTAACCAAAAGGTAGAGAAAGCCCGTCCTTCAGAACCTGTTATAATCCTCGGTCTTAATGGTGCTCCTTCAGCTGGTGACTCTTTCCATATCATGGAGACAGAGCAGGAGGCACGTACTATTGCCAATAAACGTATGCAGTTGCAGCGTGAGCAGAGCCTGCGTACTACCACTACATTGTCACTTGAGGAGATTGCACATCGTGTTGCCCTTGGTGAGTTCCACGAGCTCAACCTTGTTGTCAAGGCAGACACCCAAGGTTCTTGCGAGGCTCTCTCTGATTCCTTCATCAAGATGTCAACAGAGAAGGTACAGGTTAATGTCATCATGCAGGCAGTCGGTCAGATTTCTGAGAATGATGTCATGCTGGCTTCTACTGCAGAGAATGGTATGATTGTCGGTTTCCAGGTTCGTCCATCTGTTGCTGCAAAACGTCTTGCAGAACAGGAAGGTGTGGAAATCAATACCTATTCTGTCATCTATGATGCAATGGATGATATCAAGGCAGCTATGGAGGGTATGCTTGATAAGATTAAGAAAGAGGTTGCCACAGGTCAGGCAGAGGTCAAGGAAGTCTTCAAGATTTCCAAGGTTGGTCTTGTTGCCGGTGCCCTTGTTACAGAAGGTAAGGTACATGCCAAGGATAAGGCACGTCTTATCCGTGACGGTATCGTAATCTTTACAGGTGAACTCAATGCCCTCAAACGTTACAAGGATGATGCCAAGGAAGTCGCATCAGGACTTGAGTGTGGTATCTCCCTTGTCAACTGCAATGATATTCAGGCAGGTGACATCATAGAGACATTCACCGAGATAGAAGTAGAACAGAAACTTTAGCCGAAGAACAGATAAGCTACGGCTATTGCAGCTATAACGCCCGCTATGTCAGCCAGTAATCCACAGGCAACGGCATGGCGGGTGTTTCGTATTCCCACACTACCGAAGTAAACCGCCAGGATATAGAATGTAGTATCTGTGCTTCCTTGGAAGATACAACTAAGTCTTCCGATGAAACTATCAGCGCCATAGGTTGTCATAGCATCAACCATCATGCCGCGTGCTCCAGAGCCTGAGAGTGGTTTCATGAGTGCTGTCGGCAGTGCTCCTACCCATTCTGCGGAGAATCCCACTCTTTCTACTAAATAGCCGATTCCACCGATAAGGGCATCCATTGCTCCTGAAGCGCGGAAAACGCCAATGGCAACAAGGATAGCAACGAGATATGGTATTATCCTTACAGCTGTCGTAAAACCATCCTTCGCACCTTCTATGAACACTTCATATACATTTATCTTCTTGCGTATTCCGGCAGCAAAGAAGCCTACGATGATGCTCATAAGCAGCACATTGGCTGTCGTGGTGGAAACAAGTGACATCGTTTCCTTGTCCATAGCCGAGAATCCCCATATTATACCAGCTACTACAAGGCACATACCGCCAAGTGTCAGCAGCATTGTTTTATTAAAGAGGTTGATCTTCTGATATATGCTGGTTGCTATGATGCCTGCAAGAGTAGCAAAGAAGGTCGCTATCAATATAGGAATAAAGATGTCCGTGGGCTGTGCCGCACCCAGTTGAGCACGATATACCATGATGCTGACTGGTATCAATGTAAG
>DJWZ01000024.1:889-3754 GCA_002449535.1 Prevotellaceae bacterium UBA7017 | reverse complement strand
AGCACCTCGATAGGAAAGTTACTTGACTGTACCAACAGAGTTCTTCTTGCACTGTTGATTTTGATGCCTGTCTCTTTCAGAAGATCCATTGTGTCTTCATACAGGCGCCCTTTTGATTGTACTGCAATTCTAAGCATATATCTTTTTAATGATTATTGAACATTGAAAATTGGGCATTGAAATTCTTGACTCCTCACTCCCCTTCTTCACTTCTCTTTCACTCCCTTTTTCATTTAAGCACGCGTGCAAAGGTACGAATAAGTTATGAGAAATACAAATAAAAAGAGATTTTTTTATTTTATTTCCATGACGGAGCACCTTCGACCGCTAAGTCACTTTCCACTTTATGAGTATTTTTTCGTAACTTTGCGACCAAACTGGTGATGGAATGTAATGATATATAGATTATCTTTCTTCATATTTGCTATAATAGTGTCTTTGCACATGCAGGCACAGACAATGCTTGATGGTATCGTGAAAGACAAGGAAACGGGGGAAATCCTGCCATTTGCCCACATATATCGGCAGGGGAAGTTGGCGACACTGAGTAATGCCCGGGGAGAATTTTCGTTGGAAGCTGAAGCGGATGATATGATACGTTTTACTTACTTGGGACATAAATCAGTTGATGTCATTGCAAAAGACTTGCCCAAGGTCGTGAAACTGAATCCTTCTCTGCAATATTTGCCGGAAGTCGTCGTGTTGCCTGTCTCGGATTTGCTGAAAGACATAATTAAGAAAACCACAAAGGCTGTAAGGAAATGGAATGACGAGAAAAGCATCTTCTTCTTCCGACAGTCCACCTTCGTCGATGACACGCAACGCAATATGATGGAGGCTTTCTTTGATGCTGGCTCAGCCTTGACGGCTTCAAGTGTAAGGCTGATAACCGGACGCATAGCAGAGGGTGGGGATGTGTTCTATGGCTCAGACCTTTACAGGCTTTCGCAGATATGGCTGTTGGGAAAAGACAAGCACAAGCCTTCCTACCTTAAAACCATTGTGCCGCTTGACCTGCATTATGGAGAATACTATGAAACCAGCCTAAGAAGAATAAAATATGACGGTCGTACTCTCTACGAGATTCGTTATGAGTCAAACGACACAACCCGGCAACGGCAAATAGTTACGGGGACACTATATGTGGATGCCGAACAGTTGCTGCCTGTAAAGATGATAGGGAAAATAGAGAATCTGACTGTGGTACATAGAAGTGTCGAGGGTAGTATTGTCGGCGAGAAACTGCCCATTGATATCTCTTTTGATGTCTCGTTCAATATAGAACGTGATTTTCCTGAAATAATGTCCGTTATTATTAACTCTTCCTACAGAGACAGGCATCACGACTATCGTTTCTTGTCACTGCTTTACAATACGGGAAGAAGAAAGCTCGATACGAAGCATAAACCCACATATATCTACGACCTGAGGAAACAGATTAAAAAGAAACGTTTCAACCGAGATTTCTGGAATCGTCACGAAACATTAAAGCGTACAGACCTGGAAAACATGCTTAATGACCTTCAGGCAGAAGAAAACAAATAAATACTTTGCAAACGTAAAACTATAAATAACAACAAACATTATGAAAAAGGTAATAATTATTTCGACAAGCCTTCGCCGCGGCTCTAACAGTGATATGCTTGCCGAGAAGTTTGCGGAAGGCGCACAGAGTGCCGGAAACGACGTGGAAAAGATTTCTCTCGTGGGCAAGGATATTCAGTTCTGCAAGGGCTGCTTCGGTTGTCAAAAGCTGGGACGCTGTGTCATAAAAGACGATGTTAACGACATCATGGCAAAGGTTTTGAAGGCTGACGTGGTAGTATGGGCAACACCCATATATTACTATGAAATGAGCGGACAGATGAAGACCCTCATAGACCGCATGAACGGCTTGTATGAACAGGACTATCAGTTCCGCGACGTCTATATGCTGTCAACAGCCGCCGAAGACGAGGAGGATACTTCGCTGCGTGCTGAGGCTGGGCTGAAAGGATGGACCGACTGCTATCCAAAAAGTCGTATTGCTGGCACTCTGTTCTGCGGCAGTGTTAACGAAGTACGTGAGATAGAAGGTAACCCGAAACTACAGGAAGCCTTCGAAATGGGAATGAGGGTTTAAGCTTTTCACGGTTTATACCTGCCTACGTCGCCAGGCTGGCGCATTGCCTTGCGTCAGTATCCCGGTGCCAGGTTAAAGTCGCGCTTATAGGCGAGGTACAGATTGTTTGCCGAACCGATGCCGGAACGCTTTGCCACCTCGTCAAAGGTAATAATATTTTCTTGCCCTACAAATATTTTCAGCACATTTTTAACAAAAAATATAGTCTAACCCTTGTGTTAGACTATATTGCGATGTGTTGATATAATCTAACACATGTGTTAGACGATTTAAGCCATCAAGTTGAGTAACCTCTTACCTTTAGGGTCTTGCTCTCAAGCCAGTTTAATTTTCAATAGTAATTCTTCCTTTTACATGTTTATAGCCAGACACATCACCGCCAAGCGTGTCTTTGATGTAGTTCGCCAGGGTTATGTTCGTCTGCTCTGTGGTTTGCTCTATGAGCTTGGCATTCTTTAGTATGCCATAGTAGCCGCCTGAAGAGTAGTAGTCGCTAATGCCTATTGTGTATTTACGATTAGGCAGAAGGGGCTCGTATTCGGATGTTTCACGGTTAATCACCTGAACATCGGTGATGGTATGGTCGCTGGCGTGGAGGGTAAACTTCATACCAGAGACCTGAGGGAAGAATCCGTCTTCTTGCGGATATTTTTCCGTACACTTCTTCAGCACTTCCAGTATCATCTCTCCGGTTGCCTCTATCTTGCATGTAAGGTTGTAGAAAGGCATTGTGCTGATGACGT
>DJWZ01000024.1:0-774 GCA_002449535.1 Prevotellaceae bacterium UBA7017 | reverse complement strand
GCATTGCAGCGTTCACGGAAGGCATCGGCACAGAGGTCTGCAAGGTTTGTCTCGCCATTGCGCACAAGGCGATTGCCTTCGCTGTCATTGATGGTCAACTCGAAGTCGCTGGTGCCAAGCACCTTGTTGGTTTCTGCTTCCATCAGGTGCTTGATGCTGTCTGTGGTTGTTGTAACGGCATTGCTGGTGTATGGGATGTCGTTGAGAGGAATCAGCGAGGTGGAGATTTTTCCGTCTGTTGTGATGACCAGCTTGCCGATGTTGGCAAATCCTGTGCCTGTCTGAGATACGGGAATGTATTTCTTGTCAAGGTCTTCTGCCATGTCTTGTGGTATCACCGAATGGCTGTGCCCGTCCAGTACGACATCAATGCCTCTTACCTGGCTGACAAGTGTATGCGAGTCGATGCCTTCATTGGACACTATCTCACCAAGATGCGACAGTAATACGACATAGTCGGCACCGGCACGGCGAACAGAGTCAACAGACTGCTGCACCAACGCTGCTACATCGTCAGGACGGAGGTCGTAGAGCTGGTCGCCATCCTTGTCGAAGAAGGCATAAGCCTCATCAGTCATGCTGGCTGGGGTGCAGACACCTACATATCCTACGCGTTTCTGACCATAGGTCTTTATGGTGTAGGTGGGGTAGAAGGGGTGTGTTGCTCCCTGCTTGAAGAAATTGGCGCAGATGACGGGGGCTTTGATGTGGGGCATCAGTTCCATCATACGGGGAGTACTGAAGTCGAACTCATGGTTGCCAAGCGTTACGGCA
>DJWZ01000017.1:7557-7743 GCA_002449535.1 Prevotellaceae bacterium UBA7017 | reverse complement strand
TCTTTGTGCCGTGGTTTCGTAAGAGACCACGACATCGAGGAGAGCAATTAAGCTTTGACCCGCCAGAGAATCTGCAAAATTCGAAGTATAAGGGTGAGAAGTCTGAAAGCTGCTTCTCCTGCAGTAGCATATATACTGCTCACTCCCTCGTGGAGTCGGCCCATATATATACCTGCAGGTGTGAGC
>DJWZ01000017.1:0-7403 GCA_002449535.1 Prevotellaceae bacterium UBA7017 | reverse complement strand
AGAAGGCTCACACTCTTTGTGCATAATTAAAACCTAAATGAGATGATCACGAAGGACAGCTATGAAGGTGAACTTAAAAAGTTCCGAAAATATTGTAGGAAGCATCCAAATGAATTGGGTTGCTACGTCTATGCTTTGGCCGACCCTACAAAAGGTAAAGAACAAGTATTTTATGTCGGTAAAGGACAAAAAGAACGGATGTTCAATCATATCCTTAGTTCTTTCAAACATAAGGAACTCTCAGAGGAGCAACTTGTTGGAGAAAAACTTGAGCGAATACAACGAGTACATAATTCTGGACATAAAGTAAAAATGTACATTCTTCATTACGGTCTAACAAATGAGCATGCATTTATTGTTGAATCCGTACTTATTGATGTTTTTTCCAACTTCAAGGTTATTGACGATCAAGCTATTGGTGATTTAACAAATGGTATATATGGCTTTGATCACCGTAGAGGCTTTTGTGATGTTGATACGCTATGCAACAATGCAAATGTAAGGGAAAAGATTCATGTACTGCCTGAAGAGAAAATACTTGTCATAAAGATTAGTGGGACAGAAAGCAGTGATGCTGATATATTGGAACGTGTTCGAAAAAGTTGGAGGATAAATCCGGAGCGTGCCAATAAAGCTACTTACATTGCTGCATGTCGCAATGGAGTCATAATAGGACTTTATACTAATTCTTCCGGTTGGTTGCCTGTCCAATTAATCGAAAGTCAGAACGATGAAGGAAGATTCTATTTTGAAGGAGCCTCCGTTACGGATAAATCCGTATTAGAGCGATACATCAATCGTATTGTAGAAATTCCCAAAGGAGCACGGTATCCTATATTGTATGTCGGTGGATGGAAATAATAGTGGAGTAGGTAGAAAATCTTCAGATAAACAATTTATTAAATCAGTATTAATTATGAACGAACAAGAACAAGTATCTCAGGAACAAAATGTTCAAGAGCAAATGCCAATGATGAAGCCAGACAATCATATGGCTTTGGCAATTTTCACAACTATTTGTTGCTGCTTACCATTAGGCATAGTGGCAATCGTTAAAGCTAATAGTGTTAATTCACTTTACATGATGAAGCAATACCAAGCAGCCGTAATGGCTTCAAATGAGGCTAAGAAATGGAGCATGATAGGTATTGTGATAAGTCTTGTTGTATGGGTTCTCTACATTGTGTTCTTTGGAGGATTGGCAGCATTAGCAGGCTTTGCCTCGTTAAGTTGATTTATTGAAAAAGTTGTACTTGATATTAGCCGTCATATTATTGGGTGGGGTTGTGTTATACTATCTCAATCCTATCCAATATTGGTTTATGCCAAAATGTCCATTCAAAATAATCACAGGTCTTAGTTGTCCTGGTTGCGGTATACAACGTGCTGCCCATGCAATAATGCATGGCAAGTTTGTCGAGGGAATCAGGTACAACTATTATCTTATATATTCGGGCCCTTATGCAGCAGCATTTGTCCTAGAATGGATAATGCCAATAGGTAAAGCACGAGAGAAACTTTCAAATGTTATCGAAAACAGATATGTGGTAAACTTCTACATATTCTCATTTGTTGCTTGGTTAATTGTAAGAAATATGTTAAATTTATAAGAATGGAACGAAGTCAAGTAAATCAATTGTTAGCCATACATGGAAATAAACTACCCTTTGAGTCAATAGAGATGGTTAAGACAAAACTATTGACGATGGAATATGATATTGCATCCATCCGCATGGCTCAATTTAAAGATCCTATGACATCTTTAATCCTTTCTATTCTCGTGGGTTCACTGGGAGTCGACCGATTCTATCTGGGGGACATTGGTCTTGGGGTGGGAAAGTTGCTGACTTGCGGTGGTGCATACATTTGGTGGCTCATTGATATCTTTTTGATTCAAGATGCTACCAAAAAGAAGAATATGGAACTATTACTGATGTTCTGACTTTATCATACATATGAAATTATCGTAAAAATAGGAGTAAGCCGAAAATCCTTTGAAGAGTAGGCAAAATAAAACAATATTATTATGAATAAACTAAATTATTTCTTTGTACTGATGCTTTCGTTATTCATAGCATCTTGTGGTAATTCTGAAAAAGGTGGCAGTGATAATCCTAATGAAATTAAACTCAAAGTTGAACAGGATTTAGGAAAACTTGGGGAGTATGTAACCGTAGATAACAACGAAGTTTTGGTTAAATTGGAAGAAGTTGAGGAAGATGGGGTACAAGGATATCTACTAACTTCTTCGATAGGCATCAACGTCAAAAAGGCCGTCGCTTCTGATTATTCATTTCGTTTAGATGCGGAAATACTTGATGAAAACCATATAAAGATAGCAGATCTCCCAGATTTCGAAATTGAAAGTAAGCACGATTATGATAATGGAGATTACGATAATGTTCTCTATTCTGGTCAAAAATGGGCAATAGCAAAAAAAGGTGTTAAGAAAGAGAAATGGGGTAAGGAAAGTCAAGAAATGTGGGAAAAAATAAAGAAAGAAGGAGTTTATATACGAATTGAGCCCTCTTATAGCAGCAGTAAATTTGTAGCATATGAAGGGGCTAATAATTCTTCATCAGAAGAAATTTCAAGTGAAGAGAATGATAAAGATGAGATTAGTGAAGTTTCTGGAAGTGATTCCGAAGACTGGGACGCTCTGCTGAATTCATACGAGCAGTATGTTGATAAATACATCTCATACATGAAGAAAGCCGCAAAGGGTGATATGAGTGCACTTTCTGAGTATCCAGCTCTCATGGAGAAAGCCCAGGAATTCAGCAACAAGATGAAAAATGCAGAAAGTAGCATGTCTGCATCTCAATGGGCTAAATACAATGAGATTACACAGAAAATGCTAAAAGCTGCTCAGGAAATGAATGAATAGTTTATTCTGTATATTCTTATGATAAGGTTTTGATCTGTATAACATAAAAAGGTAGGAGGGTATAGGCACGCCCTATACTCGCCTACATCTTTTAAATAAAAACAATTCTACCAATATGAAAAACAGCTGGTTCAAATTTACCATATTGCCATTACTTATGCTATGTAATATGGCTTATTGTCAAGTCAAGACCAATGCAACAGAATGGATAACAGTCAGTGAAGATGAAACGGTGACCATTTCATATAACCCCAATATCACGACCAACAAAGACGGAAATCATTTTGTATGGGTTAAGGCCGTTTATCATACACCTGAATGGCAAAATTATTTCTCACGGATGATAGGCCGTAAAACGCCTGTTGTGACAACAAGGACAAAAGCTGAATATGACGAAATCTACAGTTTGGTAAGAGTCCGGCAAGTCATCTGTTATAGTAAAGCAGGAAAGAAGCTATATGACACTGGCGATGACAGATCTGCCGGATGGGGGTATGTGAATGCTAGTGACCCCGTAGGCATCGTTGGTGAGTATCTGGGGAGGTAGTGATGCTTAGCAGATAAAAAGTTCACAAGCTTCGGAAGTAGGGCGTTCAATATGATGTCCTTAATTTTATGCATATTGCGAGCATCCACATGGGGGACGTGGGCGTCATCGCCCGCGATGTCGCGTAAGCGGCAATGATACAGTAAGGGATGAGGATTGGGGGATGAGGACGCCCACGCCCCCGTGTGGATGCTCGCTGATGAAATAAACTGACATAAATCTATGTGTTTTTTCCTCTATTGGTTAGGAATAAACTACCGCCAAGTTTTCGAACAACTGATGAGCCGTATGCTTGGTATTAGCGGGGTGTGGCCACAGGGCTGGACCTTGAAGCGCGAATACTACCATCTGGACCTTTGTGTCACTTTTACTCCAAAGACACAGGAAAGACCCACAAGGGCTGTCCTGTTGTTAGAGAGTGTGCTTTCCTCTTTGTAGAAAAGATAATACTATTAATGCTTATGGCACTCTTTTCTATGTTTGCCAACGCCCAGCAGATATCGTATATCAAGGCCGACGGGGCTTGGTATCAGGTGTATGATGAGGCTGGGAAGAAGGTCACCACGCTGTCGAAAAGTTCAATTGGAGAAGTGGTCGGCTGGGGCAGTGATTTCTTCGTGGCTGTAGATGGGGCTTGGGTGAAGACCTACGACATCAATGGCAAGAAGATCTGCACACTCTCAAAGCAGACTGTAGGAGAGGTCATCGGCGTTTCCGGCAATACGTTTACCAGCCGCCAAAGCGCTTGGATATACATCTGGAACAAAGAGGGCAAGAAACTACAAACAAGGTCAGCGTAATGAATATCACCGATTTCAACGACCTTACTTTGGCAGTAAACCGTGTTCGTAATCTGGCTGTGGTAATCATGCATGGAAAATGTACTGGGCTTCTGAGCGTTTAACACCCTGCTTGCCAACTTCGGAGGCAATACCTTTTGAGTTACCTGAATCGTTTCGAGTAACTCAAAAGGAATTTTGCTATATGCCGATTTCGTATGAATATGAACAGATGGATACGTCTGTCTTTGTTTCTTGTATTCGGCTTCTGCCGACGGTCTTGGCAGGGTGTCCAGAGGGGTGTGTTGTTATGCCCCATCTTGCCTGTCCGATTAACGAAGTTTTACTGGCTCTCAAGACCGTCTCGCGGGTTCTTCGACGAGCGAAGCGGCATAGCCGAGTCCGGATAAGAAACCTAACTACTTCTTTATTCCTCCCAAATTTGTACATCCCTGCATTATAGCCGCCCCTTAATCAAGGGGCTCTAAATCCCCGTCTTGCCTTTTATTTACGCGCTTTCTGCGTTAATCTTCCGAAAATTCATCTTTCGTTACAGACTTTTTCCGTAACTCTGGCTATGCCGAAGTTACTTGGCACTCGGAAATGAAAAGAAAAGCAAGCTTTCCTTTTGCATTTCTCTCGTTTTTCCGTAACTTTGCAACGCGAATAGAAAGATTATACGAGATGGCTTTGATAAAGAGTTACCGCGGTCTGAGCCCGAAGTGGGGCAAAGACTGCTATTTCAGCGAGAATGCTACCATTGTGGGCGAGGTGACTATGGGCGACGAGTGCTCGGTGTGGTTTAATGTGGTGGTGCGGGGTGACGTGGCTCCCATCACCATCGGCAACGGCACCAATGTGCAGGACGGCTCGTGTGTACACGTAACCCACGAGACGGGTCCCACGCATATCGGCAACTATGTGACAATAGGACACAATGTAACGGTGCATGCCTGTACCATTCATGATCATGCGCTCATCGGCATGGGCTCTACCCTGCTCGACGGCTGCGAGATAGGCGAAGGTGCGATTGTGGCTGCCGGCGCGCTGGTGCTCCAGAATACCAAGATCCCGCCTCACGAAATCTGGGGTGGTGTACCGGCTAAATACATCAAACCTACGCGACCGGGCCAGACAGACAATGCCGAGCACTATGTGGCCTACTCGAAACACTACATGGAGGAGTCGCCTGAATGTCGGTTCTCCTGTGAGCCCAAGACGGAAACAGTCTGAGCGGAGACAGTCTGAACGGAAACGGTCTGAGCGAAGACAGCGGAGAAATAGCCGTGCGGCTTATTCGCCCTTCAGGTTGACAACGACATATTCTGAACGGGTGCCAATGCGGAACTTGCCGCCCCAGATGCCAAGGCCGCTCGAAATATAATAGCGGGTGGCTCCGCGCTGATGGGAGCCGAAGGCGCACTCGTAGATGGCATCGGTAATCCAGGAGATGGGCCACACCTGTCCGTAGTGGGTATGCCCGCTGAACTGAAAATCGATACCCTGCCGCTCGGCCTGTTCCAAATGGTAGGGCTGATGGTCGAGCAGGATGGTATATTGCCCGTTGTGAGCCGTCTTCTTCATGATGGCACCCAATGACTGGCGGTGCTGGTTGGTGCGGTCATCGCGTCCGATGATGCAGAGGTCGCCCACGATGGTCGCCGAGTCTTGCAGCAGCTGGATGCCCGCCTGCTGATAGAAGCGCTGGGCATCGGGCTCACCACTATAGTATTCATGATTGCCCAGACAGGCGTAGACAGGAGCCTCGAGCCGCCGGAACTCCTCGTACATCCGTTCATCCTTCAGCGGGCGGATGGAGCCGTCGATGATGTCGCCAGCTATCAGCACCAGGTCGGGATGCTCTCCGTTGATGATGTCTATCCATCGGCGCAGTTCGTCGCGGCGGTTATGATAGCCTAAGTGCAGGTCGCTCATCATCACCAGCCGCACGGGACGGGTGATTTTCTGTGACTCGAAGGTCAGCTCCTCGCGATACTTCGCCTTATAGTGCAGGTTGCCATAGAGGAACAGGACGAACATGAAGACCGCGATGCCGGCAGCCATCCAACCGTTATGATACAGCAGGGTACGCGGCACAAGATGCACCAGCCGTCCCAAGTCGAGCAGCAGGAACAAGATGAACAGATAGAGCAGCACGAAGACACTCGACGTGCCAATCTCGTAGACCACCGTTCCCCACTCCAGCGGCAACTGATCAGTGGAACGCCTAATGCTCGAGAACATCAGCAAGAACGATCCCACCATCAGCACTATCACGAGCACCTTCCATATCCACATTGTCGGCATCATGCACCAGATGTGCCAGCCGATATAGGCCATTGCCATAAACGGCAATATTGAGAACACTAAGAACCAGACCATCTTCTTCGTTATTTCTTTTCGCCTGCAAAGGTAGTGCAAACCGAGAGAAATGCAAAATAAATCGGGATTTATTTTCATTTCTCTGACCTGCCGGTGCAGAGTGTGGCGTTGCAATCTATTGAATCTTTTTGCATCGGTTTAGGCAGGCTTTAGCCATACACATACCATACACATGCCATACACATACCATACACATGCCATACACATACCATACACATACCATACCCTTGAGTATGGGATAAGTATGGCTAATACCTGCCATCAACCTTGCATATACCTGTCTATAAACTCCCTCCAACATTCATGCCATCCTCAAAAAAGGTGCGGCTGGTTTTGCAGGAGTCACAGGCTGCTACAAGTAAATCAAGGAAAATCACTTGGAGTTTTTAAGGATTGCCTCCTTGATGAGCGAGATTTTGCTTCTCGAAACAGGAATGCTTTCGGGGCAATGCTTCATGACGAGTTGCATGCTTCCTGATTTGTAAATCACTTGATCTATTTGAGCGAGATTGACGAGGAAGGCGCGGTGACAGCGGACAATCATGGGATAGTCACGCAACTCTTCTTCTATCTGTTTGGAAGTGGCGCGGAGCATGTCGGCACGGACAGCCCCGTCACGAAGGTGATAGACCTTCACGTAGTTACCTACGGCCTCTATATATAAGAGGTCAGAGACCTGAAGCGTGACGGTCTCATTGGTTGTCCCAGTTAGAGTCAGATCTGCCGAGGCTGACGAAACAGGTGAGGGCTTTATTGCCTTCAACTGCTCATTCAGCAGTTTCGTTTCCGCCAGTTCTTCAGCCAGATA
>DJWZ01000021.1 GCA_002449535.1 Prevotellaceae bacterium UBA7017 | reverse complement strand
GGCAGGCGTAGGCACCGGCGGCACGGTGTCTGGCATCAGCAAGGCTGTCAAGAAGACATTCCCCGAAGCGCACGTAGTAGCCGTAGAGCCAGCCACCAGCGCCATCCTCAGCGGAAAGCAGGCTGGCGCACACATGATACAGGGCATCGGTGCCAACTTCGTACCGAAGAATTTCGACCGCACCGTCATTGACGAGATACTGCCCGTAGAAAACGAGGCGTCATTCATCGCCGCCCGAGCCTTGGCACGTGAGGAAGGGCTCTTCGTCGGCATCTCCTCCGGCGCCGCGCTGCATGCCGCAACCATCGTGGCACAGCGTCCGGAGTTTGCAGGAAAGAATATCGTCGTCTTGCTGCCCGACACAGGTGAGCGTTATCTCTCCACGCCACTGGTGGAAGAGGTCTAACCCACGGCAAACCTGCCAACGTCGCCCTCCTTACGCAGGAAGCGGCGGCGTTCGCCTATGCCCATGTTATATTCACGCCGCAAGGCGAGGTACATATTGTTTTCAGAACCCAGCCCCGAACGGCGTGCCACCTCTTTCTTATCCATATCCGTGTAACGCAGCAGGTCATCGACCAAGCGCATCTGATAGAGCTGACGGAAGCGGATGCCCCTGATGCCGGTAAGGATGAACACCATCGCCCCCACCTCTTCACGCTTCAAGCCATAGCGGTCGGCAAACGCCTGCATGTCGCTATTGCCGCTTGCCAGATAACGCAGGTAGTCGTCCATCACAGTGATGCCCGTAGGGTTCAGGTTGCGCTCCATGGCAATATACTGCCAGTGCCCGTCCTCGTCCCAACGCTTGCGGCGCGTGAAGGGCGAGATATACAGTTGGTCGAGCGTATATTGCGGCTCACCCCTAAACTCACGCTTCACCACCTGCCGACTCGGACGACCATAATCGGCATTAGTCCTGTTACGCGTCTTCCATGAATTTCCTCTTGCCATAATAGTATAAATTAGGTTTCTTGGGGGCAAAATTACGAAGAAAAAACCACACCAGCAACATTTGAAGCCCCCAAACCAGAAATTTTCATTCTTTTTCACAAAAGAGAATACATATCGCAGCGATATACATTCCCTGTCACGCGGGAGAATAAATATCGAATCGATTTATAATCTCTGCCACGCGGGAGAATGAATATGTAATCAGATAATATTCTCTGCCACGCGGGAGAATATTGCAAGCCGCTTGCAACATTCTCATTAACGTAGTAGAATATTATAGGTCGCCCGCAACATTCTCCACCACGGGTTAGAATAAAAACATTCGGGAGGACAATGCCCCACGCACTTCCTCCCGAAATATTTTTCTCTATAAATCCTCTCTCACTCCTTTTTCACTCCCTTTTCACTCCCCTTTACCTTGCAAGCCACTGCTCCGGGTTGAGTTTTGTGCGCTCTTTTCTCAGCTGGAACTGCAGGATATTGTCTTTTCCGACGGTTCCGAGTGGCTGGCGCACGCTGACCTTCTGCCCGCGCGATACGCTGACGGTTGCCAGGTTGCAATATACCGAGATGTAGGAGCCGTGTCTTACCAACACGCCCATCGAGCCGCCGACGTTGAAGACGGCACTGACCTCTCCGTCATAGATGGCGCGAGCCGTTGCCTTGCGTCCGCCGAGGATGTTGATACCTTTATTATCCAATACCACTCCGGGCAGTCCCTCTACGCCGTGCTGTCCGAAATGGCTCACTATCCTGCCTCCGGCAACCGGTAACGGCAGGCGTCCGCGGTTTGCCTCGAAGCCACCGCTGATGACCCTGTCCTCGGTAGTCAGCATGACCGTTGCCTCCTCGTTTTCCCGACTTGCCTCCGCGACATTGCGTCTGTCGCGCTCTGCGTCAATGCTTGCCTTACGCTCTGCCGCTATACGGCGTGACTCCGCCTCTCGCGCCAGTTGCTCCGCACGCCTGCGCTCCGCCTCGTCGCGTGCCGCCTTTGCAGCCGCCGCCCTCGCACGCTCTTCCGCAGCCTTTGCCTCGGCTATGCGGCGGGCATTCTCGCGGGCACGAGCCTCTGCCTCAGCCTTCTTACGAGCCAGTTCCTCAGCCCTGCGCTTTGCCTCTGCCTGACGGCGTGCTTGCTCGGCAGCCTTCTTCTTAGCCTCGGCAATGGCACGCAGGCGGGCACGCTCTATCTCCTCTGCTATAAGGGCGTCGATGCGCGAGTTAAGCACAGCGTCGCGCTTCTTCTGGTCGTCAATGACACTCTGTATCGTCTTCTGCTGGTTCTTCAGCGAAGCGACAAGCTTCTGGCTCTCCTGCTTCTGAACGCTCAGTGCCTGCTTTTCCTTGGCATCCTTATTGAGAAGGACGTTCTTGTATCTCTTTGCCTCGCCAAGCTGGTTTTGCTTCTCGCCAACCTTTCTTTGCTGTTCCTTCAGAGCCTCGCCCTGTGTACGCTGGTAGGTGGCATAGTCTTTCATGAAGCGCATACGGCGAAGAGCCTGACTGAAATTCTCTGCCGAGAATATGAACATCAGCTTGCTGCCGATGGTATGATGGCGTGCCATGTAGCGCACGCTCTTTATATAGCTCTTCTTGCGCTCTTCGAGCATCTCCTGCAGGTTGTCAAGCTGCATGGAGAGCATGCTGATGTCGTCAGTGATATGATGGATGTCATGCTGCAAGGTGTCGATGGAACGCTGGCGGCTGTTTATGTCGCTGCTGATGCGCTCAAGGTCCTTCAGCTTCTTGCTCACCTCTGCCTTGTTTGCCCTCAGTTCCTGCTCGTGCTTGCGGATGTTCTGCTTTATCTGGGCTTGCTCCTGACGCAGACCCTTGATGGCAGAATTTGTTACGGCTGGCTGCTTGCTGCTCTGTTGCGTGGCAGCCTTCGACCTTTTACTTTTTACCTTTGACTTTTGCTTCGTCGTCTTACGGACAGACGTGCGCTGCGGGCTACGCCTGCTATTGGTAGTCTTCTTCTGTGCACCGACGCTCAGAAGACTGAAAAACATTATGTATATTAGAAATCTAATTCGCATGTGAAACCATTGAACATTGATTATTGAAAATTGAAGATTGAAAATTGAGAATCATTCTTCACTCTTCACTTTTCACTCTTCACTTTTATTCTTCACCTATTGAAATTAAAACCCTCCGAACTTGCTCATCAGCTCCGTGGCAGACACCGCCTTATATCTTGACGACACGCTTGTCATGCTGGCGTCCCATGTGGCATCGTTGTTTATCTTGCTGAGCTTTATGTCCAACACTGCCGCACCGACATCAAGGCTGATGCGCTCCTTGGGATACTCGTTCCAGAAACGCTGCTGCAGCGACTGGAAGTTGAGGTTATATTTCTTCAAGAACGGCACTTCCTCATATCTTGCCTTGACATATTGCCTGTTGATTCTGTCTATCAGAAGCACCCCCTGAGGCGTAAACTCCAGACGCGCAGCCTCCATTATGCCGTATGGGACAACCGTGATTCTTATCATCTCGTTATACCTCATATATAATTTGCCGTCAACATTGATATTATCCGACTGCGTCTTGACATTGACATTAAGTTTTGCAGTCACGTTGATGAACTTGGGGGTATTGTCTTTTACAACGACAGGCTTGGGGCTATTCTCTACCGTCTTGGTAGTCTTACACGCCGTCATCACGACAGTACCTGCAACAATGAGTAAGAGTGTCTTTATCTTTATCCTTATCTTCATTTTATTTTCTCGTTAATTGCTCTTAAATGTTCGAATATCTCCTTGTTATCCTCGTTTTCCTCTGGCGGGTCAAGGTTCTTTATCGCCATGTCGATATAGGTCTTCGCATCGGCATAGTTACCTTCTTGATATAATATCCACGCGTATGTGTCAAGGTATATCGCATTGTTCGGCTCGGCAGTGATAGCCTTGTACGACATCTGCTCTGCCTTCTTGAGTTCCTCGTTTTCCACCGACAGGTAATACGCATAGTTATTCAGGCACACCACGAGGTCGGGCATATATACGAGACAGCTGTCGTATGCAGCATAGCACGCCTCCTTGTTGCCCACTTTATGATAAGCATCGCCCAAAATGCAATACAGGTTGCCCATGAGCGACTTCGGAGTATCTTCCTTCTGGTTTGCGACACCACTCTTCAGCGAATTGATGGCATCCTCAGAATGACCGTTTATAAACTGCGCAAGCCCGAGATAGTAGTACAACATCACCTCTCCCGGGATATACTCTACCGCCTTGCGACATTCCCTGACCACATTCTCGTCGATACTGTCGTTCCACAGTATCTGGATAAGCTGAAGGCGTGCGGCAATGTTTTCCGGAGCGACATCGAGAACCTTCTGCAACAACGCCTTCGTATCGCCGTCGGTGGCATCCCCGTGAGTTTTGTTCCATTCTCCGAGCAGTATTGTACGCGTGCCGCTGTCTGTAGTAGGATTAACAAGCAACCCCTCCAGCAGGCTGTCCGCCTTTTGCTCATTCTTGACGGTACGGTAATAATCCATGAGCGACATCTGTGCCTGGGCATTGTTGGGAGCATCCTTCAGCACATCAGTAAACGTCTTCAACGCCTCGTCCTTACGTCCGTTGTTCAGCAGCCAGTTACCCATAAGCACCCTGTATGTCATCTCGTACGGATGGGTATCTGCCAGCTGCTTTATTTCCTTGTAAGCACCTTCGCTGTCGCCCAAAAGCGAATGAGCCTGCATCTTGGCAAGGGTAATCTGCTCGCTCTGCCCCTCCTGCACCTCTAACCTGCCTAACGCATCCAACACTTCCTTATAGTCGTGCAACTGCTCGTATATCTGAATCAATATGCCCAGATACTCGGTATTATCCGGCACCTGCTTAGCCAACTTTTCATAGACGACAACGGCAGAATCTATCTGATTGCGGTAAAGATACAACTGCGCCAAACGCTCCTGATATTCGGTATTATGCGGCTCAAGTTCTGTTGATTTCTTTATATGGACTAATGCAAGGGAGTCCTTCTGCAATCCAAGATACATGGTACCCAAACCATAATGAGCCTCCGAGGCAGCAGGAGCCATCTCCACACAACGCTTGAACAACCCGAAGGCAAGGGCATAGTTGCCCATATCCTTCTGTCGAACAGCCTCAAGATAGGTATAATCATATTTGCTGGCTCCGACAGTCAGCAAACCTATAAAGAAAAATATAGAAAATACTAATCCCCTCACTTTGGAAATCACTTTCTTCCTGAATGTCCATATCCGCCGGCACCACGCTCTGTTTCGTCAAGCACCTCCACTTCCTCCAACGAAGCCTGCTCATACTTTGCGATAACCATCTGGGCTATGCGCTCACCAGGCTCAATGGTAAATGGGGTATTCGAAAGATTTACGAGAACCACTCCAACTTCACCTCTGTAATCAGCGTCGATAGTGCCCGGGGTGTTAAGCACCGTGATTCCGTGCTTCAGAGCCAGACCAGAACGAGGCCTTACCTGAGCTTCGTAGCCTTCAGGCAAAGCCATATACAGACCCGTAGGAATGAGATGACGCTCCAATGGCTGTAACTCTATTGGGGATTCTATGTCAGCCCTGAGATCCATGCCAGCACTTTGAGAAGTAGCATAGGCAGGCAACTGCTGACGACCCTTATTGACGATTTTCACTTTTACCATTTTCTATTATCCTTATGCCTTTTGGCTATTTATATCAGAAATCCTATTTATCAGAAATCCTATTTTTCGGAATTCTTACCTATCGGAATTCTTATCTATCAGAAATCTTCTCTGCTATCAAAAAAAAGGTCTGTCTTTCCTCCATTTGGAAAGCCAGACCTTTCGTATAACGGAAATCTCTTACTTTCCGT
This sequence comes from Prevotellaceae bacterium UBA7017, assembly GCA_002449535.1. GTDB lineage: Bacteria > Bacteroidota > Bacteroidia > Bacteroidales > Bacteroidaceae > Prevotella. The sequence goes on along the minus strand of DJWZ01000021.1, from coordinate 2,594 downwards.
GATGCTCGTCGCTTACTGTAAGCTTCTTTCTACCATGTGCTCTGCGAGAAGCTAATACTCTGCGGCCATTCTTGGTAGCCATACGCTCACGAAAACCATGCTTATTTACACGGCGACGATTGTGGGGTTGAAATGTTCTTTTCATTGTTCTTATGTTTTGTTTGTTGTTTCGCCTATTTTACGTAATCGAGGTGCAAAGGTAAAGATTTTTATTTAAATATACAAGTATTTGACACGAAAACAAACAATTAAATTGCATTTTTATTGATTTTTATCCATTTTTCTACATTATTTTCATACCTTTGCGCCCGTCTTTAACCCTAAGGAGGGGCTAATATATTATTGCATTTTTCAATCACAAGTATAAAATAAGTAAAAATGATTCAATCACAAGACATTAAGAAAGGTGTTGCCGTTCGCATGGACGGAGGCATCTGGGTATGCATTGATTTCCAGCACCGTAAGCCAGGAAAGGGCAACACTATCATGAACGTAAAACTCAAGAATGTAACAGACGGTCGAGTTCTCGAGCGTCGTTTCAATATCGGTGAGCGTTTGGAGGATGTTCGCATTGAGCGTCGTCCATACCAGTACCTATATAAGGAAGGCGAGGACTACGTATTCATGAATCAGGAGACATTTGACCAAGCTCCAATCCCTGCCGATTTGGTAAGTGGCGTAGAGTATATGAAGGAAAGCGACATCGTTGAAGTAGTAAGCGATGCTGACACAGAGACAGTTCTCTATGCAGAAATGCCACAGAAGACCGTACTGCGCGTAGTACATTCAGAGCCAGGCATAAAGGGTGATACTGCTACAAACACCTTAAAGCCTGCAACACTTGAAACAGGAGTAGAAATCCGTGTACCATTGTTCATTGAAGAAGGTGAGTTGGTACAGGTTGACACACGTGACGGCAGCTATCTTCAGAGAATGAAGGAATAATATCCTTACTCTCATCGTGAGATATTCCGTTATCATACCGGTTTATAATAGGCCTGACGAGGTTGATGAACTGCTAAGCAGTCTCACTCGTCAGGCTTTTACTGATTTTGAGGTTATCGTCGTCGAAGATGGCTCCTCATTACCATGCGAGGACATTTGCCGAAAATATTCCGACAAACTAACTCTTTCCTATTTCTCCAAGGAAAATGGCGGTCCCGGTGACAGCCGCAACTACGGAGCGAAACATGCGCAGGGAGAATGGCTACTAATATTAGATAGCGATGTAATACTGCCGCCTACATATCTCAGTTCCGTTGATAAGGGAATTACCGAAGTTCCGCATCTGGCAGCCTTCGGAGGTCCCGACGCCTCCCATCCTGACTTCAACGCCATGCAAAAGGCTGTCAGCTATTCTATGACATCATTCTTCACAACAGGAGGAATACGAGGCGGCAAGACAAAGCTCGACAAATTCTTTCCCCGCTCCTTCAATATGGGAATACGTCGTGACGTATATATGCAACTGGGCGGCTTCAAGAAAATGCGTTACGGGGAAGACATCGATTTCTCCTATCGCATCGTTGAAGGCGGATTCTCTACTGCCCTGCTACCCGATGCATGGGTATGGCATAAACGACGTACTGACCTAAGAGCATTCTTCAGGCAGGTGGAACATAGTGGAGCAGCACGCATAGCACTGACAAAGTTGCATCCAGGCACACTGAAATTAGTACACCTCCTGCCAACCGTCTTCACTATAGGAGTATGCACCCTCATTCTGATTTCTGCCGTAGGACGTATTCTTATGGAGTATGACCATTCAGCAGGCTCTCCACAGGCAGCAATCGAGAAATGGTATTGGCTGTGTGCAGCACCATGGATACCATTATTGTTATTTGCTGCATTAGTATTTATTGATTCCTCCATACGCAATCGCTCCATAAAAGTAGGATTCCTGAGTATAGCGACATCATATACCCAACTGTTTGGATACGGAACAGGGTTCATAAAAGCATGGATGGGAAAATGAACAAGACTGCAGCCAACACATCCCCACATCGCATGAGCGTCAAAGAATGGGCGAAGGAAGACAGACCGCGTGAAAAACTGATGATGAAAGGTCCCGAAGCCCTCAGCAACGCCGAGCTGCTTGCAATACTGATAGGGTCAGGGAACAGCAGCGAGACAGCGGTAGATTTAATGAAGCGGATGCTGCACGACAACAATGACAGCCTTGCCATGTTAGGAAAGATGTCCATACAGGAGATGATGAAATACAATGGCATCGGAGAGGCAAAAGCCATCACAATACTTGCAGCCTGCGAACTTGGAAAGCGAAGGCAACACAGCGCCATGCCAGAACTGCCTGTACTCGACAATCCTCAAAACATATATAATCTCATGCACCCCATAATGCGTGACCTGAAAGTAGAGGAATCATACGTTCTGTTGCTAAAGACAAATTTCCAACTCATTTCCCAGGTAAAGCTATCGCAGGGAGGTTTGGTAGAAACAGCTGTCGATGTAAGGATGGTGCTACGGGAGGCACTCCTTGCCGGAGCAACTATAATCGCATTAGTACACAACCACCCCAGTGGTAATATAAAACCGAGCCGCAGCGATGACACGCTGACCAATCACATATTGCA
>DJWZ01000026.1:1563-5546 GCA_002449535.1 Prevotellaceae bacterium UBA7017 | reverse complement strand
ACAACCTTTACATTGGGGTTCTGCTCTTTCAGGTACTTTCCTGTGCCTGAGACGGTGCCGCCGGTGCCTACGCCTGCCACGAAAGCATCCACGCTCTTCTTGGCATCAAGAAAGTCACGGACTATCTCGGGACCCGTAGTGTCGATATGAGCCTGCGGATTGGCGGGGTTGTCAAACTGCTGCAGTATGACGGCTCCGGGAATGGTGTCGCGCAGCTCTTCTGCCTTCCTGATAGCCCCCGCCATGCCTTCGCTGCCCGGTGTCAGCACTATTTCCGTGCCATAGGCGGCAGCGAGCTTGCGGCGCTCTATGCTCATGGTCTCGGGCATGGTCAGGATAACGTGGTAGCCCCTTATCGCACCGACAAGCGACAGCCCCACGCCGGTATTTCCGGAGGTCGGCTCTATGATGGTGCCGCCGGCTGTCAGGATGCCGCGACGCTCTGCGTCCTCTATCATGGCAAGTGCCACGCGGTCTTTGACGCTGCCGCCGGGATTGAAGAACTCTACCTTTGCTATAAGGTTTGCATTGACATTATGCTGCTGAGCATATTTTGAAAGAAGAACCATCGGTGTCTTGCCGATAAGTTCTGTAACGGAGTTGTAAATCATATTTTTTTCAAGTTTCGTTTGTTTCACATTTCTCAACTTTTACCTCTAAAATCACCACTTTTCGTGGGCTTATGCTGAATGGTTTCCTTAGTGACACCATGCGTCCGGATATTATGTCACGCCCTTCGCTGTTGGTGCCTGTTACCTCGGCGTATCGGGCAGGGGAGAAGCGGGCGGGGCTGTTGTTGCCGTTTGCAATGACTAAGCACGAGGAGTCTCCCAACCTGCGCTCATAGACATAGATGCCCCTGTAGGGTATGAACTGTTTCATGGAGCCGTATGCTATGAGGCGGCTGTTCTCTCTTCTCCAGTGCAGAATCCTGCGCAGGTATCTGTGCATGTCGTTCTCGTCGGCGGTGCGTCCCTCGCGTGTAAGGCACCGTTCCGGGAACGGCTTGCGCACATTGCGGTCGGACTTCACGGTAGTGCCGCCCATCAATACCTCCGTGCCGTAGTATATCTGCGGTATTCGCGGCAAGGTCAGCAGTATGGCGAGCGACGCCTTCAGGGTTTTCAGCATCGTCGGGGCATTAGGAGAATACGGGTCGATGTCTTCGATGAAACGGTTTACGTCGTGATTGTCCAAGAAAGCCATTACCATGGCGGGATTCTTATACAGGTAGTCATAGCAGAGGATGTTGTAGATGCGGTTCAGCCCGCTCCATGCCTCACGCGTTTCCTCATGTTTTGCATACCCGAAAGCCTCGAACAGCGCAAAGTCCATCGGGATGTCCAAACCGCCATGCTGCATGCTGGCAGTGAAAGGAGCGGCACACACCCATGTCTCGCCAATCACGTGGAAACCCGGATGGCGGGAATGTATCTCCCGCAACCATGTCTGCATCGCCTCAAGGTCGGCATAGGAGTAGGTGTCCATGCGTATGCCGTCAATGCCGGTGTTCTCTATCCACCAGTCGGTGCATCTGATGAAATATTCCAGCAGGCGCGGATTCCTGAGATTCAGGTCGGGCATGGTATTCGCAAACCATCCGTTGACGGTCTGCCGCTTGTCATATTCAGATGCGTAAGGGTCTATGACGGTCGTTTGGCGGAAATTGGTAATCTCCTGGGTGTCGGCATTGTTAAACCAGTCCTTCTCCGGCGGGTCGGAAAACCAAGGGTGCTCCTTTCCGCAGTGGTTGAAGACTATGTCCATGATAATCTTCAGTCCGTGTTCGTGCGCCTCTCTGACCAATGCCTTGTAGTCGTCAATGGTGCCGTAGCGTTTGTCTATGTCGTAGTAGTCTGTTATGTCATATCCGTGATAAGACATAGACCTGAAGACAGGAGTCAGCCACAGTGCTGTCACGCCGAGGTCGGCGAGATAGCCCAGCCGCCTGCGGATGCCGTTGATGCCTCCGTATCGTGCCGGCATGATAAGATATATGACGTCTTCGTTTAGCATTTGACCATTGACTATTGACTATTGACCATTGAAAATTGAAGATTGAAGATTGAAGATTGAAAATTGAAAATTATTCTTCACTCTTCACTCTTCACTTTTTATACTTCGCCTTTACGGCATCCGTCTTTGCTGTGGCGGCAAATTCTTTTGGCGATATGTTGACTGGCTGCCTCATAAATTCCGGACGGTTATAGGACTTCGTCAGGAGGGTGTTATACTCTGGGTCCTTCTGAGGCACAGCAAAAGCCTTTCTGCATTGCGGAACCTGTCCTGCCGCTGTCTTTGGAAAATAAGAGATGTAAGGCCGTGTATAGTTGCCGTCCTCACGTCGGGAGTCTGTCATTACCCAACGTCCGTTGCTGGAGAAGGAGGGGTAGCTCTCAGACATTGTAGAATTCAAGCCCTTGAGCGGATAGATGCTGTCAGGCTGTTGCAGGTCTATGAGATAGATGTCTGCCTCCTGATGCCATACATGGAAGCAGCCGTAGTTACCCAGGGCAAACACAAGATAGCGTCCGTCGGGCGACAGGCGTGGCAGCGTTGCAGACTGTCCGCGCGAAGCAGCGTCAAAGACCATCTCTGCTTCACCGAAAGTATGGGTCTGCGGATTGAAAGGACGTCGCAGGAGGTTGTATTTTATCTCAGAGTAACGCGCAATCACCTGCTTCTCCTTCGATGTCGTATCGTTTGGAGCATATTCAAAGTGGGCGTCACAATAGTAAAGCATCTTTCCGTCGGGGCTCCAGATGGGGAATGACTCCAGGTGGTTGCTGTCGTTGACGATGGTGCTGACGGTATTGTTGTCAACGTCATAGAGAATAAGGTCGGACGCTGTGTCAAACACCTCTATCTTCCCCCTGCCTTTAATCAGAAACGTCTGCATCGTATTGTTGGTGGAGAATGCTATGAGGTTCAGGGACGGATGCCAGGCGGGATAGACACCGCTGCTGATGGTGCTGTCTGTCTTCATGTCAACCTTTTTCAACTTGTCGCCATCGACAATCATCGTTCCGCCATAGCTCTGCCTCATGTGGAAAAGCATGTGGGAAGTGGAGTAGTTCTGGTAGGAATGGCAGTTGATGCACTGGCCGTTTGCCTCGGTCTGCACCAGACGGTTGCAGTATATGTCTGATTCGTCATACGTGGTAATGTTGCGCTGTGCCAAGGAAATATCCTCGTAGGCAACGTATGACGGCTGGATGAGACGGTATGATATATACGGGTCTATGGTGTCAGTGGATATGTATAGGTCGAATGGCGCATAAGCCTTCCAGGTATTTCCGTCATTGCAGAATACCTCTACCGCAATGCTCTTGCCCCTTGCAGCATCGCGCATTGTCGCCCAGTCGTCATCGTCGATTATTACCTTGTTGTCCTCGCCGAAAACGAAAGACTTGCCGTCAACGGTGAAGCGTGCCACTACTTCCTGGGCTTCTTTCACCATGAAATTAGGGGCACACAGATTTGCTGGCAGGGTAACGTCTGTGTAGTCGGGATAGATGGAGGGCTTTGAGGCTACACATTGTGCATTGTCGGGTATCGACGGACCTGCGCATCCGGCAATAAGAATGGCGACAATGAAGAGTGAAGAGTAAAGAGTAAAGAGTGAAGAATGATTATGCATTATGAACTTGGTTTTTAGTTTTTAGTTCAATGTTCAATGTTCAATGTTCAATGGTCAATTAATAATATGTTGAACCATGAACGAAATAATATGTCCACCAGAATGTATCGCTGTATTGGGAACGCATTGCCTCGCCAACAGCCTTCTCGTCCATGCCACTGCGCATATATTGCGTTGCCGTTTCCATAAACTGCGCATAGCGGTCTATGATGCGGGTCTTGTCGTAAGGCATGCGTGAGGAATCTACCGTCTGCGGCTCCAGCTTGCCGTATAGCAAGGCGGCTTCCTGGTAGTGGATAGGCATCGCCTCGTTCTTCAGTTGCGCTGCATATCGGAAGAAATT
>DJWZ01000026.1:0-1428 GCA_002449535.1 Prevotellaceae bacterium UBA7017 | reverse complement strand
GGCGGAATGGTGCTGAAATAGTCTATGAGGAATTTCTCTATCAATCCGTTGTCGCTGCCGGCAAGTTCCGGTACATGCTTCCGCAACTCGCTTATCTTCTTCGTGTCAGGCATCTTCCAGTCTTTATAGAACATGGTGTGCCGCAGCATTGTAAGATATTTCTGTGCCAGCGCCTTCTCGCCATTTACCATGGATGCTGTCGCCATCACTTTTATGTGGGCAATGTTGAGACCCTGTTCCACAGAGTTCTCCATTGCCCAGCGGTAAGCATAGTTTGTCATGCCATGATGGAGATAGATGATAGGACCGGCGGTGTTTGCCAGGGCAACGGTGAGGGAATCACCAGTCTTGGGATGTACGCCGTCATCTGGATAGTTATACATCTCGTTGCCTATCGTCCCTTTGTTGAAGAGGGCAATATTCTTCATCACGATAAGCTCGCGTGTGATGTCACATTTCATGCGGGCAATCGCCTCCAAGGCATCATCCCATTGCTCGTCGTCTATAGCCCTATATACCCTGCACTCGGTACGGAATGCTTCGTCAGAGAAGTTGTAGGCTTGAAGGAACAAGCCATAGCCCACGAAGAGTATTATATATAAAGGAGGAAGGACGAAAAGAGCCTTGCGGCTTTTCAGCTTCACGGTCGGCAACTTGTGCACTAAAGGCATCAGGAACAGCGCGATGAAGAGAATATGGAAGGGATAGCTTTTCGAATAGTTGGTATATTCTCCGTACTCGAAAACAGGAATCCCGACGGTAAATGTCTGTGATGCAGGGAAAGATTTATACAACGTGGTCCACAAGATTGGTGCGGCAATAGTCGCTACCACCATTATTCCTCCAATGCTCCATCTCTTATTGAGAAGAGACATGAATGTAATACATGCCATTGCCAACGGGGCGTATGAGCCGATGAGAGGGTAGGAGAGTGCCGCGATGGCACATCCTGTGGCTGACAGGTATTTGTTGCTCGACGTGGCAAGCCATACCAACAAGGCAACACAAAGCACTCCCAAGGAAGCATAGAAATAGTAACCGGGAAACTTGAGGTAAAATATCCAATACCCTACTTCTATGTCTGCGGCTATAAGGCATACGATAGGGACAAGTATCAGCGGTGTCCATATCAGTCTTACTTTGAAGGCTTGCTTCAAGATTAGCAGAGAGGCACTCCATAATACTACAAGGGCGGCGATTCCCATCCATGGATGATAGAATAATTGTGTAAACCACAATCCTAACCACCTTAACAGACCGCCGGGGTACTCCATGCATTGTTGGAAAAATTCAGGAGTATCAGCAAAGTAGGAACGTAGCTGGGCTACATATAAAACGTCTTCGTTCATATATAATATTCTCTTATCTGCCAGATTGGATTATCATTTCAGCAATGTCATCACAGAAACGGTGATTCTGCATCATGTC
>DJWZ01000123.1 GCA_002449535.1 Prevotellaceae bacterium UBA7017 | reverse complement strand
TTCTGCCCCGTCTTCCGCAGCCACGGCACCGATTGTGCCCGTGAGATATGGGAGTTTGGCAAGCCAGGCGATGCCGTCTATGATGCCATTGCCGCACAGATACGCCTTCGCTACCGCCTGCTGCCCTATATCTACAGCACGGCATGGCAGGTAACCAGCGAGAACGGCACCTATATGCGTCCGCTGTTTGCCGACTTTGCCGCCGACAAGCGCACATGGCAGGAGCCAAGCGAATTTCTCTTCGGACACAGCATCCTTGCCGCACCTATAGTACAGGCACAATACACCCCCGAACTCGTCAGCCGTCCGAAGGGCGGCAAGCTCGACGCGCAGGGCTTGGACGGATGGAGCGTCACGACCGCTGCCACCACCAGCGAGGGCTATCCCGTAGTAGATTTCAGCAGCACCAAGACGGCAACGAAATATCTGCCCAAGGGCGCAGAGTGGTATGACTTTTGGACAGGCAAGAAATATCGTGGCGGTCAGGACATCACCTTTGAGACGCGCCTCGACCGTGCCCCGATGTTTGTGCGTGCCGGCAGCATACTGCCTCTCGGACCAGAGATGCAGTATGTCGGTGAAAAGACGTGGGATGCCTTGGAGCTGCGCATATACCCCGGCGCCAACGCCACTTTTACGCTCTATGAAGACGAGGGCGACAACTACAACTATGAGCAAGGCAAGTACACCACCATCCAGATGCAGTGGAACGACAGCCGCCGCACCCTCACCATCGGCACCCGCAAAGGCAGTTATGACGGCATGCTCACCAGCCGCACATTCAAAATAGCCCTCCCCGACGGCACGACAAAAACCGTCAACTACGACGGAAGCGAAGTAAGCGTGAGGATTGACCATTGACCATTGAGTATTGAAAATCGAATATTGAAAATTGAAATTCTTCCATTCCTTCATTTTCTCATTTACTCCCCTTCCCCTACTGGGGAGGGGAGGGGGAGCTTTCTGACAGTCAGCAAGCTCGCTTGCCACCCCCTTTGTGCTTTTCTGACGGTTAAATAGCTCGCCTGCCACCCCCTTTGAGGTTTTCTAACGGTTAAAAAGCCCGTCTGCCACCCCCTTTGAGGTTTCTTAACGGTTAAAAAGCTTGCCTGCCACCCCCTTTGAGGTTTCTTAACGGTTAAAAAGCTTGCCTGCCACCCCCTTCGAGGTTTCTTAACGGTTAAAAAGCACGCCTGCCTCCCCCCCCCTTACCTCCCGGGAGGATTTGCGAGGTGCCCAACACATTATTATATATAAAGAGAAAACAAATACACCTCTCGTTGGAATCATGTTTTGGAATTAGTGAGTGCAAATAAAAACATTTTTTTCGTATCGTGCAATAATATGCCGAAGAAAAGTTGCCACATGACACTACGCAGGAAGAATACTTGTTGGCACTTTGTACTTTTTCAGCAGCGAAAGCAAGCAAAGTGTCAACAATATTACAAATTTCGAGCAAACAACATAATTTTTTGACAAAATGCTTGCATGTATCGCAAAAATGTATTACTTTTGCATGCAAATTTACAAAATCGGGTATCAAATTGCCCCATATAACACACAAAGCGCCGTACACTGAAGCAAAAAGTGTTACTGCAAAACATAAATTCAATCATGAGCAAACTTATAAAGCCAACAAACTATAAGGCTATCCTCGACCTCAAGCAGACAGAACAGGGCATAAAACTGATAAAGGATTTCTTTCAGCAGAATCTCTCGACAGAGTTGCGCCTTCGCAGGGTTACTGCCCCACTCTTCGTGCTCAAGGGTCTCGGCATCAACGACGACCTGAACGGCGTCGAGCGTGCCGTAACATTCCCCATCAAGGACCTCGGCGACCAGCAGGCAGAGGTAGTACACTCCCTGGCAAAATGGAAACGCCTGACGCTGTCGGAATACAAGATAGAGTCCGGCTACGGCATATACACCGACATGAACGCCATACGCGCCGACGAAGAACTGGACAACCTACACTCCCTGTATGTTGACCAATGGGACTGGGAAGCCGTAATGACAAAGGAAGAGAGGAACCTGGATTTCCTCAAAGACATAGTAAGGCGCATATATGCCACCATACTGCGCACGGAATACCTTACCTACGAGACATATCCGCAGCTGAAGCCGTTCCTGCCACGCGAAATACACTTCATACACTCAGAGGAGCTGCTGCAGATGTATCCCGACAAGACTCCGAAAGAGCGTGAGGACGCCATAGCAAAGAAATATGGCGCAGTATTCATCATGGGCATTGGCGGCAAGCTGTCCAACGGAGAAAAGCACGACGGACGCGCCCCGGACTACGACGACTGGACGACACCGAACAGCGACGGCTACCTCGGACTCAACGGTGACATACTGATATGGTATCCTATCTTGGACAGGGCGATAGAGCTGAGTTCCATGGGCATAAGGGTCGATAAGGACGCCCTGTTGCGCCAGCTCGCACTTGAGGGCAAGGAAGACCGCAAGGAACTATATTTCCACAAGAGGCTTCTCGAAGACAAGCTTCCTCTCTCTATCGGCGGCGGCATAGGACAGAGCCGCCTGTGCATGGTATTGCTGCAGAAAGCACACGTAGGCGAGATACAAGCCTCTATATGGCCCGAAGAGCAACGCCAGGAGTGCAAAAAATACGGCATGAACCTTATTTAAACAACGCCGAAACGCCGACTCTGATAAAAAAAGAAGGGAATAATTTGGCTGGAACGTTTTTTTTTCGTACCTTTGCAGCCGTAAAATTAAATTATTAACAACAAGGTGCTTATTCTCGGCGCCATAAAAACTCAAGACAATGAAAAAAGATCTTCATCCAGAAAATTATCGTCCAGTAGTATTCAAAGACATGTCAAACGGCGATATGTTCCTCACAAGGTCAACATGTAAGACCAATGACACAGTAGAATTCAACGGCGAGACATATCCAGTAGTAAAGATAGAAATCTCTTCTTCTTCACACCCATTCTACACAGGTAAGAGCAAGCTCGTTGACACGGCAGGTCGCGTTGATCGCTTCCAGCAGCGTTACGGCAACATCAAGAAATAATCATATTTCGAACAAAACGATACTAAGAAGCGTAAACATTTGCAAACAAGAGCATCTGTTTACGCTTTTTTGCTCAAAGCAATAAAAAACATCCTAAACACTATAAAGTTTACAAACCATAACTATTATGAAGAACATTTCATTAGACATCACAAAGGCTCAGCAATTTCTTCCAGCAGGAGCCATCATGGCGTTCAAAGACAAAGTAGCACAGGCACAGAAGGGTCTTGAAGAAGGCACCGTTCCCGGCAACGACTTCCTCGGATGGCTGCACCTTCCGTCAAGCATCACCCCGGAGTTCATCAACGAAGTAAAGGCATGCGCTGCTACATTACGCTCCAAGGCAGAGGTAGTAGTCATTGCAGGCATCGGCGGTTCCTACCTTGGAGCAAAGGCTGTCATCGAGGGTCTCAGCAACACCTTCTCATGGCTTGTGCAAGACAAGAATAATCCTGTGATAGTATTTGCAGGCAACAACATCGGCGAGGACTATCTTGCCGAACTGACAGAATATCTGAAGACAAAGACATTCGCCATCATAAACATCTCAAAGTCTGGCACCACGACGGAGACAGCCCTCACCTTCCGTCTGCTGAAGACACAGTTGGAGGCTCAGGTGGGCAAGGCTGCAGCAAAGGAACTCATCGTTGCCGTTACCGACGCCAAGAAGGGTGCTGCACGCATGTGTGCCGAGAAGGAAGGCTACAAGACATTCGTCATCCCTGACAACGTCGGCGGTCGTTTCTCTGTACTGACGCCAGTGGGCTTGCTGCCAATAGCATGTGCCGGAATAGACATCGACCAACTCGTAGCCGGAGCACAGGCTATGGAGAAGCAGTGCGGCATCGACGTACCGTTCGAGGAGAATCCTGCTGCCCTCTATGCTGCTACCCGAAACGCCCTCTATGCTGAAGGCAAGAAGATAGAGATACTCATCAACTACCAGCCAAAGCTCCACTACTATGCAGAATGGTGGAAGCAGCTCTTCGGCGAGTCAGAAGGCAAGGACGGCAAGGGCATCTTCCCTGCATCATGCGACTTCACGACCGACCTGCACTCTATGGGTCAGTGGATACAGGATGGTGAGCGTACCATCTTCGAGACATGTATCAGTGTCGAGAGTCCTGAGAAGAAACTGCTGTTCCCATCTGACGCAGAGAATCTCGACGGTCTGAACTTCCTTGCAGGCAAGCGCATTGACGAGGTAAACAAGAATGCCGAGCTCGGCACACGTCTGGCACACGTTGACGGCGGAGTACCAAACATCCTCGTATCAATAGAGCGTCTGGACGCCTATAACTACGGACAGCTGATATACTTCTTCGAGATTGCTTGCGGCATCTCCGGTCAGCTGTTAGGCGTAAATGCCTTCAACCAGCCTGGCGTGGAAGCATACAAGAAGAATATGTTTGCCCTGCTTGAGAAGCCTGGCTACGAAGAGGAGACAAAGGCTATCCGCACAAAACTCGCAGCAGAGTAAGATTTCATAAAAATCATTCACTATAAAGAGGGTGTGTCATAATTGTCACATCCTCCTATTTTTTTGTGTCAATCTGAAAAGTTTAGTGAACAGTAATAATTTTTTTTGGAAAATGTTATGTACACTCTGGTAAGTGTATCTTGATTGCTATTTAGCCTTTCCTGTTCCCATACAATGCGTACAGACGGTGTGTGTATGTGAATTACCCCCCATAATCATTTTGTGACAAATAGGACACTCTTTCTTGGATGTGTCAATACCATGAGTAAAAACAGAGCGATTCACTTCTTGTTGTCCGCTTCCTTTGCAGTAGGTACAGGAGCGCTCTTTTTTATCTGCAGTCGAGGGATTTTTCCCTGAGGAAGAAGAAGGATGACTATAAGATGTCAGAATTTCGTCTTCCGATGGCGGTAGCAATGCGGCCGGCACACCCCCAACGGAACTATTGTCTATGTTACCAGTGAAACCAGGAACAGCCTGTAGTGTGGGGGTGGACGTCAACTGCCGATTATATTGCATAAGCGAACTGTGCTGATTCTGCCTAAGTGCGTCAAAGACACTTGTCCAAAGCTGTATGCTTCTCTCCTGTCGATTCACCTGATTTTGATAAGCTGTTTGGCTGCTTTGATAGATGAATTCACAAGCCTCCAAACATTTCCGAATAACAGGCAGACCATCTGAAGAATAATTGTCTTCATCCAACTTAAGTGAAAACTTGCCAGAAGATTCATCTACTTTTATTCCCCAGTCGGAGAAGGAGAATTCCCTGACATATTTGCTTACAAGTGCAGGCTTGCTGTTACCTGACATAATCACGCGATAATTCTTTGTCTGATAATAACAGTTCATTAGCATTTCGCAAAGAAGTGCGTGAAGTGAAGTGCCTGCGAGTTTTACATTTTGCATACCATCAAACTTTCTGTAATATTGCAAGCACTCAATAGCTTTTGCGTATTGATGACCCAAATAATAATCTGATGCCCTCTTAAGCCACAAATTGTTTAGGGCGACGTCTTTACTGACAATTTCTTGAATGTTTTTGTCTGCATCAAGACATTTCCATCGATTTATGGGATTTGCTATTTCAACTTTATAAGTTTCACCATTCGACATAACGCTTATGGTACTAAACATGGCATAGATACTATTTGCCATGAATACTGGACAAGCTAATTGACCATCTGCATAAAACAAATGGAAACGGTACTTATCGTCAGAGCTATGTTGTTTGTAATGAACATCAATGAGATTATTAGCAATATCATACCAGAAAAAAAGTTCTTGAGGATTCTTCAGAGAACAAAGAAAAACACCATCTGTAGTATAAATATCTTTAGTCCCATCATTCTTTATTCCACAAAACAATCCATCTTGCAACCAGTCTACATCATCATAAATCATCGGGACTAACAGCTGACCCTGTCGGCTTATCAAACCATGAATATCCCTATGGCTGATAACATATTTTCCAGGCATGATTTCAAACATAGAGTCATATTCCACTTCTGGGAAAAGCTCATTCCCCTCCAAATCAATAGATTTACCATTTATATGTTCTATCCAGTCACCATGAATTATACCTGGACGCCCCCATCCTTTTGCCTTGAGTAGTACTTCTTGACTGATGTCTTTACACAACGTATATGATTTCACGACTTCATCGTCAATGTATCGTGGACGCAGAAGAATAGGCTTGCCAATCACAAGGCAATTGATTGTTGTTATTAGAAATAAAAACGCTTGAATTTTTTTCATCATAATTTAGCCCAATAGATTTGTTTGCCGCAAAGGTAGTAATTATTTCATTTCCGTGCAAGAAAAAAATAAAAATTTAACAGTAGATTCTCCAGAAGTTGACGACTACTCTAAATTATTGATGACATCCAGCATTGTATCACAGTCCGTTATCTCATGGTAACGCTCTTTGCTTGTTGAAACGCTGTTGAAGAGTTTCTTTGCACATTCTATCTTAGCTTGTTCAGCACCCTTCAGATTCATGGAGAGCATACTTCCCTTGGTTTCTGCCACGAAGAAAACATGTTTCACCCCCATGTTGTCGTTGAAGGCAATAGCCCAGTCTGGAGCATACCTGCCCACAGGGGTAGGTATCTGGAAACTACGGGGCAGACGGGCATAGACACACACCTCATCAGCTTTATCAAGTGCCTCTGCAAACTTGCGTTCACCCTTACTGTCCGTAAAAACATAGTCCAGTATATGCTTCTTTGCTTCGTAAGCCTTTTCTAAAGGCTGGCGACTCTTCTCCTTGGTGAAGATGCTGGCATCATACTGCTGCTCCGTGCGGTTGTAGGCTATATATTCTACAATCATTGTAGCCTTCTGGTCTTTAATCAGACGTACCACGTTGCGGATAAATTCTTCTGGGTTATTCTTGAACTTATATAGTTGATTCAGGGTGAGTCCCTTTAATATTCGTACAACCGTCCGGCGTGTAAGTGTTGCACCTTTAGCAATCTCTCCCACAAGGTCGTATGGCACGTCACTTGTTGAAACCTCCCTCATGGTTTGTGTCCGGGTGTGCTGCTCACCAGTAAAGTCCAAATCGTCCGTTCCCTGTTCGCCCGTTGTCACTACATATTTCAGTTCGGTGACACGCAGGTTCTTGTTGATGGAAGCCACTGCTAACCTTTGTTGTTTATCCCTACAAAAAATTACCTGTCTGACGACATATAACCCAGGGTGTCCTAATTTGTCATAAAGAACAATCATTCGAATGTACTTCGTCATGATAATGCAAAAAAAATGTCTTTTCTTGCATTATTCATAACTTTATCGTAACTTTGCATCCGATTTGAAATTTTAAACACCTAAATATAGTTATGAAAAGAATTATTTCTCTTATTTTTTCTGCCGTGGTGGTGTCTATACCTCTCATGGCGCAGTCAACAGAACTGAAACAGCGCATCGTGGAGGATGGCGGCACGGGGCCATACAAGGCTGTCATGAAGGAGGAGGCTACACTTGCCGAACATACTATCTTCGCTCCGCAGGATCTGTCGGTATTCAACTCCAAGAACAAGCTGCCGGTATTGGTGTGGGGGAATGGGGCTTGTAACAACTCTCCTTTTGAGCATTACAAATTCCTGAACGAGATAGCATCTTACGGCTTCCTCGTCGTGGCAACGGGCTTCATTCCCATGAATGACGACCCTTATCACGGACCGATGTCAACGACACAGCAGCAGATAGAGAGCATAGACTGGGCTATATCACAGAACAGCGACCCTAAGTCTCCTTACTATAAGAAAATTGACGTTAAGCACATTGCTGCGGCTGGCATGTCATGCGGCGGACTGCAGACACTGTTCAACTGTGCTGACCCACGTATCACGACCCTGATGATTTGCAACAGCGGACTCTTCAAGCAGGAGAATGCTCACAATGCGGTAGGCGGTATGCCTATGCCTCCGAAGTCTAAGCTGAACGACATCCATACTTCCGTGATATACATACTTGGCGGAAAGCCGGACATTGCATACGAGAACGGCATGGATGACTTTCATCGCATCAACCACGTACCGGCATGTGCTGCAAACCTGCCTGTAGGACATGGGGGCACTTACCTGCAGCCTCATGGCGGTGAATTCTCTGTTGTTGCTCTTGCTTGGCTGCAGTGGCAGCTGAAGGGTGACAAGCAGGCAGCGAGGATGTTCAAGGGCGATGACAACCTGCTCCAGAAGAGGAAAGGCTGGACGCTGGAGAAGAACGAGAAATTCGGTAAGCTAAAGTAGATTGAAAATTGAAGATTGAAGATTGAATCTAAAGCCTAATCCCAGGATTATGAAATCTTGGGATATTTTCTCAGCCAGCCGTCGAGCCTCAGCCTCATGACTCCGAAGAATGCCTCGCCGAAGATGCCGCCGTTCATCTTGCTGACGCCTTCTACACGATTCACAAAGATTACGGGAACCTCCTTAATCTTGAAGCCAATCTTATAGGCAGTATATTTCATCTCTATCTGGAAGGCATAGCCCTTGAAACGTATCTTGTCGAGATCTATTGTCTCGAGTACCTTTCTGCGATAGCACTTAAAGCCCGCAGTAGTATCATGTACCTTGAAACCTGTCACCACACGGACATACATAGATGCGAAATAACTCATCAGCACACGTCCCATAGGCCAGTTGACAACATTCACGCCGCTGACATACCTTGAACCGATAGCGACATCATAGCCATCATCGGCACACGCGCCGTAGAGGCGTGGCAGGTCGTTAGGGTCGTGGGAGAAGTCGGCATCCATCTCGAAGACATACTGATAGTTGTTCTCATGAGCCAAAGCCCACTTGAAGCCCTTGATATATGCAGTGCCGAGCCCAAGCTTTCCGGAGCGTTCCTCTATGAACAGCTGTCCGGAGAACTCCGTAGCGATAAGCCTCTTCACGATGTCAGCAGTGCCGTCAGGGCTGCCGTCGTCGATAACCAAAATGTGGAAAGACTTTTCAAGCGAGAATATAGCGCGGATAATCTTCTCTATATTCTCTTTCTCGTTATACGTTGGTATTATTACTATACTGTCACTCGGTCGCATGGTCGTCTGTTTTTGTATTCAGGACGCAAAAGTAAAGTTTTTTTTTCTAAATACAAAATATTCCCGATATTTTTATATTCTTTTTACATCGGCATGTTTCCGTGTTTCTTCGGAGGATTGCTCTGATTCTTGTTTCTGCACATATCGAGTGACTGTATCAAACGTATGCGTGTATCACAGGGAGAAATGATTTCATCGATGTATCCCAGCCGTGCCGCCGGCAGCGGGTTAGCAAATTTTTCACGATATTCTGCCACCTTCTCCTTCTTCACCTCTGGGGTTTCTTTTCTATAAAGGATATTACATGCGCCCTCGGCACCCATCACGGCAATTTCCGCTGTAGGATAAGCCAGATTGACGTCTGCTCCGATACACTTTGAATTCATCACGATATAGGCGCCTCCATAAGCCTTTCTCGTTATCAGCGTCACCTTTGGCACAGTTGCCTCCGCAAAGGCATAGACAATCTTTGCCCCGTGGCGTATTATGCCATGATGCTCCTGATCCACGCCAGGCAAGAATCCCGGCACGTCTTCTATTGCCACGAGAGGTATATTGAAGCAGTCGCAGAAGCGTATGAACCGTGCCGCCTTGTCGGAAGCATCTATATCCAGGGCTCCCGCCAGATGATTAGGCTGATTTGCCACGAAGCCTACCGTCCTGCCTGCTAAACGACCAAAACCGATAACTATATTCTGTGCAAACTGAGGTTGTATCTCGAAGAAATACTGCTGGTCACAGACGGGCTCTATTATATTACGTATATCATAAGGCACATTAGGGTCGGTCGGCACCACATTGTCCAGCTCATGGCATACACGCCTCACATCGTCAGAAGCACTGTGCACAGGTGCATCCTCCATATTGTTTGACGGTATAAAGCCAATCAGCTCGCGAATTGTGAGCAGAGTTTCCTCGTCATCTTTGCACAGAAAGTGTGACACACCGCTGACGCTGTTGTGAGTCATTGCGCCGCCGAGGGTTTCCTTATCTACATTCTCGTTTGTCACAGCCCTTACCACATCAGGTCCGGTGACAAACATCTGGCTCTGCTCGTTTACCATCAGGATGAAATCCGTCAATGCTGGCGAATAGCACGAGCCACCGGCACAGGGTCCCATGATGGCAGAAATCTGGGGTATTACGCCGCTCGCCATCACATTACGCTTGAAGATATGTGCGAAACCTGTCAACGACTCGACACCTTCCTGAATGCGTGCGCCGCCAGAGTCGTTGATGCCAATTATCGGAGCACCGTTCTTCAGGGCAAGGTCTTGCACCTTGGCAATCTTCTGGGCATTGGCAGCACTCAGCGAGCCTCCCATGACAGAAAAGTCAAAGGCATATACAAAGACTGTCCGTCCGTCAATCTTGCCGTATCCGCTTATGACGCCATCGCCGTCAACATGTTTTTTCTCCATTCCGAAGTCGGTGCAACGATGTACGACGTGCTTGTCAAGTTCTACAAACGTTCCCTTGTCGAGCAATGTCTCTATTCTTTCTCTTGCTGTCAGTTTTTCTTTTATATCCGTTATTCTGTTCATTTTTCGTTTTCGTTTTGGTTTTCGTTATTTAACTCCAGCTTTGCGAGCACCGCATTTGCCATTACGCTCTCGCCTTCCTCCACATTCACTTCCTTTATAATACA
>DJWZ01000135.1:732-5168 GCA_002449535.1 Prevotellaceae bacterium UBA7017 | reverse complement strand
TTTTTTCCAACTGACCAAATTTTTACGAAAGTTTTTTCGAAAAATAATACGTTTTGCAACTTTTGTTGACAAATATCAAAGAAAAACGGAGAAAAGAACAGACAATTGATGCCAAAAACGTCAATTGTCTGTCCAAAAACCGAAAAATGTCTATTTATTCCCCAAATTTCTTTAATAAACGCTCTTTTTCTGCCTGTGTTATTGGTATTATTGTACCATGTCGAGGGGTGAAAATTCCCTGTGTTGCAGTATTCTGCACAAAATGGAATGTCTTCAAATCCTCAGAACGGCAGAACTGATAGTGTCCGTTTCCATAACAGTCGTACATTACTATCCATGATTTTCCATCTATTGTCTTGCAAACACCGACGCCCTCTACAGACTCTTTTGTTTGTTCGACATTACCTTGAAGCATCTCCCACTTATCTGTCAGCTGCTTTGCCACCGCTTGGTAGATACCACGTCCAGACTCCTGTTTGTAGAAAAGGTGATATTGCTTATCAGCCTCATTATAGACGATATCTCCATCTATAGTGGCATTCCCTGCATCAAACAGCCATTTTGGTTCTCCTTCCAAATCAGTAAAATCTTTATTCGCATACTGATAGTATATCTTATCATACGAATCCCTGTCGCTTGTACGAAGAGAATAGAACACCATATACTTCCCCACGCGATGGTCATATATAGTTTCCGGAGCCCAAACACGGATTACATTATGCCACGTCTTCGTATAACGAGTCGGGAAATTTATAGCATGATGCTCCCAATTTATAAGGTCGGTGGATTTGAGCAAAACGATTCCCCTATTACTTGACCATCCCAACTCTGAGCGCATATCAGTAACGACCATATAAAAAGTCTTTCCATCTTCACATCTTAATATATGCGGATCTCTGACGCATTGTGTGAAGGCTATAGTATCACTATTTATAATCGGTTTCCCACTATTAAGCGGCGTAAAGTTATATCCATCATCACTCAAGGCATAACATATCTGCTCTTGCTTTGGATTATTTCCATTGAAATAAGTAAACAGATATGCTACCATTTCATTTTTCTTACTCTTCTGCGCAGAAGCCGAAGGAATTACTGCTGCCATAATATACAGCGCGAGTAACAATACTTTTTTATTCATAATAATCATTAATTTTAGGTTAGTGTTTACCTTATATATATATATTTATAATTAAAATTCGTCTTATAATTAATATTCATCGTCCCTTTTTCGCATTAGGTGGAGGGAAGCATCACAATAATTGAGCACAACTCGCCGATGCGTGATAAAGATAACAGTTCGCGACTTGTCTGTGAGAAGGTTATTGAGGAGTTTCTTCTCTGTTTCCGTGTCCAAGGCACTGGTTGCCTCATCCAATATCATCAGCGGACAATTACGCAGCAATGCTCTTGCAATACATATACGCTGCGCCTGTCCCTCACTAAGTCCCCCACCCTGTTCAGAGAAATAGGTATCCAAGCCATTAGGAAGCGCATGTACGAAATCCGCGCATGCAGTATCAAGAGCATTATACATCTCGGCATCCGTAGCATCAACGTTTCCCATTTGGAGATTCTCGCGCAGCGTGCCAGACATCATCGTATTGCCCTGTGGTACATATATTATATTACAGCGAGTTAGCGGAGAGACAGGAGTTTCCTTATCCTTATTATATATAGTAACCGTTCCCTCCACAGGTTTTAACAATGCCAGAATCATACGTATCAATGTCGTCTTTCCCGCACCAGTTTCTCCCACGACAGCAGTGCAAGTACCCGGTTTGAAATCAAATGACAGATTACGGACTATCACCTTGTTTGGCGTTTCCGGATAAGCATACGTTACATTGCGCACAGCGATTCCGCAAGGTCCTTGAAGGTGAATCTGCTCACCTTGAGCCTCCAATGGCACATCCTCCAAAATCATCAAGCGTTCAGCCGCAGTAAAGACGGAGACAAACTGCGGAGCCAGATTCGTAAGGGCTCTGGCAGGACGCTGAACCCTGTTTACCAATTGCAAGAAAGCAGACATTCCGCCATAAGTCAATGTTCCTGCAGCCAAGCGTAGAGCTCCCCACGCAAAGGCAACAATATATCCAGATGCAAAACCTATACTCACAATCATGCTTGAGAACAGGGAAAACTTCGTACGACGGATAACCTTCCTGTGAAGCGTCTCGTGCTGGGTTGTCAGCTTTTCTATAATAGTATCTTCACTCTCGAGTGTCTTTACAAGAATACGATTTTGAACAGACTCCTGCAGAAGGCTCTGAACCACGCTGTCCGAGTTACGGACATCACGCGACAATTCTCGCATGCGTCCTACGTACAGTTTACTCACCAGCAGGAAAAGCGGGAACATAATGACAATTACTACCGCCAACCTGTTATCGAGGGCATACAAATACCAGAACGCACCCACGAAAAGGCAGAATACAGATACCGCATTAGGGATTGTCTCCGCCACGAAATCTACAACCGTATTGACATCCGATTCGAGACGATTGATTACGTCACCGCTGTGCATCGAGTTCCTTCCCCGAAACTCAGAATGAAGGATATGCCCCAACATACGTCGCTGCATACGGTTCCGCGCACGTACTCCATAGTAGTTCTTCACCCATGTAGAACAGAAATCCAGTACGAATGTACCAAAAAGAACCAACGCCATCCATACAACCGCCACGATAACATCGCCGTCTATTTGATGGGAGGCAATATCTATAGCCCTTTGCACCGTCCATACCGACAACAATGCCAATACGACATCCAGCAGTCCTATGATGGTATTAAGAATAGCCTGGAGACGGTTTTCTTTGGAAGAATCCCATATCCAACGCATTATTCTACCTATATGGTATGTAGTATTTGGGCGTGGTATTTTCATCGCTGGTCAAGTCCCCACATCATTTTCTCCCGCAAGGTCGAATAATATTTCCTATCTGCGAAACGAATAATGCGGACAGTATGTTTTGCTTTTGATATGCGCACCTCGGTGCCGTCATGTATGCTTGTAGATTTTCCATCAACCGCCACGAGGACAGAATGGCTGCGGCTCTCGACCTTCAGTGATATCACAGATGTGTCCGGCACTACAATCGGGCGGATATTCAGGCTGTGCGGAGCCACTGCCGTCAGGCACAGAGTTCCCGTTCCAGGTGCTATAATCGGTCCGCCGTTAGAGAGGTTGTATGCGGTAGAGCCCGTAGGCGTCGTTACAATCAGTCCATCAGCCTGATACGTCGTGACATACTCGCCATCGATATTCGTCTTTATGGATATCATAGATGCATTGTCACGCTTCAGCAAGGCGATGTCGTTCAGGGCAAACGGTCCGTTGTCCAGTTTCTCCCCGCTTGCTGTCTCTATCCCTATGACGGAATGTTCGTCAATGCGATATTTGCCGGCGTATATGTCCGATATCGCCATTTCTATTTCCGACGGTGCCACATCTGCCAAGAAGCCGAGCCTCCCGATATTGACACCGATGATAGGCGTATCCTTACGATGCACCCTTGCGGCAGTTTTTAGCAACGTACCGTCGCCGCCCATTGAGACAGCATAATCTACATTAAAGTCATCACCTTCGAAAACGCCATCCACCTTTACGTCCATGTGCTGTCCCTCCGTGATAAACTCATAGAAGGGGCGGTCCATATAGATTTCCGCATCATGATTCTGCAAGATGGCAATAAGCTTGAATATTGCCTGCGACTTTTTCCTTTGATATACATTTCCAAAGATGGCGAAACGTTTTTTTTGCGTCATTTTGTTGTACTTTCAATTTTTTTTCGTATTTTTGCCCTCGAAAATGGCGAACTTTGCCGCTGCAAAGATACATTTTTAAATTGATAAAACAAATAAAAGCCTAAAAAAATATGCTTAAAGTTTACGAATTTATTGCAAATGGCTCAGAAGATATAGAGGCATTAACCACTGTTGATGTACTCAGGAGAGCCGGAGTTGACATCAAGACCGTCAGTATCAATAGTACGGAAGATGTAGAGTTGTCGCATGGTACTAAGATGAAATGTGACCTTGCTATTGCCAATGCCGATTTCAGCGATGCCGACATGCTGCTGTTGCCTGGCGGGCTGCCCGGTGCCTACAATCTCAATGAGCATGCCGGTGTCAGGGAAGCGTTAACGAAGCATGCCGCAGCAGGTAAGAAATACGGTGCCATCTGTGCCGCCCCGCTTGTCTTGGGTAGCACAGGTCTTCTGCAAGGCAAGCGTGCCACCTGCTATCCTGGTTTTGAGGACCAGCTGACTGGTGCCACCTATACGGCAGAGCTTTATACCATTGACGGCAATGTCATTACCGGCTGCGGTCCTGCTGCCACCCTGCCCTATGCATACGCTATTCTCGAGATGCTGGGCGAGAAGGAGAAAGCCGACGCACTGAGAGAGGGCATGATGTTCAATAAGCTAATGCACTCA
>DJWZ01000135.1:0-640 GCA_002449535.1 Prevotellaceae bacterium UBA7017 | reverse complement strand
AGTTAAAAGCAGGAGTTAAATCAATAATGGATTACGCAATAATTGTTGCAGGCGGGAAGGGACTCCGCATGGGGGGCGAGATTCCCAAGCAGTTCATTCCCGTTGCCGGAAAGCCCATCCTGATGCACACGCTTGAGAAGTTCAGGAGTTTCGGCGACAGTATGGCTTGCCTTGGGGGGCTGGAGATTATCCTGGTTCTTCCCGAGGAGCAGCAGGAATATTGGGCGGGGCTATGCAAGGAGTATTCCTTCACGGTCGCCCATACTGTTGTCAACGGCGGCGCGACCCGTTTCCATTCCGTACAGAACGGCTTGAAGGCTATTCCCGATGATGCCGACGGTGTCGTAGGCATCCACGACGGCGTGCGCCCCTTTGTGAGCCTCGATGTCATAAAGCGTTGCTATGAGGAGGCGCGTGAGAAGAAAGCCGTAATACCCGTGATGCCCGTTACAGACACCCTCCGCGACATCACGCAGGGAAAGAATGTCTTTAGGGAGAACTACAAGATAGTCCAGACCCCGCAGACTTTCGACATACAACTGCTGAAGGCTGCCAACAAGCAGCCCTACTCCGAGGCGTTCACTGACGATGCCAGCGTCGTGGAAGCCTTCGGTCAGAAAGTCACCATAGTAGAGGGCAA
>DJWZ01000078.1 GCA_002449535.1 Prevotellaceae bacterium UBA7017 | reverse complement strand
TTGGAATTTAACATAGAATGCCCTCGGCTTTGCCGAGAAAAAACCTTTGCTTGCAATTTTCAATGGTCATTCTTGGTTTTTGTGACATTTCGAAACACAGGGTTTTGCAGGTGACCCAAATATAAGAGAAACGACCCTGTTTTTATATCATTACGGGTATAATTTTGAAATAAGATACAAATTTTATACCCGATTTGATATATTTTTCGAAAAAAATATGTACTTTTGTACCCGTTAAGGTATAATTATTATGACATTATCGGAACATATTAAGCAAAAGCGTAAGAAAAATGGTCTTTCTCAGGTTGAATTAGCTGAGCGAGCAGGAGTTGGGTTAAGGTTTGTGAGGGATTTAGAACAGGGCAAACAAACTTTAAGAATGGATAAGGTGAATGATTTGCTTGCTTTGTTTGGAGAGTGCCTCGGACCTGTTAAAGTAGATATCGTATGAAGCAAGCGGGAATTTATGTAAATGATATTTTCTGTGGAATCTTAACAGAAGACGAGGAAGGTTTTCACTTCTCATATGATGGGACATATCTTGCTCTTGAGGATGCTATGCCCGTAAGTCCCACTATGCCTCTGATGGAGCAACAATATAATAAGGAAATGATGTTCCCTGTCTTCGATGGACTCATTCCTGAAGGATGGTTATTGGATATTGCCTCGTCTTCATGGAAGATTGACCCACGTGACAGAATGTCACTCTTGATGGCTTGCTGTAAAGACTGCATCGGAAACATTAGCGTAAAACCACTGAATTATGAATAAATGTCTGTTTTGCTATCAGGAATTAGAAGAGGGTCAGGTAGATTTTCATCCTGGTTGTGCTCGGAGTTTTTTTGGTACAGAAACCGTGCCGATTCTTCCTTATACGCGAGATAATATGTCAGAATTGGCTCGTCAGGTAATTCGCACCAGTGCATCAGTTACTGGTGTACAGGCAAAGATGTCTCTCGACGTTAATCGTGGTGGGAAGAACGAGCCTTCAAAATTTACGATAGTAGGGCTTTGGGGTAAGTACATTTTCAAACCTCAAAGTGCAAGATACCCCTATCTGCCGGAACTGGAAGACCTTACAATGAAAATGGCGGAGTCTGCTCATATACGAACAGCTCGCCATACACTCATCCGACTTGCTGATGGAGAATTAGGTTATCTGACATTAAGAATGGATCGTGGAAGGAAAGGTGAAAAAATATCTATGCTGGATATGTGTCAGCTTTCCAATCGCCTTACAGAGCATAAATACTATGGCACCTATCAGCAGTTGGCAGAAACTATAAAGGCTTATTCTGCAGCTCCCATGCTTGATGTCCAGCGTTTTTGGGAGATTGTCTTGTTTTCTTGGATAACAGGAAATTCCGATATGCACTGCAAAAACTTTTCTCTGATAGACACAGGAAAGGGTGAGTATGTTTTGTCGCCTGCTTATGACTTGCTGGCTGTGCTACTTGTTGATACAGAAGACACTGATGAAATGGCAATGAGTTTTACTGTAGGAGGGAAAAAAAGCGGTTTCAGTCGCAACACCTTCATGACAGCTTTCACTCAGAGTGGAGTTTCTGCTGCTGTAGCAGAAAAGATGATTGAGCGTATGAAGGGATATGTTCCACAATGGAAAGAACTTGTCAGACAGTCGTTTTTATCAAAAAAGATGAAAGAAAATTATTCTATTCTACTTGATAAACGCATTGCCGTATTATAGTAGTCTTTTCATCACCCAAACAACCTTTAACTATAACATACCTTTATTGCTACAGTCAATTTTGTTCGATTTTATCATATAATTATCATGAGGTAACATGATGATTAGAAAAGTTGGTATCTGTTTGTGAATGTACAGGAATGTTTGTATCTTTGCGGAACAAAACAAAAGACAAAACGAAAATAATGAATAAAAGATTTATCGTCATAAGTTGTTTGCTGTGTATGGCATTATGGGCTGTTGCAGCACAGAAGATGGCATCGCCAAATGGGCTTATTGGCTTACAGTCGAAAGAGGGTGGGTATGTTATCTGCTATCAGAAGCAACCTGTTCTGGAGATTTCTGCCTTGGGATATGAGGGAATGAAACAAGGACAGCTTTTGTTAACTCCTTCTGCCAAGATAAACAGCGATTATATCATGCTTTCTGGCAAGAAGAAGCATTGCATGAATGAGGCAACAGAATATCGTGCAAACCTCGACAAAGGCATTACTTTGGTGGTGAGATTGTATGATGATGGGGTAGCCTTCAGGTATGAATGGCAAGGAGTTCTGCCTGTTTCGCAGACGAAGGAAATGACAACATACAACATTCCTGAAGGTACGAAAAGATGGATGCAGCAATGGGCTGATTCCTATGAGGGAATGTTTCCACTGACAACTACCTGCAAGGTAAAAGCCCTGCCTTCATATAGTGCTGTCACAAATGACGAGGAGGGCAATAACCTCAGATGGGGATACCCTGCTTTGATAGAGCCAAGCGACGGAATATTCGCACTTATCACAGAAGCAAATATCGAGAGGGGACAAAGTGCTTCATGCCTCTATAATGAGGGGGAGAAGTTCAGGGTGGTCCCAGACAAAACGTTTGACGAGACAAAGGCGGCACACTCGCCTTGGAGGGTGGTAATAGTAGGAAAACTGGCAGACATAGTAGAGTCATCCCTTGTTACAGATGTCAGCGAACCTTGTCGATTGGAAGACACTTCATGGATTCAGCCAGGAGTGGTTTCATGGATATATTGGGCAAATAATCACGGTTCCAACGACTATAACATAATAAAAAAGTATGTAGATATGGCAGTTTCTCTACATTTGCCCTATGTGCTGATAGATGCTGAATGGGACACTATGAAAGACGGTAAAACTATAGAAGATGCTGTTGCCTATGCCTTGAGGAAAGGGATAAAGCCGATGATATGGTATAATTCGTCAATAGGATGGGTTGATGGAGCCCCAACACCAAAGTATCGCCTCAACAAGGCAGAAGACAGGGAAAAAGAGTTTGCCTGGTGTGAGAAGATTGGGGTAAAAGGAGTGAAGATAGACTTCTTTTCCGGTGACAACCAGACGAATATGGACTATTGTCTCGACTTGCTTGAGAGTGCTGCAAGGCATCATCTGCTGGTAAACTTTCATGGTGCCACTATTCCACGAGGATGGCAGAGGACATACCCAAACCTGCTCTCTACAGAAGGGGTTTATGGGGCTGAGTGGTATAATAATGTGGCTACCTTTACGAATCAGGCTGCCAGCCATAATGCCACCCTTCCTTTCACTCGGAATGTAGTAGGACCTATGGATTATACCCCTTGTGCCTTCAGCAATTCGCAGCATCCTCATATCACCACCAATGCTCACGAACTGGCGTTGACAGTACTCTTCGAGAGTGGTTTGCAACATTTGGCGGACAGACCTGAAAGTTTTCTGGCACAACCAGAAGAGGTGAGAAATTTCTTTGGTAGCCTGCCTGCTGCTTGGGATGAGACAAGGTTCTTGGGAGGATATCCTGGCAAGAGTGTAGTAATAGCACGCAGAAGTGGTAACACTTGGTATGTGACAGGAATAAATGGCAGCGATGAACCTGTAACGCTAAATTTAGCGATTCCATCGGTAATGTCAAAGGCAACTTCCATAACCGTTTTTGCTGACAAAGAAGGTCAGGAATGGGATATCTCTACACTAAAAAAACTCCCCAAAACAGTAAAGTTACTTCCAAGAGGAGGAGTCATTTTCGAATTAAGAGTTAAGAATTAAGAGTTAAGAATTAGATAAAAAAATGAAAAAGAAATTTCTATTGAGTATTGTGTTAGTTTGTGTTGGTCTTGCTGCTCAGGCGCAGGAGCATCAGTTATGGTATTCTCGTCCTGCCAGTCATTGGTTAGAGGCTCTTCCTATTGGTAATAGTATCTTGGGAGCTATGGTTTATGGCGGTACCAATGATGAGGAGATACAGCTGAATGAGGAAACCTTCTGGAGCGGAGAACCATATAACAACAACAGCAAAGAGTCGCTGGCACATCTGCCAGAAGTGAGGAAATTGATTTTCGAAGGCAAGGAAGGGGAGGCAGCGAAGTTGTTGGATAAATACTTTGTAAAAGGTCCTCACGGAATGCGTTTCCTGCCTTTGGGAAGCCTGAAACTGCATTTTGGACATAATAATGTGACAGATTACAAGAGAACCCTGAATCTTGCAAATGCCACAGCGACAACAAGTTATGTCTGCAATGGAGTAAAATATGAAAGAACTGTTTTTGCTTCACAAGCTGATAGTGTCATCATCATCCACCTGAAGGCAAACAAGAAGGATGCCATCAGTTTCACTATGTCGTTTGACAGCCAAATGCCTTATACCTCAAAGACCGAGCATTCCTGTCAATGTCCACTGGTTAGTGGCTCAGGAAACTGTGGAGGACGACTTTTTGCGACAGTTCAGGGAGTGGAGCAGGAAGGCATCAAGGCTGGTTTGACAGCACAATGTCATGCAAGCGTTAGGGTAGAGGGTAAGCATGCTGGTATCTCCTTTCCTCAACATAACAAATTGGTCGAGATTAGTGATGCTACAGAGATAAAGGTAATGAGTGCTACAGAGGTGACAATATACATTTCTGCTGCCACGAATTTCGTAAATTATCACGATATCAGTGGCAATGCTGCGGCAAAGAACAAAGCTCGCCTGAACCTTGCAGAGCAGAAAAGATTTCCGGAACTCCTGAAGCGACATATTGCAAAGTATCAGGAGCAGTATAACAGGGTTTCTTTAGCTCTCGATAACCAAAGCCCTCTTAAGAACCTTCCTACTGACGAACGTCTTGCAAAGTTTGATGGCACAGACTTCGATATGGTGTCTCTCATGATGCAGTATGGCAGATATCTACTCATCTCTTCCTCACAACCAGGAGGACAGCCAGCAAACCTGCAGGGAGTGTGGAATGATAAGATGAATGCTCCTTGGGATTCGAAATATACCATCAACATCAATGCCGAGATGAACTACTGGCCAGCATTGGTAGGCAACTTAGCAGAGACACAGCAGCCTTTCTTCTCTATGGTGAAAGACCTCAGCCAGACAGGAGCTGAGACAGCAAAGACAATGTATGGCTGTGGAGGATGGATGGCACATCATAATACAGACATATGGAGAATAGCAGGTCCTGTGGATGGTACTCCTTGGGGAATGTTCCCAACAGGTGGTGCCTGGCTGACAACACACATTTGGCAACACTATCTCTTTACTGGCGACAAGAACTTCCTTAGGGAATACTATCCTGTATTGAAGGGAGCAGCAGATTTCCTTGTTGACTATATGCAGGAATATCCTAAGAATGGAGAGGTGAAGCAGGCTGCCGGCTGGGTGATGACTGTTCCGACAGTCTCCCCAGAACATGGGCCTGTAGGCAAGGGCACCAATGTGACAGCCGGCTCTACAATGGATAACCAGATAGCCTTCGATGTGCTTAGCCAGACTCTGGCAGCAGCAAAAGAGCTTGGTATCACTGATGACCTTTCAAAAATTTCTACATGTCTCAAAAAGCTGCCACCAATGCAGGTAGGAAAATATGGACAGCTGCAAGAGTGGATAATAGATGCTGATGACCCGAAAGACGAACATCGCCATATATCACAGCTCTATGGATTGTATCCTTCAAACCAGATTTCTCCTTATTCTCATCCAGAATTGTTTGCTGCAGCTCTGAACACCCTGAAACAGCGTGGCGATATGGCAACAGGATGGAGTCTTGGATGGAAGACAAATTTCTGGGCAAGGATGCTGGATGGAAATCATGCTTTCCAGATAATAAAGAATATGCTTCATATATTGCCTTCTGACGCAGAGACAAGGAAATATCCAGAAGGCAGGACATATCCTAATCTCTTCGATGCTCATCCACCATTCCAGATAGATGGTAACTTTGGTGTTTCAGCAGGTATCTGCGAGATGTTGCTGCAAAGTCATGATGGCGCCCTTCATCTGCTGCCAGCACTTCCTGACAGTTGGCAAGAGGGAAAGGTCAGCGGATTGCGCGGAAGAGGCGGTTTCATCGTCGAAGAAGAGTGGAAAAACGGCAATCTGAAATCCGCAACAGTACAATCTACTATTGGTGGAGTGTTGAGGCTTCGCTCTTATGTGCCACTGAAAGGTAATGGCTTGAAGGAAGCAAAGGGTGCTTGCCCTAATGTCCTGATGGCTCCTGCAGAGATACGCAAGCCATTGACTGCTACCCAGATATCTCAGGCAGAAACACCAAAACTGAAGCCTATCTATGAGTATGATATCATGACGGAAGCAGGAAAAACCTACAAATTCTCGGCTCAGTAATATTGTGAAAAAAACATAAAAAAGCAAAGGGAAAATTGCATACCTCATATAAATTTATTAAATTTGCGCGATTTTTATGTATTTTATGGGGCAACCCATATTTGATGTTTCAGTAAAAACAATAAAGAAAACAGATGAATGTAATTACAAAGACGGTCTCTCTGCCTGATGGTCGTACCATCACCATTGAGACAGGAAAGTTGGCGAAGCAGGCTGATGGCAGCTGTACCCTGAGAATGGGAAATACCGTGCTTCTCGCCACTGTCTGTGCAGCAAAGGACGCAGTGCCTGGCACAGATTTCATGCCACTGCAGGTAGAATATCGTGAGCAGTATGCTGCTGCCGGACGTTTCCCTGGTGGTTTCACAAAACGTGAGGGAAAGGCAAATGATGATGAGATTCTCACATGTCGTCTCGTGGATCGCGCTCTGCGTCCACTGTTCCCAAGCGATTATCATGCAGAAGTATTCGTAAACGTTATTTTGTTCAGTGCCGACGGCGTAGATCAGCCTGATGCTCTTGCTGGTTTCGCTGCTTCATGTGCTCTGGCATGTTCAGATATCCCCTTCGAGTGTCCTATCTCTGAGGTACGAGTAGCTCGCATAGGTGGAGAATTTGTCATCAATCCTACAAAGGCTCAGATGGCTGATGCTGACATGGACCTGATGGTGGGTGCCACAAAGGACAACATCATGATGGTTGAGGGTGAGATGGACGAAGTGCAGGAAATTGACCTTCTTAATGCTCTCAAGGCTGCTCACGAGGCTATCAAGCCAATGTGTGTAATGCAGGAGGAACTGATGAAGGAACTCGGCACAGACGTTAAGCGTGAGTATTGTCATGAGGTAAATGATGACGAACTGAAGGAGCAGGTTAAGACAGAGTGCTACCAGAAGGCTTACGACGTAGTGAAGCAGGCTCTTGAGAAGCATGAGCGTGCTGATGCTTTCGAGAAGATTAAGGAAGACTTCAAGGAGGCTTATGCTGCTGCTCACACAGACCTTACAGAGGACGAGCTGGAAGAGAAGAAAGCTCTCGTTGACAAGTATTATCACGATGTAGAGCGTGACGCAATGCGTCGTTGCATCCTCGACGAGGGTGTACGTCTTGATGGACGTAAGACAACAGAAATCCGCCCAATATGGTGTGAGGTATCTCCATTGCCAATGCCTCACGGAAGCTCTATCTTCACTCGTGGTGAAACACAGTCTTTGAGCACTGTAACACTTGGCACGAAGCTCGACGAGAAACTCGTTGACGATGTTCTGGAGCGTTCTTACCAGAAGTTCCTGTTGCACTATAACTTCCCTCCTTTCTGTACTGGTGAAGCAAAGGCACAGAGAGGCGTAGGACGTCGTGAGATAGGTCACGGACACCTTGCATGGAGAGGTCTGAAGGGTCAGATTCCTGCTGACTTCCCTTACACAGTTCGCGTAGTGAGCCAGATATTGGAGTCTAACGGTTCTTCTTCTATGGCTACCGTATGTGCCGGTACACTCGCTCTGATGGATGCAGGTGTTCCAATGAAGAAGCCTGTTTCTGGTATCGCAATGGGTCTTATCAAAAATCCAGGAGAGGATAAGTATGCAGTATTGTCTGACATCTTGGGTGATGAGGATCACCTTGGCGATATGGACTTTAAGACTACTGGTACAAAGGATGGTCTTACTGCAACACAGATGGATATCAAGTGTGACGGATTGTCATACGAAATATTGGAGAAGGCTCTGGCACAGGCTAAGGCTGGTCGTGAGCATATCCTCAAGTGTATCACAGATACTATTGCTGAACCAAGAGCAGAACTCAAGCCACAGGTACCTCGTATCGAGCAGATAGAGATTCCTAAGGAGTTCATCGGTGCTGTTATTGGTCCTGGTGGTAAGATTATCCAGCAGATGCAGGAGGATACTGGTGCTACTATTACCATTGACGAAGAAGATGGTGTAGGAAAGGTACAGGTTAGCGCTCCTAACAAGGAGGCTATCGATGCTGCTCTCGCAAAGATTAAGGCTATCGTAGCAGTACCAGAAGTTGGTGAGGTATATGAAGGAACAGTTCGTTCTGTTATGCCTTACGGATGCTTCGTAGAGATACTGCCAGGAAATGATGGTCTGCTCCATATCTCAGAAATCGACTGGAAGCGCCTTGAGACAGTAGAAGAAGCTGGCATCAAGGAGGGCGACAAGATAACAGTCAAACTTATGGAGATTGACTCTAAGACTGGTAAGTATAAGCTCTCACACAAGGTTCTTATACCAAAGCCAGAAGGATATGTAGAGCCACAGCGCAGACCTGCACGTCCTGAAAGAGGCGAAAGAAGAGACAGAAAGTCTCGTCCCACACGCTTCAACGAAGGACAGAAGCCTGCAGAAGAGGCTACAAAGACTGAAGAATAATTATTAATTTCGATTCTAAGATAATTGAAGTGTTATGGCTTCAATGAAAAGTCTTGCTAAGGATACCGCTATATACGGACTTAGCAGCATAGTCGGAAGATTCTTAAACTACCTACTCGTACCGCTTTACACTAACGTGTTGGCGGTACAGAGTGGGGGTTATGGTATAGTGACCAACCTATATGCCTATGTGGCATTGATATTGGTAATACTGACCTTCGGAATGGAGACCACTTTCTTCCGATTTTCTAACAAAGATGACGAAAACCCTCATACGGTATTTTCTACATCTTTCGTGATGGTCTCGACTTTATCGGCAATTTTCTTTGTATTTGTATTCATCTTTATCGAGGGAATAGCTGATTTTATGGGGTATGTAGGGAGTGAGAACTATATTTTGATGATGACCTGCGTAGTGTGTTTGGATGCTATTCAGGCAATACCTTTTTCCTACCTCAGATATAAAAAGAAAGCTATAAAGTTTGCTTCGCTGAAGCTGCTTTTCATTATAATGAACATCTCTCTGAACCTGCTATATTTCGTAGTGTTGGGAAAGACGGATGTATTCTATGTATTCTCGCTGAACCTGGTATGTACGGGAATTATAACATTCTTCTTTATTCCGGAGTTTCTGCATGAACACTTTGCTTCAAGGCGTTATGCCATAGAACATGATGAACAACTGAAGATAGTAGATTTCGCTCTGTTGAAGCGTATGTTCAGTTATTCCTGGCCAATATTGGTGCTGGGAATTGCAGGAATACTGAACCAGACAATAGACAAGATTATATTTCCTTTTGTATATTCGCAAAGTCATCCTGTTGAGGTCGATGAAATGGGAGAAATAATAGCATCGCCGGCAGCAGTACAACTTGGAATATATGGAGCTTGTGCAAAGATTGCTATGATTATGGCAATGATAACACAGGCTTTCAGATATGCTTACGAACCTATTGTCTTTGCAAAATCAAAGGATGCAGATAAGAAGGAATACTATGCAACAGCAATGAAGTATTTCCTTATCTTCACACTGTTTGCCTTCCTGTGTGTAGTAGGATATATGCCTATCTTACAGCACATCATCGGTGCAGAATATCGTGAAGGTCTTCGCGTGGTGCCTATCGTAATGATGGCTGAGATAATGATGGGTGTATATTTCAACCTCTCTTTTTGGTATAAGCTCATAGACAAGACAATATGGGGTGCCTGGTTTTCGATGGCAGGTTGTATAGTGCTGATAGCTGTAAATATAATCTTTATTCCTAAATA
This sequence comes from Prevotellaceae bacterium UBA7017, assembly GCA_002449535.1. Lineage (GTDB taxonomy): Bacteria > Bacteroidota > Bacteroidia > Bacteroidales > Bacteroidaceae > Prevotella. The sequence goes on along the minus strand of DJWZ01000078.1, from coordinate 10,089 downwards.
TGGATATATGGCATGTGCATGGGGCGGTGTGGCTGGATATGGGACAGCAATGGTGTTGTCTTATATCGTAGGACAGAAAAAATATCCTATTGCATATGATACCAAAGGAATTGGCGTTTATGTGCTGCTGACAGTTGTGTTGTTTGGTATAATGGATTGCATTCCTTGGCCAAATGTTGTTGTTCAGCTCTTCGTAAATACATGCCTTATAATATTATATTTGTACGTAGTATTGAAAAAAGATATGCCTCATGATACGATTTCTCATATCCGTTCTATGCTTCATCTTCGTTAGTATAAGTGGTTTTGCTCAGGCTCTGAACAAGCAGTCCTATGTGAAATATGGCGAAAGCTATCTTTCCCAGCCTTGGCATGCTTTGTCACGACAGTCTTTTGCCCGTTTCAAGACAGATGGCAACAGGGTTGAGTATGAAGGAGAGGTATTTGAACGCAGACGACATCTGGCAGCTCTCGCTATGGCAGAGATAATAGAGGGAAAGGGGCGTTTTATCAATGATATCGTAGTGGGTATCGATTCTATGATGCATGAGCCTTGGTGGGGAATACCTGCACACTACAATAAAGCTGTACCTGATTATAATCAGCAGACAGTAGATTTGTTTAATGCAGAGTCAGCAGCATTACTGGCTTGGACATGCAGCAGATTAGAGCGTCCCTTGACAAAGGTGCGCCCTACATTGCCGGCAAAGGTAAGCAAGGAGATACACCACAGAATGTTGAAGCCGGCATTGGGAAGTAAATACTGGTGGAAGACTGCAAGCATGAACTGGAACCCTTGGATATGCTCTAATTGGCTTGCATGCCTGTATCTCTATGAAAGCGATGAGACAAGGATGCAAAAGGCTGTAAAGGAGATAGAAGGCTGCATGAAGGCTTTTATAGACAACTATCCTGATGATGGCGGTTGCGACGAGGGAACTGGATATTGGGACAGGGCTGCTGCCAGTTATTTTGAGTGCCTCTATCTTCTTGACTTGATAAAGTCGGAGGAAATGGCGGATGTCACCATGTTGGGCTACAAGAGGGACAAAGTAGCAAGGATGGGTGCATATATATATAATATGTATATAGGAAATGACTATGTCGTAACATTTGCTGATGCACATGATAACAGGAGTGCCGTTCAACTAAATATTCTTTTCCCATTTTCTGAATTTATAAAGGATAAAAAAATGGCTGGCTTCTCTGCCTTTATGGCAAAGAAAAGCGACTTCTGGAATAATCCGGCTGCTCTATATGCTAAGAGTGGTAACTTCCCAACATTAGGAAGGGAACTCTTACTACTACAGTATGTTGACAAGTTGGCAAAGACAAAGGCAGAGGAACCAAAGTCGGAGGCTTTCTATCCAAACCTGAATGTTGCTACAATGCGTAGTAAAGGCGGATTGTTTGTTGCTTTTAAAGGTGGTAGTAATGGAGAGAGTCATAATCATAACGACCTCGGAACAATGGAGATTTTTGCTGATGGCAAACCATTGTTGATAGATTGTGGAGTAGGGGAATATACAGCAAAGACTTTCTCAAAGGACCGCTATGATATATGGACTATGCAGAGTCAGTATCATAATTGTCCGCAAATCAACGGCTTTAACCAGAAAGACGGAAAACAATATGTAGCGGACATGGTAATGATAGGCCATAGTAAACATGGTAAAGAGAAGGTCGGCAATAACTATCTGCTTAATCTAACGAAAGCATACCCAGAGGAAGCAATGATAGAAGATTATATGCGTGATGTAGAGCTCAAGGGCGAGGAAATAAAGATTACAGATGTCTATGCCCTTAAGAAATACATAGAGCCAACACGGCTTTTCTTTATGACAACTATAAAGCCTGAATTAAAGAAGGGAAAGATTGTCCTTGATAATCATACTCTTTCTTATCAAGAAAAGGTTGTTACGGCAAGTGTGGAGGATTGTTCCGAGCTTCTTGATAATCATCTGAAGGGCATGTGGGGAGAGAATCTTTACCGCATAGTGCTGACTACAAAGAAGAAGGACAAGAAACGCGAGATAGAATTGACTATAAAGTAACTCTGACTTTATGACACGGAAATTGACAACATGCAACAGTGAAGTTGAGGCTTATATCCTAAAGGGTAGGCTTGAGACAGAAGGTATTCCATCTGTTGTAGGAAATGCCATAATGAGCGGCTATCCCCCCATGAGTGGCGTAACCCTCTTTGTAAATGAAGAGGATTACGACAGAGCAAGGGAAATAATGAATTCTAACGAGGAAATAGAGCAGTAAGCCCTTAGATTTTAGTTTACTGCCATGCTAATGCAGATGCTCCAAGTACAGCAGCATCTGCATCTTTCATTGTAGAGAGAAGTATCTTCACCTTTCCTTTAAAGATTGGCATAATAGTCTCTTCCATTGCCTCCTTTGTATATTTCACGATGAAATCGCCAGCTTTTGCAAGTCCTCCAAAGAGTACAAACGCTTCAGGGCTGGAGAAAACGACCATATCTGCTAAGGCTCTTCCAAGGCGTGTGCCTGTCTCCTTGAAGATATCAATAGCTGTCTCATCACCCTTTACTGCGGCATCATAAATGTCTTTCGAAGTAAGGAAAGGGGTATTCCTTTCTTTTGCTGTCCTTACTATGCCTGTGGCAGAACAGTATGTTTCGAGGCATCCTCTTCTGCCACAGCCGCATAGACGACCATTTCTTTCTATTATAACATGTCCCAATTCACCGGCAAAACCATCATGACCATATACGAGCTGTCCATTGATGACAATACCTGAGCCAACACCTGTTCCAAGTGTTATCATGATGAAATTGTCCATGTCTTTGGCAACGCCATACATTTTTTCACCTAACGCAGCAGCATTGGCATCATTGGTAATGGTAACCGGAATGTTTAGTTCTTCACGAAACATCTTCGCAAGGGGAACCTTATCCTGCTTCCACGGAAGATTGGGAGCCTTCTCTATGTTGCCTGTGTAATAGTTGGCATTAGGGGCACCTATTCCCAAACCTACGATATCATCGATTGAAACATTATTTTTGGCAATAAGGTCCTTTACCATCTTACTGACAGTCTTCACATAATCTTCCAATACGGGGAGAGACTGTGTCTTTACGGAGTCGGTTCCGAGAACGTTTCCTGCTTTATCAACTAATCCTACAACGGTATTAGTGCCGCCAATGTCGATGCCAAGTGCGTAGTTCATGCTAAAAAGTGTATAGTTGTTATTTAATCCTCAAAAAATCCTGGCTGCACGTATTTTATACCTAATTCCTTATCTACAGCTGCCAAGATACCTTGTACCTGTGCCAAGCCAAACATTCTGCCCAAGAAAGAATAACCAGCATTATAACCCTTATCTTCGTCACCCAACATTGTCATGCCGTGATCGACACGCATTGGGAGGTCCTGTGTTGTTGGTTTGCGGATTTGCTTTCTGCGCTGCTCTTCTTTCTCAAATATCCGGGCAAGTTCTACGAGGTCTGCACGACCTCCCAAGTGGCTTGCCTCTGTAAAGTCTCCATTAGGGAATATATGACATGAGCGGAGGTGTACAAAATGAGTTCTCTCGTGATATTTCTCTGCCAGATAGGTGATGTCGTTATGACCTCCTGCTGAAAGGCTGCCGGCACAGAAAGTAAGACCATTGTGTATGTTTGGTACAGCATCGAGGAATGTCTGTATGTCGCTGTCGCAATTGAGAATACGTGGCAAGCCGAGAATTGGGAAAGGAGGATCGTCAGGATGTATGCACATATCGATGTCATATTCATCGCATATTGGCATAATAGCCTCTAACCAGGTCTTCATATTCCTTTGCAGGTCTTCCTTCGTAACACCATCATATAATGCCAGCAGTTCGCGGAAAAGTTCAAGAGGTTTTTCGTCACCTTCCTTGAAGTTGCCAGCAACAAAGCCTTGGGTCTTTATGACGATATCTTCAACAAGCTGATGGTCTTTCTCTGGAGTCTGCTGTGCTCTGAAAGCTTCTATTTCTGCCATCAAATCGCGTCCAGCAACAGCCTTTGAAGCATTGCTGCCATTACCCTTTGCTATAGCCTCCCATTCTTCCTTGGCGCCTTTACGCTGTAGCAGGTAGATGTCGAAGTATGCAAAGGTAGGCCAAGAGAAATACAGGTTTGTAGCACCATTGGGATTCTCATGGTTAAGGTCAGTACGAGCCCAGTCAAGTACTGGCATGAAATTGTAGCAGACACAATGAATGCCCTCTTTGCCAAGATTTGTCAGGGATTCCTTATAGACTTCTATCTGTTGGTCTCTGTCTTTGCCACCATATTTTATAGTTTCTGTGACAGGAAGAGACTCTACGACACTCCACTTCATGCCGTAGCTCTCGATGTATTCCTTTAAATCGCGTATTTTTTCACGTGACCACACTTGTCCGAGAGGTTCATCATAGAGTGCTGTAACAATACCCTCTACTCCCAGCTGTTTTAACATGGCAAGAGTAATCTTGTCATTCTTGCCAAACCAACGCCATGTTCTTACCATAGTTTGTAGTTATTACATTGCAAAAGTATTGAAACCACCGTCAACGACAGCTACAGTCCCAGTAACGAACTTTGCTGCGTCAGACATCAGATAGTGTATAGTGCCACAGAGTTCTTCCGGCTCACCCATTCTGCCAAATGGTGTCTGGCGAATGACATCCTGACCTCTTTGTGTATATGTACCATCAGGGTTGGTGAGCAGGGCACGATTCTGTTCTGTAATAAAGAATCCTGGTGCTATAGCATTAACACGGATGCCCTCACCAAATTTCTTAGCACATTCGGTAGCCATATATGCAGTAAAGTTAGAGATGCCTGCTTTTGCAGCAGCATATCCACAAACACGTGTCATAGGACGGAAGGCTGCCATAGAAGAGAAGTTGATAATGCTTCCCTTGCCTGCTTCAACCATAGGCTTAAGGAATATCTGGGTAGGAATGACAGTACCAGTGAGGTTTAGGTTCAATACTGTTTGGAAAGCCTCTGTCTGCAGGTCAAAGAAATTCTGATCTGGGGTGATGGTAGCACCAGCCATATTACCTCCTGCAGCATTGAGCAGAGTATCTATTTTCTTGTATTTTCCTACGATATAGTCGCATGCTGCCTGAATGTTTTCTTTGTTCATAACATCCATTTTGACAAATTCACATGCACCTCCGGCAGCAGTGATATCATCTACTATCTGTTTGCCAACGTCTTCCTTACGTCCTCCGATGATAACTTTCGCTCCTTCCAAGGCAAGATATTTTGCGATACTGCGGCCCAAAACTCCTGTTCCGCCTGTAATGACTACAACGTAGTCCTTGATGTTAAACAGATTATTCATAATTCTTTTTTAGTAATATATAATATTGTTTTACGATTGTCAGATTGCAAAGTTAAGTTTTTTTTTTCATAAAACAATACAATGAGGAAGAAAAAACTGAAAAAAGAAGTTTTTTGGTATTTTACAAATATAAAATGCTGTCAGGACCTTCGTTAAATAGCAAGTCTATGATAGAAAGATTGGGAATAAATCCATGACGCTTTTGGAAAGTCTGATAGTATGGCTTTGTCTCTACAACATCAGACGGTTTTAGGAAAGTTTTCTGTTGTATGATGTCATTAGCACCGAGTAATTCGAGAATTTTCTTCGTAATAGCGAGATTATAATCTGCCAAAAGTTCCCATTTTTCCGAGAAAAAAGGTTTTATATCGTCTGCATAATAGTCAAAAAATGGCGACATGCCATAAGCAGAGGATAAAGCATTCCAATGAAGATGTCTCCAGTTTCCGTGGTCACTGATAAGAACCTCTCCTGTGGTAATATTATTATTTTCCTTTGCAGGCAGAGAAATAGGCACGGTAAGCATTTGCGTACCGTTGGCAGTAGCAATCAGGCAACGATTGCGCTCTGTCTGCTTTTGCCATCGCTCATTTTTATCAATGATGCCCTCCAGAACCTCTGTCGTACCATAGTTCTGGAGTGTGGAAAGAAGTTCCCGATACCACTCTATGTTTCCGAAATATGTGGTGTGCATCGTTTTGTCTTTATGAGTTGGTATAATGATGGCAGTGCAATAAGGAGAGAGGCAAAAATAGCTTGTGCTACAGCCATCTGATTACCATTAAAATAATCTACCATTTTAGCGTCAACAGGCAGTGTCGGAAACATCTTCAGCATTACGTATGCGAAGCTGTTGTTTATCCAATGCACGATTGTTCCCGGTACGATGCTGCCTGTTTTTACAAAAAGCCATCCTAACAGGATTCCGAAGAGCAAGGCAACAGGTATCTGTGCCGGATTGGCATGAACTGCGGCAAAGAGTATTGCTGAGATGATAATGGCAAACCATTCAGAGGAGACATAGCTCTTGCCCCTTTCGTGCCACCATTTTGTAAGTGCTCTTATGATAGCACCTCTGAATATAATCTCTTCGGCAAGTGGTGCAAGCATGCAGATAATGAAATATCCCTCACTGGTCTTCAGCATTTCTACAAGTGTTTCCCCAATGAGGTCTTTGCGTATCGCTTCAGGTATGAATTCCTGTGCCCAGGTCACTGGTATTACCAATCCGATGGCAAGCAATGCCGACCATATCAGGGTTCCCCAAGGCTTTGTACGTATATAGTTTCGACTTACAGGACACCATTTAAGGGCAATGAATAGGATTATTACCAATATAGAACTGGCGGCAGAACTGATAAGCAATACTGTTGAAGACTCTACCTCCGGAAACCATAGTTTTGATATAGTGTTAGCAATGAATCCTATGATTAATTGTGCTGCAACGAATATTAAAAGGTATAGAATAGTCTTTTTCATCGTTTATATTGTCTCAATGTCTTTTTTTATCTGTTCCTTCAATTTCTCAGGTGACGCAAATGGTTTCTCGTCCCTGATATGTTTCACAAACTCCACTGTAATCTCCTTGTCATAGATATCTTCGTTGAAATCGAGGATATATGTTTCTATAGTGAGTCGATGTCCGTCAAAGGTAGGGCGGGTGCCTATGTTTGTCATTGCCTTTTTGTCACCTACCATGGTGGCATAGACGCCATTGGGTGGCAGAAGCTGGTCTTCCTGTGGTATGATATTGGCTGTAGGAAACCCTATCTTCCTGCCGTTTTGATGTCCCCTGACTACTTTTCCTGTTATAGAGAACCTGCGTCCCAGATTACTGTTGGCAGCTTCGATGTCTCCGCTAAGCAGTTGTTTCCTTACAACGGAAGAAGAAACATGATTGCCGGAGTCCTCTCTCGGTGAAGCCTGGATTACCTCAATGCCAATCTCCTTGCCATATCTTTGGTAGTCTTCAAAACATTCCTCCTTGCCTTCTGTCTTTGCGCCAAATCTGTTATCATATCCCACCAAAAGCACTTTTACCGCCATTTCATCGTGCAGCATCTTCATAAAATCGTATGCCGTAATCTTCGAGAAACTCTCGTTGAATGGCATCAGTGCGACACAATCAAGTCCTGTTTTCAGCAGCTGGCGTTCTTTCTCTTTCAGTGTGGTGATGTATTTTGGTATAAAGGAACTGTTAAACAACGCTTTCGGATGGCGGTCAAACGTAATAGCCATAGTAGATAGCGGGGTAGGGCTGCTTGAAGCTATCTTTTTCAGTTGGTCAATGATGTGTTTATGTCCCAAGTGTATGCCGTCAAAGTTTCCTATTATAGCCGCCTTTGGCTGCGTCCAGGCATTTCCGCTGGGGTCATGAATGGTTTTTATGCCGAAAGAGACGGCGCCGATGCTGTTTGTCAAGCTGTCATCGACAAAAAGGATGTCATCTGCTGACACACCTGTTTCTTCAACTACCTTTTCATAAATCTTTCTGTCTGGTTTTATCATTCCGAGGTCGCATGACAGGAATATGTTGTCGAAGTAATCTTCTGCTTTTCTGCCATCAGCAGTGAAGAATTTCTTTGAATGTTCCCAGTGAATCCAGTTGGTGTTTGACAGGAGTGCGGTCTTATAGCCCAAGGTATCATGAAAATGCTGTATAAGGCGTAGCTTCTCCAAAGGGATGCCCGTAAGCAGTTCGTTCCAAGCCCAGCATATCTCCTCGTCAGTAGCATTGCAGTGGCTCTTTTCGCGTGCTTCCTGACAGAAATTCTCGTTGGAACCGCCTAATTCTATCTCGTGAAACAGGTCTTCGCTCCTATGTTCATCCACATAACTGGCAATCTCTCCACACCCTACCTGTCGCAGGGCTTGGATACATCGCTGTTTGTCGAGACTTACGATAACTGCTCCAAAATCGAAGAGCAGGAGTTTACAAGAGTGATTGGATGGCACTGTCTAAATCTTTTATCTGGCTGTCGCGTTTTTCGAGCGAGTTGTTTTTGTTTATGAGGAAGAAGGTCGGAATCTGTGTCACATTATATTTTTGCAGATATTCAGACTCTACACCTTCGGGGTCGTGGACACATACCCAAGGCAGGGCTGCCGTCTGAGTCTTCCAATAATGTTCGTTGTCATCGACGCTGACTTGGTAAATCTCAAATCCCTGGGCGTGATATTTATTGTAGATGTCACGCAGCATCATGATTCTCTGCATGGAGTTAGGCATGGAGAAGGCGTGGAAGTCAAGCAGTACCACCTTGCCCTTAAATTCTGTCAGAGAGCGTCTCTTGCCCTTGTTGTCAATCAGCGGGATGTCGAAGACAGATACTACATGAATCTTGTCCGGATCTACTGCCGGACCATATTTCCTTGCCTGCTTTATGCGCAGAGCCTTCAAACCTTCAATAGCAATGTTGTGCAGGTTTTCTGCTCTTTCTATCTTTTTTCCACTTTCCTCGTCGTTATAATATGTATCCCATGCTGTTGCTACTGCTGCAAAGGTGCGAATATCCATTTCCGACTCCTGTGGCTGGAAGATATGCCTGTTGCCCAACGTCTGAAAGAGAGCAAAGTAAGACGATGCAGCACGAGGGTCCTTGAAGATATAGTTAGTGCGGACATATTCCTTATATCTTTCTATGGTACTGTTGATGCTGTCTTCTGTTTCCTTGATGCTTATGCCATACGCATTGTTTATGGCAATCACCTTTGTCAGCAGTTGCTGCTGCAGCAAGGACAGTTCTTTTATCCTTTTACAATTATCGCTGCCCTCCACCTCATATTTTGATGCCATAGTAGGGTAGGAGGCAGTAAATTCAACAGTTTCCGTAGAGTCGATGCTGACATTGATGATATTGCCTGCAATGCGGAGGCGATAAAATTCCGGAGCATCATTTTCGTCCCCTGAAAATTCAAACTTGCCGCTTTCATCGAGAACAACGGAATCCATAACAACAGGTCCGTTGAGGCTTATATGTTCAAAATAGAGGGTAGAATCGTTAGCTTCTGTTATAGTTCCCTTAACCTGAAACTTATTGTTGTTGCAAGCACAAAGCACGAATGCTAACAGGAAGCAAAGTGTTGCATGCAGAGTGTAGGATGTATTGAAAATTTTCATCATTATTATTTATTTTTCGCGTGCAAAGGTACGATTAAGTGAGCAAAAAACCAAATTTATTTGAGTTTTTTCGAACGAAAGTACCTTCAACATTGTTAAAGGTACAAAAAAATGCGAGAAGAGCCAAAGAAATAGTTAAAAATAAGCCCCTCCGCATGTTCAGAAGGTTTCTCGGGGGTGCTTTATAATCTCGCACACGTGCGAGATTATATCTACAAGCAAGGTTATAATCTCGCACACGTGTGAGATTTTATCTACAAGTGAGGTTATAATCTCGCACACGTGTGAGATTTTATCTACAGGTGAGGATATAATCTCGCACACGTAGAAGATTATAACTACAGGTGTTTTTATCAAAAAATTTTGGCGGTGTCAGATTTTCTTCTTAACTTTGCAAACAAAATCTTAGAAGTATGGGAAGAGACGGTAGTGGAAACGCCTGGAAACACAGGCAGTGGAGTAGGAAAGGTGGTTATACGGGCATTCCCCGGCAGTTTACGCCGCGTACACTGAAAGATGAGCCGCAGTTCAAGTTTGAGGAAGTGTATATTACGCCGTTGAGGCAAAAACGACACTACTCTCCGGACGGATATGTGAGTTATGAACTATTTGAGCGGAAGACGGAGCCGACGGGAATA
>DJWZ01000051.1 GCA_002449535.1 Prevotellaceae bacterium UBA7017 | reverse complement strand
CATCCACGGTTGCTTTGATTCTTTAGTGATAATATTGATGACGCCACCTAAGGCATTAGAGCCATATAGGGCAGAAGCGGCGCCCTTTATAATCTCGATATGGTCAACATCTGCCATGTTGAGGCGTAGGAAATCGGTGTTTTCCATCGTCTCACCCGCTAAACGCTCCCCGTCAAGGAGGATTAGGATGTTTTGACCTGAGAAACCAGACATGTTCATGTTCGTCTGCTGATTCATGGCGTAGGCAAATTCTACGCCAGGGAGCTCATGCTGCAGGAGGTCCATGATGTTGGTGGCATCGCTCTTTACGATATCCTCAGAGGTAATGATGCGTGTCTGTATCGGAGCATCCTTCAGCAGTTTCCTGGTTCGGGTGCCTGTGACGACGATTTGGTCGAGACGCATAGAATCGGCAATCTCGTCAGTAATCCCTTCTGCCATCGTGGCGGGTATGATGGTAAGGAAAGACAGAAGAAAGAGAAGTGTTCGTAACGTCATAGGCTAAAATGGATATTTGACATCGATAGTGAGTATGCCCTTCTGACCGGTAGTGTCATAATACTTGTCAAGGTACAGGGCAGCATAGGTGCCGTCGTTCATGCGCATGGCATATACTCTGTTGGTAACAGCATACTTGGGAGGCGGGGTGGAGAAGTCCATTGTCACCCAGCGGGTCATGACAGGATTGACATAGCTGCTGATATGCCATATCTTCCAACTCATCATATATGTGAGGTCAACGATACATTGGTGGGGCATCCATTCGTCAGGAGTGAAGGTGGCTGCCTTGATGGCATCGGCGTGTGCCATTGCATCATCGATAGAGGAATAAGGCGTCTCATATACTGCACCATTATTTGTCTTGACGTCAAAATGGTGTATTGCGAAGTCCCATTTCTCAGCGTCTTCCTGTGTCGCTACCTGTATGTTGCGCTTGAAAATGTATTTTGCTCCCCTGACGCTGTCAAGCTCCCAAAGCGTCTTGCCGTCCCACTGACCACTAAGACTGAGAGTGTCTGGGATGTCTTTTACCGTGAGTGCCTTGTTATGAAGATCTACATATATCCACTGTGAGAAACTCGTAGCGTTGAGTTTCAGGATGTATCGTGTGGCATCAGAACTGCTGTTGAAACCAAAACCGATGTCGCCTGTCGATACATCTTCCGGGCTGTCGTAGATACCGGACATGATTCCGTTACAACTGCACAGAATACACGTCAGGAGAGTAAGAAGTGCACCTTTGACTTTTGACCTTTGACTTTTGACCATAATCATTGCAACTTGCCGGTAAAGGTGGTTTCGATAGGGAATGGCATATTGCCAATGCTGTAGTTGTTTACGATGTTAGCATTGGTTCCGTCTGTCTTAACCCTTATACTTGTGGTAATTGTATTGTCGTTGAAAAGATAGTCTTTATCCATACCTGGTCCGGAAGTGGGGACAGACTTGATGTGTACAGACATAGTGCCGTCGGCATATTCCTTATAATAAGCCCCTTTCTCGGCATCATACGGAATGTTCTTGATGGTATATTTCCCTATGGTGAGGTCTCCCATGACGGTGGTTTTCAGTTCATACTCAGGAACAATGACATCTATGGTGTTGTCATCATTCTTGAGAACCTGATAGAGGATGGTGGCATGATATTCGTATGTGCCTCCGACGAGAACCTTGTTGTCTCCCACGAACAGAGACAGATTGTCGTTGGTAACCTTAATGGTATCGTGTTTTACAACCGTAAGGGTGTCTGTCGTTGTCTCTGGCATGTGAACGTTATCCTGCGTGCAACTGCTCAAAAAGGCTATTATTGCAAGAAAAAAGAGTGTATTTCGCATTCTTAATATCATTTTTGGACAAAAGATGTTGCAAAGGTACAAAATTTTTGTGAATTTTAAAATACTGACATTTAAGTATTTTGAAATATGATACTTTTTTGTAACTTTGCACCCGAATTTTGTTGTTTAATTAATTTAAAATGTAACAAATTATTCAAAAATGAAAAGAATTTTTACTTTTATTGCTGCTCTGGCGGTAACTATGGCTGCTTTTGCTCAGGGGCATGGTGCTATGCGTTTTGTCGGTGATGCAACTGTTGGCGCTATGGGTACAAGCATAGAGCAGAAGAAAGACACAATGATTGTAGAATTGGGTAACAGTCGTGCAGGGACAATGGACAAGATTACATTCCCGGACATGGTATTCTCGCCAAAGATGGTGATAAAGTCATTTACTGTGGGTGGATTGGCTTACACTATGGTGGGCAAGTATCCTGACATGTACTTCGAATGGGATGTTGACAATTTTTCTGCCACAATTATTGGTTTGGACGGTCAGGAGAAGCAGGCTACAGGAAAGTTGAAGGCTCGATATTACCACACCTCAAGCAAGTTTACTGTAACGATGGAGGTAGGCTATGCCCCTATGCCCCATCCTGTCACATACACTTGTGAAAGTGCGTTCTACCTGAAGTCTACATCTATGCCGCTTACCGTAAACGTACTGAATACCGACTATGTTCCGGCAGCAAACGTTGCATACCAGACCCGTAGGTATGTGGAAGGTGATATACAGAAACTGGATGTGGAAATCCCTGCTTACAGCCTCGCGGGTACTCCAATGGGAGACATGGAAGTTGGCGGTTATACTGTTTGCGGGCTTGTTTATGACGAAACTCTTGGTGGTTACTTCAAGGATTATAGCAAGGATGGGCTGACAGTACATCTCAAGACATATCCAGAAAAAGGCAAAGCACTTGATGGTGACTATTCCCTCGCTGCAGAAGGTACGACACTCTTCGTACAGTATAAAGGTAACGATGTCGTTTATGTAGAGAATAACTTCACACCAGGCTCAATGCCATTCCCAATCCTTGCCACATCAGGAGAAAAACAGACAACGGAGGTGAAGACTGTGGATGCAAAAGATGCAGGCTCAGAGGCAAAGCCTTATAAGAGAATTGAAAGCGGCAGGCTTGTCATCGTCAAGGATGGCAAGAAGTACAATAGTGCTGGGCAACAGCTTTAGGAACAAATGGTGAGATGTCTGTCCCTTGGGCTATCATCTCCCTAATCATAGTTGACGAGATAGGTATCTCCCCGTTTCTTGGGAAGGTACCTATTTCATATTGCCACACTATATCCTTCCAATGCCTCCAACGCTCCATGCGCTTCCAGTTGTCACCACCCATGATGAGGATGAACTCGTCATCGGGATAGTCTGCCTTCAGGTGCTGAAGGGTCGTCCATGTATAAGAAGGCTGGGGAAGGTGTAGCTCGTAGTCTTTTGCAACAAGACGTGGTTCGTTGGCAAGAGCCTGCTTTACCAAGAGAAACCTTTCCCTGGCATCGGGGAGCCTTTTGTTGACTTTGAGAGGGTTTTGCGGACTTACCATAAACCACACCTCGTCGAGATGCTTGTGTTCAAGCATCCATTTGCCAATGGCAATATGTCCGTTGTGGATGGGATTAAAAGATCCCCCAAAAAGTCCTATTCGCATACAATAAATGAACGTGTCCGTCGTTTGTTTATTGTATGACAGACATTACTATTATATTACTACTTGCTTTTGGCATATCACTTATATTTACCCTGGTTATCACCCCTCGAATAGTAAAAGTGGCTCACGCCCTGAAACTGTATGACCTCCCTGACGAGGAACGTAAAATACATAAGTTGCCCATTCCGCGTTTGGGAGGAATGATGTTCCTTCCGATTATGATGGTGACAATGACTATTATTACTGTCGTGTTGATGAGGTTGGGAATGTATAAGAAGATAGGTGGCGGCCTTAGTATGGAGCATTGGATGGCTTTTATTGCAGGAGGCATGCTGCTTTACAGCATCGGTCTTTTCGACGATATTAAGAGGGTGCCATACAAACTGAAGTTTACCATTCAGATGTTCACTGGTATCCTGATGTGTATCTCTGGGTTGTGGATAGCAGATATGGCGCATGTTTTCTTCATAGACGAAGTGCCCTGGTGGTTTGGAATGCCATTGACAATATTGACGGTAGTGTATGTTACAAATGCCATGAACCTCATTGATGGCATTGATGGTCTGTCGTCAGGTCTCAGTATAATAGCACTGATATGCATATCAGTATTGTTTGTCTTAACAAAACAGTATTTCTGGGCAATCTGTTCAATGTCTTTGCTGGGAGTGGTATGCGGATTCTTCTACTATAACGTATTCGGAAAGAAGGACAAGACCTTCATGGGCGATGCCGGCAGCCTAACCCTCGGTTTCACCCTGTGTTTCCTGTTGCTACACTTCTGGCAACGCGATCCTGTCTGGAATCCGGTAATGCACAATATTGGCATCGTTGCCGTCAGCACATTGATAATACCGCTGTTCGACGTTACCCGTGTCACATTAAGCCGTCTGCGTGACCATCGTCCTCCATTCTTGCCGGATAAGAATCATATCCATCACAAGTTGATGCGTGCAGGATTAGGACCTCGTATGACAATGGTAACAATATTGTTGCTGCAAATAGGATTTGTCGTAGTAAATTATCTTGTTGCGTCCTTCTTGTCACAGACATTGATGGTTTTGGCAGATATATTACTCTTCACTTTGATGCATATTATCATCAATTGCTTTATATACAGGAATGAAGGGCGCGAAGATATTGAGTGGAAGAGAATTTTTTAATTGACAATTAGGATGCTTTTCACGCAGGACGAGAGAACAAGGGCATTGTTGCTTTACAGGCAGTTATATCGCGAGTTGGACGATGTGCTGATTGCTGGCGATGTGCGTAAGGTGAAAGAAATCCTGGCAAAGGCTGTCTCGGATGGTGATGTCGGGCGTGATGCCTTCGGACTCAATCCTATCTTGATGGGTCTTGAAACGGCATGGCTGGCAGTCAGCGAGATAGGAGTGCGCCGCGATGCTGTTATCGCCATAATGCTTTGCTCGGTTGCTGAAGGGAATGACATCGTGACGGCAGAGCTGGAGGAGAAATTCGGTGAGCCTGTGGCACGCATTATGCGGGGACTCGAACATATCCAGCAGCTATATCATAAGAATACCGTCGTAGAGACAGAGAATTTCCGCAATCTGCTCTTCTCCTTGGCAGAGGATGTGCGAGTAATACTCATCATGATAGCCGACCGCCTTAACCTCATGCGGCAGATTCGGGATACGTCGCAGGAAGAATTGCGACGAAAGGTTAGTGAGGAAAGCATGTTCCTGTATGCACCGTTGGCGCATAAACTGGGTCTTTATCGCTTGAAGTCGGAATTGGAAGACCTGTCCCTGAAATATACGGAACACGACGCTTACTACCACATCAAGGATAAGCTGAACGAGACAAAGGCAAGCCGTGATGCGTATATAGAAAGTTTTATCGGACCTATCAGTGAACGCTTACAGGAAGCAGGGTTGAAATTCCATATCAAGGGGCGCACAAAGTCCATACACTCCATCTGGCAAAAGATGAAGAAGCAGCGTTGCCCCTTCGAGGGAGTGTATGACCTCTTTGCTATTCGCATAATTCTTGACAGCCCTATTGATAAGGAAAAGATGCAATGCTGGCAGGCGTTTGCCATTGTGACGTCTATGTATCAGCCTAATCCAAAACGCCTGAGAGATTGGATTAGTGTTCCTAAGACAAATGGCTATGAGAGCCTGCATATTACAGTTGTGGGACCTGAGCAGAAATGGGTGGAGGTGCAGATACGCACGGAACGCATGGACGAAGTGGCGGAACGTGGCGTGGCAGCCCATTGGCGTTATAAGGGAATAAAAAGCGACTCGGGACTGGACCAATGGCTCAGCAATATCCGCTCAATGCTGGAAGCAAGTGAGGGAACGGAGACGATTGACCAGTTCAAGATGGAACTGTACGAGGACGAGGTGTTTGTCTTTACTCCCAAGGGAGATATATACAAATTTCCCAAGGGCGCTACGGTACTCGATTTCGCTTACCGCATACACTCCAAGGTGGGCAATACCTGCACGGGAGCACGTATCAACGGAAGGGCTGTGCCATTGCGCCATCAGCTTAAAAGTGGCGACCAGGTAGAGATTCTTACTGCTGCAAAACAACAACCTAAGCAGGCTTGGCTCAATATAGTTAAGACGTCACATGCCAGAGGAAAGATACGTCAGGCACTTAACGAGGCACGTTCTCAGGAGAGACTGCTGGGGAGGGAAATGCTGGAGCGAAAGTTGAAAAACCATAAGATGGAGCTGGACGAGAATATCCTCCATCCGCTTATCAGGAAGCTTGGCATAAAGGAGGCAGGCGATTTCTATATTCAGATTGCAAGGGGAGAACTCGACTCTACTCATGTCATCGACCTCTATGCTTCTTTGATGCAGAAAAGTTCCGAGGCAACGGCAGCTCCTACCGAGAGCGCTTCAAACTTTATATTAGATACTGCCAGCATCAATAGCGAGAATATAAAGGATGATGTGCTGATAATAGACAAAAAATTGACAGGGGTGGATTATCACCTGTCACGCTGCTGCAATCCTATTTATGGTGATCCAGTATTTGGTTTCGTCAGCGTCTCAGGCGGCATAAAGATTCATCGCATCGACTGCCCCAATGCCCCTGAACTGCAAAGCCGTTATCCTTATCGTGTCGTAAAGGCAAAATGGAGTGGAAAGGGGAGTTCTACCTATGCTGTGACACTACGTCTCGTAGGAAATGATGACATCGGTATCATCAGTAATGTTACCAGTATCATAAATAAAGAAGATAAGTTGACCCTTCGAGCTATAAATATCAGTTCCAGCGACAATATCTTCTGCGGCAATGTCACCATTCTTGTTGATGATACTGCCCAACTCGAAAGCCTCATTAAGAAACTCCAGGGTGTAAAGGGCATAAAGCAGGTGACAAGAGTATAAGGTTAGTCTTCAAAATCCTTCGGGTCTATGTATCCGCTTGCAATCGCCTTCACTACCAGGTCTGCCATGTTACGTGCCCCCATCTTTGAGAAGATGTTCTGGCGATGGCTCTCTACAGTGTTTTTGGATATATAAAGTTCCTGTGCAATGTCTTTTGTTGACAGCCCTCGGGCAATGCCAATCAAAATCTGCTGCTCGCGCTTGCTCAGAATTCCGCTTGATGTCTTGATGTGGGTAAGCATCTGCTCAAAGCGGTCACAATAGTAGTGTCCACCTTTGGCAACACAAAGGATGGCATCCAGGAGATCGTCAAGCTCACCTGACTTATAGATGACACCATCTACCATCTTTGATGTCATCTTACGCACGGTCCACAGTTCTTCGTGCATAGTGTTTATTATAATCTTCGTCCCTGCGTCACGTTGGCGTATCTCGTCAACAAGCGACACAAAGTCGATATCTGGAAGTTCAAGGTCTATAATATATATGTCGTAGGAATGCTCCGACATAGAGGCAAACAGGGCTTGTCCCGTCTTGAAGCAGTCAACATGCTTTATGCCATTGCGAAGCATGAAACTGCTAAAGCCCTCAAGAACCATCTCGTGGTCATCGACAATGGCGACTGATAATGTGGATAATAACTTAGTGGTATCGGCATCCATGTTATTAGTGGAAAATCATTTGTTTCGTAGTGTAAAATCGTTTGCAAAAGTACAAATAATAATAGAATTTTGCAATAGCGGATAACCACTAATTTTCACAAAGTACCAGTTTTACCGTGTGTCCGTAGCTTCCGTGGAATAGTTCCAGTTTCGCTCCGATGTTCTCTGCCCGTTGCCGCATTGTCCGTATTCCTATTCCTTCATTGTCAGTCTTGGTATGTGCTGTTCCGTCATCGCTGATAACCACCGAGTAATTGTTGTCCTGCTTCAAAAACCCTATGGCAATGGATGTTGCACCTGAATGTTTTATAGCATTGGTGACGGCTTCTTGTATTATACGGTATATCTCAAGTGCCTGCTCTGCCGATAGTGATGCCCAGTCGGCATTCTGCGGTGTTACGTGACAAGTGATTTCTGGCGTTGAAGACTTGTTCATGGATTCTGCATAGTCGGCGATAATTTCCGGCAGTGTGCTATGCGTAAATTCCGGTGGCATTAGTTCGTGACTTACGCACCGCACCTGTTCCCTACTCTCGCTGAGCAGTTGCATCGCCTGTTCCCTGGAACCGTTATTGTTCAGTTGCATCTGTACAGCAAGCAGCTGGTTGCTTACGCCGTCATGCAGTTCACGTGCAAGGCGCTTGCGTTCTTCCTCCCTGCCGTCAATAAAACTGCGTGCAACTTGTTTCCGCCTGATGCGTCGTTGCCGTAATACATATATGATAGTGAAGAGCGCAATGGCGCATACTGCTATTGCTGCCTCCTCCCAGTGGTCTTGTATGACGGTCCTTGTCTGTGGGGGATTGTTTCCTTTCGCTGCTGTCGTGTTAGAGGACGTGTTCTGGTGGAATGGTACAATAGAATCTCGCCTGTCTTCCGTGGAGTCCTCTTTTGCGAGATGCAGGATAGAGTCTTTCAATGTGTTGTCTTTCATCAGTTCTTCTCTTACACCGATTGAAAGAAGATGGGTGGCGGCAGTTACAATCATGTCTTTCCTTCCCAGTGCCTTCGCGTCGTAATATGCCTGTGTAAGCATGTTCTTTGCAACTTTCTTGTCGCCTTCGCTTGTCAGCAGCTCCCCTATGGCAAGGGTAGAGGTGGCGCGAACTTCGGGGTCGCGGCTCATGTTTATCCAGGGGATGGCGTTATGGGCGGCTTCCTTTGCCAGTTGCTTGTCGCCCCTTTTGCTGTATATCAGATATGACTGTAAATACATTGAGATGCATGTCTTTAGCCATTCTTCATGACCTGCTTCTGTCGTCTTGCGAAGCCACGTGCCTTGCTCGCATAATGTCGTCCCTTGCCTGTATGCCTCTAAAGCCTTGTCCTGCTGACCAGACTCCTCGTAGCATGAGCCCATCAACATATACAGGCACGTCATAGCAGGCAGTTCATGTAAACTGTCGGCACGCTCAAGGAGTTCCTTGATGCGCGGCATGACATCACGCCCCCTGCCGTCTTTTATGGCGGAGGCAGCAGAGCGAAGTCCCGTCCATAGCAGGCTGTCAGGCTTGTTTGCCATAATGGGCATACATACCGTCGTCAGTAGGACGATTGCCAGACACTCAATGCTATGTTTGAGAGCATTATTCATTATGAATTTTGAGGTGGGAAGTGTGATGCTCAATGGTCAATGCCCCTCACTCCTGAGCTCCATGATTTTTGTAGGGCAAGCCTTGGTGCATTTGCCACATTTCAGACAGTCGGTATTTAGGTATCCGATTTCCTGTCCGCGTGCTTCGTAGGGCATCAACTGCATAGGGCAGACACGCGCACACATCTTACACTTCATCTCACATTGGCTGCTGACATGTATGTTGGTAAATGGTTTTGGCAGTGGGGCTTTCTTTGGAGCCACCCAGTGTGAGATGGTTCCCATTGGGCAGAAAGAGCACCAAGTGCGAGGCGCATAGATAAAAGACAAGGTTACCCC
>DJWZ01000093.1:2422-12445 GCA_002449535.1 Prevotellaceae bacterium UBA7017 | reverse complement strand
GAAGACAGATACATGGAATACACCGATAAATGGGGGAATTTCCATAAATGGAATGTGTATGGGGGTAAAAGCACTACCACAGATGCCGACCACCAATGTTGTGCACAAACATATTTTGCCCGCTTCAACATGGTAGGAGGAAGCGAAAAATACACTTCAATACAAAAGAATTTTGACCATCAGATAGCACAAGGAGATACCCATTGCTGGACATGGATAGATGCTATACAAATGGCAATGCCAGCATACGCAATGTTATCAAGTATTACCAAAGACAGAAAATATCTTGAATATGCCATAAAATCCTATCTTTGGACACGAGACAGTTGTGGAGGAGGACTTTTTAATATCAAAGAAGGATTGTGGTGGCGAGACAAGAATTTTGTACCACCATACAAGGAGAGCGACGGGCAGAACTGCTATTGGAGCAGGGGAAACGGCTGGGTGTATGCCGCTTTGTGTCGCACGATGAACACATTGGACAAGAAGGACAAATATTATAAGCTCCTAAAAAAAGATTATTTGGCAATGACTGCCGCCTTAGAAAAGTTGCAAAGAGAGGACGGATTCTGGAATGCCAGTCTCGCCTCACAAGATTATGCAGGTCCAGAACTTAGCGGCACAGCATTATTCCTTTACGGCTTGTCATGGGGAGTAAATAACGGACTACTAAAACGTAGTAAATACCAAGCCCTTATTGACAAAGCTTGGAAAGCATGCGCCTCTTGTGTACACAATGATGGATTTCTTGGATATGTGCAGGGCTCTGGCGACAGACCTGCTTCTTCACAACCATGTACATACGTCAGAGAGCCGGACTTTGATGATTATGGACTTGGATGTTTTCTATTGGGAATTACTGAATATTATAAAACTACAAAATAACTATGAAAACTAACCTATTATTTTTGACTTTGATGCTTTGTGGCATCACAGCAAATGCAAGCGAAAAAGTTTCCCTAAACAGGAATTGGACATTCACCTCTGCAGACGGGAAGAGTAAGACAATCAACGTGCCCCATGACTACCTTATAGAACAGCCATGGATAGCTCCTGCAGCCGACGAGAAGGCAGACAACAGTGATGCAGGAGCAAATATCAAGAGTCGTTTATCTGCACGTGGATTCAAAGAACTGGAAAGTGGCACTTACACAAAGACAATCCTGGCCGAAGATGCATGGAAAGGAAAGAGAATTGTTCTTGACTTCCAAGGTATCATGTATGTTGCTGATGTTTTCTTGAATGGTAAGCAGATAGGTAAGACTGACTATGGGTATATAGGATTCGAAATAGATATTACCAATAAGCTGAAATATGGTCAGGAAAACGAAATAAAGGTGGTATGTAGTCAGGGTTCGCCAAAGAGTTCTCGTTGGTACACTGGCGGTGGTTTGTTCCGCGATGTGGATTTGTATATTATGGATGCACAATTGTATTTCAAACGTCATCCTTTATATATAACCACGACAGACAACAAAGTAGTCAATATCTCCGCTAACATACAGTGCAACACGAAGCAGAAGGACTACACAATGCAAGTTACAATCATTGACCCTAATGGCAACACTATAAAGCAGGAGAAACAGACCATCAGTCGCAACCACAACTATCGCTATGGCGAAGAGGTAAAACTACCAACCATCACAATTGACAACGCGATGCTTTGGGATTGCGAAAATCCGAACCTTTATACTGCAAAAATAACTCTCTATAAAGAAGATGGCAGCATCGCAGATGAGACATGCTCTACATTCGGAATTCGCACCATAGAGATTATCCCCAACAAAGGATTATTGCTCAATGGCAAGAAAGTCTTGTTAAAAGGTAATGCCAACCACCACACAAATGGTGCCCTTGGCGCTGCCGCTTATCCACGTGCAATAGAGAAACGTTTGATTTTGTTGAAAGATTTTGGTATGAACCATATCCGTTGTTCTCACAATCCATATTCTGAGTCTTTCCTTGATATGTGCGACAAACATGGTATCCTCGTGGTTGACGAACTATATGACAAATGGAACAATCAATATGTAGGAGCCGGACGAGCTGAGTTTAAAGATTTGTGGCAAAGCCATGTACCAGAATTCATCACTCGCGACAGAAATCATCCTTGCATTATAGCATGGTCTCTGGGCAATGAACTGCAGTCATACAATGACCAGCCATACAATGACTTTGGAGTTACACAGTTCAAGCTCATGAAAACCCTGATACAACGTTATGACAACACCAGAAAGGTAACTGTTGCCATGCATCCACGATATCGTAATTGGGAAACTGACTCTTTACCATGCGACCTTGCAATGGTGACAGATTTCCAGTCTTATAACTACAGATATATGTATTTCCCTGGTGACGGAAAAAGATTCCCATGGATGACATTCTACCAAAGCGAGGCAAGCGTTTCTGCAATGGGAGAGAATTACTTCGGAATGGACCTCGACAAAGTTATAGGCCTTGCATACTGGGGTAGTATAGACTATTTGGGAGAAAGTCAAGGATGGCCTAACAAAGGATGGACTCAAGGAGTCTTTGACATTTCTCTTGAGCCAAAACCGAAAGCATACTATATGCGTTCTTTCTTCAAGGACGAGCCAACGGTGCATATAGCTGTCACAGATT
Organism: Prevotellaceae bacterium UBA7017; assembly: GCA_002449535.1. Classification (GTDB taxonomy): domain Bacteria; phylum Bacteroidota; class Bacteroidia; order Bacteroidales; family Bacteroidaceae; genus Prevotella. The sequence continues at coordinate 9,823 of DJWZ01000093.1, read as the reverse complement.
CAAAGGGCAGCATGATGTGGAATGGAGTCCAAACAGGCAACGAGGGACAGAGCGACCATTGGAATCGTGTGGCAGGAACAAAACTTGATATTACCACTTACACCAATGCAGACGAAGTGGAACTGATTGTAAACGGAAAAAGTTACGGCACAAAGCAAAACGACAAGAAGTCTGCAAAGATGCGCAATCAGATTCGTTGGAAAGATGTAGTATATCAGCCTGGCTACTGCGAGGCTATTGCTAAGACCAATGGGAAAATCGTAGCTCGCCACAGGATAGAGACTACAGGAAAGCCTGTTGCCCTGAAGATAGAAAGCGATAACAATGCTTGGAAAGCTGATGGAGTAGATTTGCAACATCTGCGTATCTATGCAATCGATTCAAAGGGACGCAGAGTACAAACAGCAACAGGTGATGTAAAGATTACAATAGACGGAACAGCTGCTACATTGGCTGCTATGAGTAGTGGCAGTCAGGTCAGCGATGAACTAAACGTCGTAGATCATCGTCAACTATACAATGGCAGCGTACTCGCAATACTCCGTTCTGACATAAATGCAGGGACAGTAACCGTAACTGCTACATGTAACGGATTAAAATCTGCAAAAATTAAGCTTATAACAAAATAAATGTATTCAATCAATCAAATTACAACACTCATTGGTGCCCACCGCTGTGGCACGGCAGACAAGAACATTTCTTTCCTGCTGACCGATAGCAGGTCATTGGCATTTCCCGAAGAGACATTATTCTTTGCACTTCGTTCCGAACATAATGACGGACACAAGTATATTAACGAGCTTTATAATCGCGGTGTACGTAATTTCGTAGTCACTAAACAACCTACCGAGGATTTACCTGGAGCTAACTTCTTAGTTGTCAACGACACCCTTGAGGCTCTTCAAAGATTAGCTGAGAGGCATCGTGACAACTTCAACATCCCCATTGTCGGCATTACCGGCAGTAATGGGAAGACCGTTGTCAAGGAATGGCTTTACCAGATTCTTATGCCGTCAATGCGGGTTACGCGGTCGCCACGTTCCTACAATTCGCAGATTGGCGTACCACTGAGCGTTTGGCGACTTGACAAAAACAGCGAGATAGGTCTTTTTGAGGCAGGCATCAGCAAGCCTGATGAGATGATGCGGTTAGCAGACATCATACAACCTACTATTGGCATCTTCACTAACCTCGGACAGGCTCACCAAGAAAACTTCCATTCCTTGGAAGAGAAATGTGCAGAAAAGATGCTACTATTCAAGGATTGCAAGACCTTGATATATCCTGCTGACAATGATGTTATCTTCCGCACCCTGAAAAAGAGCGAATTCAAGGGAAAGAAACTGGCATTCTCTTTCACCAATCCAGAAGCACCCTTCTTCGTAAAGGAAGTTGAGACGCATGAGGATCTAACGCGCGTACATTATATTTATGAGGGAGAAGAAAATCATTTCGACTTCCCCACCCTTCTGTCCCCTATTGATTCCATTATCATTACGGCATTGGCAGCACTTCACCTTGGAATTCCACCAAAAGACCTCTCCGAGCGCATGAGCCAATTAGAGCCGATAGCAATGCGTCTGGAAGTGAAGGAAGGACAGCATAACTGTATTCTTATCAACGATTCTTACAATAGTGACCTTGCTTCTCTTGACATAGCACTCGACTTCATGAACCGCAGGCAGGATCGACAGGGACGAGAACTGACCCTTATACTCAGCGACATCGAGCAGTCTGGAATGAATAACGAGGAAATAAGTCGCGAGGTTCTCAACATGATTCAAAGGCGTGGAATAACAAAGCTGATTACAATAGGAAAACAGATTACTTCCGCAACGGGAAACATACAGTTTGCAAATTATGAAGACACTGAGTCTTTCCTTATCTCCAGCACTTTCGGTACATTACGCAATGAAATCATTCTGATAAAAGGGGCACGACGCTATAGATTCGATCGCATAACCGACCTTTTAGTCGAAAAAGTGCACGAGACGACCCTGGAGGTTAATCTCTCTGCACTGATAAACAATCTCAATCATTATCGTGACCTTATGGGCGAAAAGAAGATTGTATGCATGATTAAGGCTGATGGTTATGGCACTGGAGCCATAGAAGTGGCAAAGACCTTGCAGGAGCATTGTGTAGATTACTTAGCAGTAGCTGTGGCAGATGAAGGAGTAGCACTTAGGAAAGCGGGCATTACAGCCAATATCATGATAATGAATCCTGAGATGACATCTTTTAAAACGATGTTCGATTATGATCTTGAACCAGAAGTCTATTCTTTCCGCTTGCTTGAGGCACTATGTCACGCAGCTACAAAAGAAGGTATCACAGGATGGCCAATACACATTAAATTAGACACTGGCATGCATCGTCTCGGTTTCCATCCCATTGATGACATGCCACGTCTCGTAGAATATCTGACACATCAGAATGCCCTAATACCACGTTCTATCTTCTCTCACTTCGTTGGTAGCGATGATGATGGTTTCGATGATTTCTCAAAGTTACAATACTCCCTGTTCACGAAGGGGGCCGATGCTGTTCAGGCAGCGTTCTCACATCATATTCTGCGCCATATCTGCAATAGTGCTGCAATAGAGCACTTCCCCGAATATCAAGAGGACATGTGCCGACTTGGCATAGGACTTTATGGTGTTAACCCTCGAAACAATAGCATCATAAACAACGTTGCAACCCTAAAGACAACGATACTGCAGATTCGTCATGTGAAAGCAGGAGAGTCTATAGGCTACTCGCGTCGTACAATACTTGACAAGGACAGCCTCATAGCAGCAATTCCCATAGGATACGCAGATGGATTGAACAGGCATCTGGGCAATCACCATGCATATTGTCTCGTCAATGGCAAAAAGGCAGAATATGTTGGCAACGTCTGCATGGACGTATGTATGATAGACGTGACAGGCATTGATTGTAAAGAAGGAGACAGCGTAGAGATATTCGGCAACAACCTGCCTGTCACGGTGCTTTCTGACATCCTCGACACCATTCCTTATGAGTTACTTACAGGTATCTCAAACAGGGTAAAACGCATCTATTATAGGGAATAGTTGTCAAAAAATTTGGTGGTTTCAAAAAAAAACACTACCTTTGCACCCGCTTTCGTAAAAACGAAGCTGCATTCGACGATGCCATGAGTGTTTTTGTGACTGGCTTCATGAACATTCGAAGGATGTAATGAGAATTACTCACACTACAGTCACCTTTACAAATTACTATGTATTTAGACAACGAAAAGAAGGCTGAGATTTTTGGACAGTATGGTAAAGGAACAACTGATACAGGTTCTGCAGAGAGCCAGATAGCACTCTTCACCTATCGTATCAAGCACCTTACAGAGCACCTGAAGGCTAACCACAAGGACTACAAGACTGCACGTTCTTTGACAAAGCTCGTAGGTAAGCGCCGTTCACTGCTCGATTACCTCTACGACCGCGACATCAATCGTTATCGTGCTATCGTGAAGGCACTCGGCCTGCGTAAATAAGACTACAAAGACCATCAGATAATCCCTCATGAGCATGCAATGCTTTTGAGGGATTTTTTACTCTAAACCATTACACATCAGCTCAAAATATGTATCTTTTCACATCCGAATCCGTTTCCGAGGGTCATCCCGACAAAGTTGCCGACCAGATTAGCGATGCCCTACTCGATCAATTCCTGGCATACGATGACGCAGCACATTGTGCAATAGAATCATTCGTAACTACCGGACAGGTAGTTCTTATGGGCGAGGTTTCTTCTGAAGCCTACATAGACCTTCAGACCATTGCCCGCAACACCATAAATCGCATTGGTTACACCAAGTCAGAATATCAGTTTGACGGCAATTCGTGCGGCATCCTTTCTGCCATTCATGAACAGAGCCAGGATATAAACCAGGGCGTTTCACGCGCTATAGAGGAAGAGCAGGGAGCTGGTGACCAAGGCATGATGTTCGGCTATGCCACCAATGAGACAGACCGTTACATACCTGTGACTCTTGACATCGCCCATCTCATCATGAAGACCCTTGCAGACATACGCAAAGAGGGTAAGCAGATGACGTATCTGCGTCCGGACAGCAAGTCACAAGTAACAGTGCAATACAGCGATGCCGGCGTACCAGAACGCATTGACACTATCGTTGTTTCTACACAGCATGACGAATTTGATGCTGACGAACCTATGCTCGCAAAGATTAAGGACGATGTCATCAACATCCTTATTCCCCGTGTTAAGGCGCAGCTGAACGAGCCCAAAATGCTGGCACTGTTTAATGATGACATAAAGTATCTCGTAAATCCTACAGGAAAGTTCGTCATCGGAGGTCCTCACGGAGATACCGGTCTTACAGGACGCAAAATCATCGTTGACACATACGGAGGTCGTGGTGCCCATGGCGGTGGTGCTTTCTCTGGCAAGGACTCTTCAAAGGTTGACCGCTCTGCCGCCTATGCAGCACGTTATGTTGCAAAGAATCTTGTAGCAGCAGGCGTCAGTGATGAGATTCTCGTACAATTATCCTATGCCATTGGTGTTGCGGAACCTGTTTCCGTATATGTCAACACCTACGGCAAGAGCCATGTCAAGATGACAGACGGCGAGATAGCAGCCAAGCTTAAAGAGCTGTTTGATTTCCGCCCGAAGGCAATAGAGCGCACCCTGAAACTGCGTCAGCCAATGTATGTTGAAACAGCTGCTTACGGACACATGGGACGTCAGCCTCATACAGTCAAGAAGGTGTTCACATCAGCCTATCATCCGACAAAAGAGATAGAGGTGGAACTCTTCACATGGGAGAAACTCGACCTTGTAGAAAAGTTTAGAAAAGCATTCCTGTAATGCGCGTTGAAGGACTATCAGTTCCCTACACCATATCTGCAGACAACACATTGTCATTGGTGCTGCTCTTGTGTTCTTTGCTTTCTATAATGATAGTAATGCGCTCAAGAAACACACTGCCATTACGCATACGCGCCCTTTTCATCCACACAACAAATCTCAGCAACTATCGCCATACGAAAAGTGACGAAAGAGTAGAGTTGTTCCTGACCGCGCAGTCAATAATGGCACTGTCAGTAATGGGTTACTCTGCAGAATTGCATTACTTCGGAGCGTCGCTTGCCCAGAACCATTACCTTATAATGGCAGCCTACGCAGGCATTTTCCTTGCCTTCATATTGCTGAAGCGACTGCTTTACATGATTACAATCCCTATATACTGCAACATTCAGCAATGGCGTGCATGGCTTCACCTGTTCCACTTTTCAACAGCATTGCAGGGACTATGGTTCTTACCGGTAGCATTAGTACATGTATATTTAGGGTTAAGCGCCACGGCAACACTCTTTTTGGCAATAGCAGGTATTACAATCACACTTTTTATCAGAATTTATAACGCATGGAGCATCTTTTTTAAGAAAAAAAAGTTGTATGTCCCATTTTTTTTGTACCTTTGCACCCTTGAAGCCGTACCGTTGGCTTTACTTGCTGGCACTTTGACATGTGTAGCACAGACATTAAAAGGCACATAAAGTAGTAACACTTCTGACATAAACACGATGGTAAAAAAGATTTTAGTTTCTCAACCACAACCCACCAGTAATAAGTCGTTGTATTACACCATTTCTGAGGATTTCGGTGTCGAAATAGTTTTCCGACCTTTCATAAAGGTTGAAAGCGTTACGATACAAGAGTTTCGTCAACAGCATATCAATTTCAACGATTACACCGCCGTTATCTTCACCTCCCGCCATGCTATAGACAACTATTTCGCATTGGCAAAGGAAGCGCGTTTCAATGTACCAGAGACGATGAAGTATTTCTGTGTCACAGAGACGATAGCGCTTTATATTCAGAAATACACCCAGTATCGTAAGCGCAAGATATTCTTTGGCTCTTCTGGCAAGATAGACGACCTTATCCCATCTATGGTAAAACATAAGAATGAGAGGTACCTTGTCCCTGTCAGCGATGTTGCCAGCAACTGTGTCACAGAGCTTCTCGACAAGAATGGTCTCAACCATACGGAGTGTGTAATGTACCGCACTGTCACCAACACATTCTCCAAAGAAGAGCTCAAGGCTTTCGACTATGACATGGCACTTTTCTTCTCGCCTACAGGCATAAAAGCCCTCAAAGACACCTTCCCAAACCTGAAGGACGGCGACCTGAAGATTGGAACCTTTGGTCCTGCCACTGCCCAGGCGGCACGCAACGCAGGTCTTTCCCTGGAGATAGAAGCTCCTACCGAGAAGTATCCTTCCATGACAAGTGCCCTGCGTCACTATCTGCAAGAGGCTGAGGAATAGAGAACGACAAGGGAGAGCAGCACGGAAGAGATTGAGACATGAAGAAGAACGGTTTTCCCAAATGCGAGCACCTATGCAGTCATCTGCTCATCGAACGTCTTTTTGAGCCGGGAGAGGGTAAGAGTTTGCAGGCATATCCGCTGAGGATGGTATTCAGAGAGTCTGACAGTACGCAGGTGCTCATCTCCGTCCCGAAACGTCTCTTCCATAATGCCGTCGATCGCAATCGTGTAAAGCGGCAGATACGTGAGGCATACCGTACGAACAAGCAGCTTCTCACGAGCAGCAAGCCACTCTCCGTAGCGTTCCTTTGGCTTGACAACAAGCACTATCCTACCAGCGTTATCACTAAGAAAGTATGCAACCTATTGCAACGTGGCTCCGAAATATTGGCACAGCAATCCTGATAGCACCTATCACATTCTACCAAGTGTGCATATCGCCATTCACGCCCCCCTCGTGCCGGTTTACGCCAACATGCTCACAATACGCTAAGGAAGCAATCATCAAACACGGTCCCGTTCGCGGACTATATCTCGCGATACGACGTCTGCTAAGATGTCATCCCTGGGGTGGCTCGGGCTATGACCCGGTGCCGTGAGAGGTGACAGGTGAGAGGTGAGAGGTGAGAGGTGGGAGTGAAGAATTAACCCCATAAGCCCCATAAGGCATATAGGCCCTATAATATAAAAAAGACGATGAAAAACTTCATTGAAGAACTAAAGTGGCGCGGCATGCTCGCGCAGATTATGCCTGGAGCAGAAGAATTGCTTCAGAAGGAAATGGTAACAGCCTATCTGGGTACCGACCCTACGGCTGACTCTCTCCACATTGGTCACCTTTGCGGCATCATGATGCTGCGTCATCTGCAGCATTGTGGCCACAAGCCTATCATCCTCGTAGGAGGAGCGACGGGCATGATTGGCGACCCTTCAGGAAAGTCACAGGAGCGCAACCTTCTTGACGCCGACACCCTGTACCATAATCAGGAGTGCATCAAGGCACAGGTGGCTAAATTCCTCGATTTCAATTCCAACGAGCCTAATGCTGCCGAGATGGTCAACAACTACGACTGGAT
>DJWZ01000093.1:0-2365 GCA_002449535.1 Prevotellaceae bacterium UBA7017 | reverse complement strand
CTGGATGAAGGACTTCACCTTCCTTGAGTTCGCACGTACCGTCGGCAAGCATATCACCGTAAACTATATGATGGCAAAGGATTCTGTGCAGCAGCGTCTCAACGGCACAGCCCGCGACGGCCTGTCCTTCACAGAGTTCACCTACCAGTTGCTCCAGGGCTACGACTTCCTGCATCTCTATCAGACGAAAGGCTGCAAGATGCAGTTAGGCGGCAACGACCAGTGGGGCAACATGACCACCGGCACAGAGCTCATCCGCCGCACCCTTGGCAATGACACCGAGGCATACGCCCTCACCTGTCCGCTCATCACCAAGGCAGACGGCAAGAAGTTCGGCAAGACAGAGAGCGGCAACATCTGGCTGGACCCTGCCCGCACCTCTCCATACAAGTTCTACCAGTTCTGGCTGAACGTTTCCGACGACGATGCAGAACGCTACATCAAGATATTCACCTCCCTCGACAAGGAGACCATCGACGCCCTCGTTGCAGAGCATCAGCAGGACCCTGGTCGCCGTGTGCTCCAGAAGCGTCTTGCCGAGGAGGTTACCGTCCTTGTCCACGGACAGGAAAACCTCAACACCGCCATCGAAGCTTCAAGCATCCTGTTCGGCAAATCTACGAAGGAAGGTCTTGAGAAGCTCGACGAGCAGACCTTCCTCGATGTCTTTGAGGGTGTGGAGACCTTCACCCTTCCGAAGGACCAGCTGGGACAGCCAGCCATCGAGCTGCTGACCCGCGACGACGTGAAGGTGTTCCCTTCCAAGGGCGAGATGCGCAAGATGGTACAGGGCGGCGGCGTATCTATAAACAAGGAGAAGCTGACCGACCAGAACCGTCCCCTCACTTCCGACGACCTCATCGGCGGCAAATACCTCCTTGCACAGAAGGGTAAGAAGAATTACTACCTCATAACGGTTAAATGACCCTCATTGTCATAATAACCTATTTCCTTTTACTCCTTGGGGTGAGCCGTCTGGCTGCTTCAAGGAGTAATAATAATGTCTTCTTCCGTGGCGAGCGTAAGTCGCCGTGGTACATGGTGGCTTTCGGCATGGTTGGCGCGAGCATCTCGGGAGTCAGCTTTGTCAGCGTCCCGGGCATGGTGATACATTCCGGTTTCTCGTACCTCATGGTCTGCGCCGGCTTTATCCTGGGGTATGTCATCGTTGCCTACGTTCTCCTGCCCTACTATTACCGCCACGGCGTCACGTCCATCTACACCATCCTGAAGCCCGCCGGCAATGCTGCCTACAAGACCGGGGCGTCCTTTTTCCTTTTGTCAAAACTGCTCGGCACCGGTGCGAAGTTCTTCGTGCCCTGCTATATCATCAGCCTCATGTTAGGGTGGCACATATCCCTTACCATCCTCATGCTGTTCACCCTCGTGTGGCTCTACACCCGCCGGGGCGGCATCAAGACGCTCGTATGGACCGACACGCTGCAGACGCTCTGCATGCTTGTCACGCTCATCATCATAATATGGCAGGTAGGGCAAAGCCTTGGGGGATATACAGGGAATATGGGGCTTATAAGCCATATGAGGCATATATGCCCTGTAGGCAATTTCTCCCCCCTGAGCCTTGCGCTGTCCTTTCTCTCGGGGGCGTTTATCGTCATCGTCATGACGGGGCTTGACCAAGACATGATGCAGAAGAACCTCACCTGCAAGAGCCTGCGCGATGCCCAGAAGGACATGTGCACCTACGGCGTAGCCTTCCTGCCCGTCAATGCGCTCTTCCTGTTGTTAGGGGCGTTGCTCGTAATTCTCTCTAACCGGCAAGGCACTCCCCTGCCCTCCAATCCCGACGACCTCCTAATACGCTATGCCCTGGGGCATACTCCGCTAATCTTCCTGCTCGGCATACTGGCGACGTCGTTTTCTACCGTTGACAGTTCGCTGACAGCCCTTACCACCACTTTTTGCATTGACATCTGCGAGCGTCCCGACGACGAGCGTCTGCGCAAGAGGACGCATCTCACTATGGCGTTGCTCCTGGCGCTGTGCGTCTTTTGCTTCAGCCTCAGCGACACCACGTCCCTCATCGATGTCATCTACACCCTTGTCGGCTACACCTACGGTCCGCTGTTGGGGCTTTTCTCCTTTGCCCTGCTCCACGGCAACAGGCAGAGCCGCCATGCCCCAGTTATCTGCATAGCAGCCCCGATGCTGTGCTATGTCATCAGCCTTGCCGTCAGCCGTTACACCACCTACCACATGGGCTACGAGTTGTTGATGCTCAACGGCATGCTGACATACTGCGGACTGTACGCGACTTCATGCCAAAATGAAAAATACAAGCAAAAATAAAAAAATCTTCGTTTTCGTTTTGGTTTTCGCGATATTTATCTTATCTTTGCACACG